>JBAVSY010000050.1:0-19382 GCA_049695855.1 Candidatus Korobacteraceae bacterium | reverse complement strand
TCCGCACGACCGACGTGACGGGGGTGGCGACGCTGCCGGAAGGCACCGAGATGGTGATGCCGGGCGACAACGTGACCTTGCAGATTGAGCTGATCACGCCGGTGGCCATGGAAAAGGGCTTGCGGTTTGCCATTCGCGAAGGCGGACGCACGGTAGGCGCCGGCACCATCAGCGAAATTATTGCGTAGAGGTCTCCCACCCTACGCCAAAAGCAGGCGTAGGATGGGGCACCCGCAGTTGGCAATTAGCACTTGGCAATTAGCTTCTGTCGATGCCCCAGATTTTCGGCACTGGGGTCGTAGTCGGCAGAGACGAGCGCCGTAGGCGCGGAACAGTTTAGCCCAGGACGGAGCGTAGCGGAGTCCTGGGTGGGTCAGTTATCAAGTTCCGAGCCCCTTTAGGGGCGATAGAATTTAGCCCAGGGCTTCAGCGCTGGGTAGGCAAATCGAGTAGAGCCGAGTCCCGTAGGGACGACAGCTCTTTGGCGTAACCCGCGGCAAAAGCCGCAGGATCCATCGCGGAGACGAGATGGTCCGAACCAAGATCTTTGAGAGAAACTAACGTGATTGGCAAAGAACGAATCCGCATCCGGCTGAAAGCTTACGACTATCGCGTTCTCGACCAGTCCACCGGCGAGATTGTGGACACGGCCAAACGCACCGGCGCGCAAATCGCGGGACCGATACCGCTGCCCACGGTAAAGAACAAGTACACTGTGCTGCGTTCCCCGCACGTGGACAAGAAGTCGCGCGAGCAGTTTGAGATTCGCACGCATAAGCGCCTGCTCGATATTCTTGAGCCCACGCAGCAGACCGTCGACGCGCTGATGAAGCTGGAGCTTCCGGCCGGCGTGGACGTGGAAATTAAGGCCTTCGGCAAGGAACACAAGTAGGCCGGCATTTGGTACTTGGCAGTTAGCAGTTGGCACGTGGCACTTGCCAAAGCAGACAAGCCACCAAGCGATTAACTTGGTTGGTCGGCCACGAACCGTCGGCCGTGGCGGGAACCTTGATTTCGGTGTGAAGCCGTAACGTCGGGGAACCAAGCGCCGTAGGCGCGAAATAGTCTAGCCCAGCACGGAGCCGCAGGCGGAGTGCTGGGCAGGTAGCAACTAGGATTTGAGTCCCGTAGGGACGGCAGAGGTTAGCCCGGCGCTTCAGCGCTGGGAAGGTGAGAGAGAAGAATCTGAGTCCCGTAGGGACGGCAGCTTCATCGGCGTGAGCCGGCAATCGCGGTCTCCCACCCTACGCCAAAGACGGGCGTAGGGTGGGGCACCCAAACAAAGCTTCCGAGATTGGTCCCAATCCCCGGTTGAATCAACCGGACATCAGGAAGCGGAGTTCGGCCCCAAACCGCGCAAAAGCGGCGCGCTTCGGGGGCCCCCGTGAGGAAAACAACATGGCAGTAACTGGAATTCTGGGTAGAAAAGTCGGCATGACGCAGCTGTTCGATGACAAGGGTGATGTTCACCCGGTCACGGTGCTGCAGGCCGGCCCCTGCGTTGTGACCCAGCGCAAGACGGTAACCAAGGACGGCTACGATGCCGCGCAAATCGGGCTGGTTGAGTTCGTGAAGCAGTCGCGTTTGACCGAGCCCATGAAGGGCCACTTCGCCAAGCACGATTTGCCGCCTATGCGTTTTCTGCGCGAAGTGCCGATCGTGATCGATCCCGAGACTCAAGACGGTACGAAGGTTGGCGACAAGGTTCTGGTCGATATGTTCGAAGGCGAAAAGTTTGTCGACGTGGCCGGCACCAGCAAGGGCCGTGGATTCGCCGGCGTAGTCAAGCGTCACAAGTTCGGCGGCGGCGCGGCCTCGCACGGTTCGATGTTCCAGATCACCGGCTCCATCGGCTCCTCGGCGTTTCCCTCGCGCGTGTTCAAAGGTATGCGTATGTCGGGACACATGGGCGTGGATCGGGTTACGGTTCGCAACCTGCGCGTGCTCGGGGTCGACAAGGACGAGAACCTGATCGTGGTCGAAGGCGCCGTGCCGGGACATAAAGACGCGTACGTAATTATCACCAAGGCCAAGAAGCCGCCCAGAGAGCGGCGCGGATTCAGTGGTGCAGGCACGGTCGATCCGTTGAAGGCTTCCAAGCGCGCGGTGGCGAAGAAGAAATAAGTTGTCAGTTGTCGGTTGCCGGTTGTCAGTTTTTCCTGGTGGCGGCCGATGACTGATAACTCCGAAATCTGCGTTGAGGTTCGTCAACTGACAACTGAGAACTGACAACCGACAACTGGAAAAGATTATGGCAACGATTGATGTAGTGAATCTGGGTGGCGAAAAGGTAGGCTCGCTCGAGCTGGCCGACGAAGTGTTCGGCGCAGTCAACGAGGACCTGCTCTGGGAAGCGGTGAAGCATTACCGCGCCGGGCAGCGTGCCGGCACGCACGCCACCAAGAACAAGAAGCTGGTAAGCGGCGCGGGCAAGAAGCTCTGGAAGCAGAAGGGCACTGGCCGCGCCCGTGTGGGATCCATCCGGTCTCCCCTGTGGCGGCATGGCGGCACGGTTCACGGACCGCAGCCCCGCTCCTACGATTTCGCCTTCCCGCGCAAGAAGCTGCTGGGCGCGCTGCGCTCGGCGCTGGCAGCGAAGCTGGCCGACGGCAAGTTGGTGGTAGTCGAGAACTTCGACCTGCCGGCGGTCAAGACCAAAGAGTTTCGCAAGACGCTCAATACGCTCAATGCCAAGAGCACAACGCTGTTGGTGGAGAGCGCGGCGACCGAGAACCACAACCTGCATCTGAGTTCACGCAATCTGGCAGGCGTGGAACTGCTGGCGGGCAACCAGGTTCATCCGTATCACCTGCTGCGCTACGAGACCACAATCTTCGCGCGGCCGGCTTTCGAGAAGCTGCAGGACACGCTGAAGGCCTCGGCCCCTAAGCGCAAGCACGCGGAGGTGGCGTAATGAAGTCGGCTTATCAGATCATTCGCCGCCCGGTGATCACGGAAAAAGGTCTGGGCGCAAAGGAAACCGAAGCTACGCTGGTCTTTGAAGTTGCGGTGAAGGCAAGCAAGACGGAGATCAAGCAGGCAGTGCAGAGCATTTTCAAGGTGAAAGTGGACTCGGTGCGCACCGCGACCTTTGTCGGCAAAGAACGGCGGCGGGGTAAGTTCACCGGCTATCGGCCTGACTGGAAAAAAGCCTACGTGCGGTTGAAAGAGGGCCAGAAGATGCCCGAGTACGCCGAGAACCTGTAGTCAGTGGTCAGTGGTCAGTGGACAACAGGCCCACTGCCGAAGGCGAGCCCCGAAGGGGCGGCGTAGTCTAGCCCAGCATGAAGCGAAGCGGAATGCTGGGTTGGATCGAAATTAAGATCCAAGTCCCGTAGGGACGGCAGAAGTCGGAACAAGCGAGAAGCGAGTAGGAACATGGCAATCAAAACTTACAGACCGGTAACTCCGACGCGGCGGTTTACCACCACCACGGTCAACGATGATCTGACGACGAACCGGCCGTACAAGCCGCTGACCGAACCCAAGCAGCGCACCGGCGGACGCCGCAATGCCGGTGACCTGACTATCTGGCACCGGGGCGGCGGACACAAGCGCAAGCTGCGCATCATCGACTTCAAGCGCGACAAGGCTGGCATTCCCGCCACCGTCGCCTCCATCGAGTACGATCCCAATCGCTCGGCGCGCATCGCCCTGCTGAATTACGCTGACGGCGAAAAGCGCTACATCGTGTATCCGGTGGGGCTGAAAGTTGGGGCAAAGATTGTCAGCGGTCCCGATGCCGACATCCTGGTAGGCAACGCATTGCCCCTGCGCAACATTCCTCCCGGCACCACGGTGCACAACATCGAGCTGAAGCCGGGCAAGGGCGCGCAGATGGCGCGTTCGGCCGGAGCCCAGGCGCAGTTGGTAGCCAAGGAAGGCGATTACGCGCTGCTTAAGCTGCCCTCCGGCGAGACTCGCAAAGTGCTGGTCGATTGTATGGCCACGATCGGTCAGGTGGGCAACACCGATCACGAAAACATTTCTATTGGCAAGGCAGGCCGCACGCGCTGGCTGGGTATTCGCCCCACCAATCGCGGCGTGGTCATGAATCCGGTCGACCATCCGCACGGCGGTGGCGAAGGCAAGACCAGCGGCGGCCGGCATCCGGTGACTCCGTGGGGACAGCCCACTCGCGGCTACAAGACGCGTAACAACAAGCGGACCGATAAGTTCATCGTGACCCGCAGACAGAAGTAGGACTGAGACACTATGGCACGTTCAACCAAAAAGGGTCCGTTCATCGATTCGCACCTGCAGGCCAAAGTCGACGGCATGAACGCGCGCAACGAGAAAAAGGTCGTGCGCACGTGGTCGCGCCGCTCGACGGTGATCCCGGAGATGGTGGGACACACGCTGGCGGTGCACAACGGAAAGAAATTCATTCCGGTGTACGTCACGGAAAACATGGTAGGCCACAAGCTGGGCGAGTTCAGCATGACCCGCACCTTCAAGGGCCACTCGGTACGGGCGGCTACGGAATCGGCGGCCAAACCGGCGCCGGCGAGGTAAGGAAACAACATGGAATTCACAGCCAAACTGAATTACGTGCGAATCTCGCCGCAGAAAGCGCGCCTGGTGCTCGACATGATCAAGGGCCGCCGGGTGGAAGAAGCGCTGGATACGCTGATGTTCGCCAAGAAGGGCATTGCTCCCCAGTTGTACAAGTTGCTGCGTTCGGCAGTCGAGAACGCCAACTATGTCAGCGCGGAAAAGGGACTGGACGTGGACGTCGATCGCCTGTTCGTGAAGCGGGCCATCGCCAATGACGGTCCGCGCATGAAGCGTATCCGCCCCGCTCCGATGGGCCGTGCCTATCGTTACCAGCGGCGTATCGCGCATATCGAGATCGCGCTGGCCGAGAAGGCCTCGGGCAACGGACACGGCGAACTGGTGCAGACGGTTGGAGAAGGCGCAGCGGCGGCTCCGGCGAAGAAAGCCGTAAAGCGGGCGCCACTCAAGAAAGCAGCGGCGAAGAAAACTGCGGCAAAGAAGTCGGCGGCCAAGAAACCCGCCAAGAAAAAGTAGGAGATTATGGGACAGAAGGTCCATCCATACGGATTTCGCCTGGGCATTACCAAGCCGTGGAGATCGCGCTGGTTCGTGGTGCGCGACTACGACAAACTGTTGCTGGAAGACGTCAAGCTGAAGGCCGAGCTGAAAGACAAGCTCAAGTCGGCAGGCGTCAGCTCGATTGAAATCGAGCGGCCGGGCAACAAGCTGCGCATCATCATTCGCACCGCGCGTCCGGGCATTATCATCGGCCGCAAGGGTACGGAGATCGACAAGCTGAAGCAGGAGATCCAGAAGCGCACCAACCGCGAGGTCTATGTCGACATCCAGGAGGTGCACAAGCCTGAGCTGGATGCGCAACTGGTGTCGGAAAACATCGCGCTGCAGCTGGAAAAGCGTGTCGGCTTCCGCCGGGCCATGCGTAAGGCCGTCGATTCGGCGCTGCGCTTTGGCTGCAAGGGCATTAAAGTCCGGGTCAGCGGCCGCCTGAACGGCAACGAAATCGCGCGCTCGGAATGGTATCTGCAGGGCAGACTGCCGCTGCACACCCTGCGCGCCGATATCGACTACGGCTTTACCGAAGCTCGGACCACCTATGGCGTGATCGGGGTGAAGGTCTGGGTATACAAGGGCGAGATCTATCGCGAGAAGAAGCGCGAGCCGCAGGCCGTGCAGTCGGGAGCGTTTTAAAGGCAGTTGTCAGTGGCCAGTTGTCAGTTGTCAGAAAGAGCAACTGGCGAAGGTTTGATCAACACTGACAATATTAGTGGGCAGGAAAAGCAGGACTGTCGAGGAAGTTAACTGACAACCGGCAACTGACAACTGGGAACTGAATTTTATGTTGATGCCAAAGAAAGTAAAGTACCGCAAGCAGCAGCGCGGTCGCATGTGCGGCAAGGCTTGGCGCGGCGGCCAGCTGTCGTTCGGCGATTTCGGCTTGAAGGTCATGGAGCCGGGCTGGATCACCGACCGCCAGATTGAAGCCAGCCGTGTTGCCATGACGCGTTTCGTCAAGCGTGGCGGCAAGATCTGGATTCGCCTGTTCCCGGATAAGCCAGTCACCAAGAAGCCGGCCGAAACCCGTATGGGCAAAGGCAAGGGAGCTCCGGACCACTGGGTCGCGGTCGTGCGGCCGGGCAAGATCCTCTTCGAGATGGAAGGGGTATCGGTAGCCGACGCAACCGAGGCCATGCGCCTGGCTTCGCACAAGCTGCCGCTGCGGACCAAGTTCGTGCAGCGCGAGGGCGTGCACTAGAAAGCAGTTGTCAGTTGCCGGTTGTCAGTTCTCAGTTTAAGAACACGACCCGAACAGCCGGTAGTTGACAGAGACAAGAGATCGGTCCGTTGCGGTAGTCGGGGTAACTGACAACTGACAACTGGCAACCAACAACTGGATCTAACGATGAATGTAGACAAGATTCGAAACCTGACCGATATCGAGCTGGTGCACCAGCAGCGCGAACTGTCTGACCAGCTCTTCAAGATGAAGTTTCAGTTGAAGATGGGGCAGACCGAAAGCCTGAAGAAGATTCGTGAGCTGAAGAAAGATATCGCGCGTGTGCTCACAGTCATGCGCCAGAAGCAACTGGCCGGCGATAACGGAGGGACGCCGCAAGCGGCAACAGCCGTCAGCGCTCCCGCCCCGGCAAAGAAGGCGGCCAAGAAGAAGGCTGCGACGGAGAAAAAGTAATCCATGGCGGAAACCACAGCAACCAGCACCGCAAAGGCCGCCGGCCGGCGCAAGACCTTGATTGGCGAAGTCGTGTCGACCAAGATGGCCAAGACCATCGTGGTGGAAGTACGGCGGCAGAAGGCTCACCCGTTCTACAAGCGGGTGGTGGCTCGCAGCAAGAAATTTTACGCGCACGACGAGACGGGCAATGCTCACCTGGGCGACTACGTAAAGATTGAAGAAACCCGTCCGCTGTCCAAGCTGAAGCGGTGGCAGTTGAAAGAGATTGTGCAGCGCGCCGCTCAGGTGGCGCCGGTTGAGGCGCAGCCAACGGCCTAGCTGGCATTTGGCAATTAGCATTTGGCCAAGTCCCAATTTGAGAGCTGCTGCATTGGCTAAATGCCAACTGCCAAATGCTAAATGCTAAATGCTGAGTCCGGCCGGCGGCCCTGCGAAGGAGAAGGAATTATGGCAGTCATGATGAGAAGCATGCTAGATGTCGCCGACAACTCCGGTGCGCGCAAGTTGCAGATGATTCTGCCGCTGGGCGGTTCCACCGGCCTGGTTGCCGGCCTGGGCGACGTGATTACGGCGGCGGTGAAGGAAGCGTCGCCCGACGGCACCGCCAAGAAGGGGACGGTGGTGAAAGCGGTGATTGTGCGCACCCGCAAGGAACATCGCCGGCGCGATGGAACTTACATCCGCTTCGATCAGAACGCAGCGGTGCTGATCAACGATGTGCACGAGCCGGTGGGGACACGCGTTTTCGGCCCGGTAGCTCGCGAACTGCGCGAGAAGAAGTTTTTGAAAATTGTTTCGCTGGCGCCGGAAGTACTGTAAGGCAGCATTTGGCAGTTAGCACTTGGCAATTGGCCTACGGCGATGGGCATATGCCGAATCACTTGGCCGATAACTCTCGATTCTGTAACGAGTCGATTAGGTGGCGACCAAGGCTGCTGGGTAGGGCGAAATTGAAAGCCGAGTCCCGTAGGGACGGTAGAAGTAAAGGCGGCGAAGCTGCCGGCAGTGAGCGATCTGGACAAGTGCCAAATGCTAACTGCCAAGTGCAACTCGCGAACCGCGAAGAAGGATTGAACAACCATGCAGAAGAGCGTAGATATCCGTCGCAACGACCAGGTGCAAGTCATTACCGGGCGCGACAAAGGTAAGCAGGGCCGCGTGCTGCGCGTGATGCCGGGTGGCAGCAAGGTGCTGGTGGAACACGTCATGATGGTGAAGAAGAACGTGCGTCCCAACCCGCAGAAGAATATTAAGGGCGGCATTGCCGAGCAGGAGAGTGCGATTGACATCAGTAACGTCATGCTGAAATGCAACTCCTGTAACCGTCCGGTGCGCGTGGGCCATGAGTTTCGCGGCGACCGCCACGTCCGGGTGTGCAAGAGCTGCGGCAATACGCTGGAGAAATAGCAGTTAGCACTTGGCAATTAGCAATTAGCCAAGGCGCAAGCTGTAGAAGATGGAACGGAGTTTTGCAGTTGCTAAATGCCAACTGCCAAATGCTAAGTGCTGAATTGAGTTCCTCACGAACCGGCAGCTCGAAGCCGCCGAAACCGTGAGAAAGGTAGAAGCAGGGAAATGGCAGACGAGAAAAAACAGAAAGCTCCGCAGCAGGGTGGACAAGCCAAGCCCGGGCAGGGCAAGCCTAAAGAGGGTAAGAAGGCGAAGGCCGAGCAGGTCGAAGCGGCAGGCGAGCAGCCCTCGGGTAAGCCGGCGCGCTCCAAGGCGACCAATCGCTCGACCGCGCGTATGCGCGAGCGCTACTACAAGGAAGTTTTGCCGGCGCTGATGAAGGAGTTTAGCCTGGAGAATCCGATGGCGGCTCCCAAGCTGGAGAAGATCGTCGTCAACATGGGTGTGGGCGAGGCGACGCAGAACGCGAAGCTGATCGACCCGGCGGCGACCGAAGTCGGCCAGATCACCGGCCAGAAGCCGGTGATCACCAAGGCGCGCAAATCGATTGCGCAGTTTAAGGTGCGCGAGGGCATGCCTATCGGGGTGATGGTCACCCTGCGCGGTGATCGCATGTACGAGTTCTTTGACCGGCTGGTGAATATCGCTTTGGCGCGGGTCCGCGATTTCCGCGGGGTGCCGACCAAGTCGTTCGATGGCCGCGGCAATTACACCCTGGGGGTTCGCGATCAGCTGATCTTTCCGGAGATCGACTATGCCAAGGTGGAGAAGCTGAAGGGCATGAACATCACTATTGTGACTTCGGCCGGGAGCGACGACCAGGCACGCGCCCTGCTGAAGCACATGGGAATGCCGTTTCGGCAGTAAAGGGCGGTAACTAGTAACTAGTTGAGTCGAAATATTGGAAGGAATTTAGCCCGAAAGGGCGGAATTTGAGTTAGCCGTGGGCGTAAGCCCGCGGTCAACAGTAGTAGAAAATGCGAGCGCCGTAGGCGCGGCATAGGTTAGCCCAGCGCTTCCAGCGCTGGGTGAGGTGGAAGATAAAACCGAGTCCCGTAGGGACGGCAGAAACCGCAGATCTCTCGGCTCGGACTGAAGTCCAAGTTCGGGATGACAAAATGAGTTAGCTAATTGCCAAGTGCTAAGGAAGCTCTGATTAAGTTCCGGTTTTGAAAGGGCACGGCTTCAGCCGTGCCGCAAGTATCGCAAAATCAACGGGGCTTTAGCCCTTGCGGCAAGTTCGGCAAGTTATTCAGAGCTTCCCTAATTGCTAACGGCTAATACCAAAAAGGAAACGATGGCCAGAACATCACAAATCGCCAAATCCAACAAGAAACCCAAGTTCTCGACCCGGCAGCACAACCGCTGTCACATCTGCGGACGGTCGCGCGCTTATCTGCGCAAGTTTGGACTGTGCCGTCTGCACTTCCGCGATCTGGCTCTGCGGGGCGAGATTCCTGGAGTGGCCAAGTCGAGTTGGTAAATAGAAGCTAGTTACTAGTCACTAGTCACTAGTTACCAGTCACTAGCAGTAAGTAGTAAATTCGTCGCGGCTGGTTCTTACATTGACTCCGCCAACGCACCGGCGAGAATCCCAGGTCCCGATGCCGGGACATGATGTGTAAGCTAACGGGCGACGACATGAGGAGACGCAAAGCATGAGTTTGACCGATCCGGTCTCGGATTTCTTAACCCGAGTTCGTAACGCCATCAAGGCACGGCAGCAGAAGGTGGACGTTCCCCATTCCAAGTTGAAGGTGGAGATGGCCCGCATTCTGAAAGAAGAAGGCTACATCGCCAACTTCAAGGCGACCGACGAAGAGGGCCATAAGGTTTTGCGGGTGTACTTGAAGTACAGCCCCGACAACTCCTCGCCCATCTCGGACCTGAAGCGCGTTTCCCGTCCCGGTTGCCGGGTATACGTGGGGCACAGCGAGATTCCACGCGTCCTGGGCGGGCTGGGAATCAACATTCTGACCACGCCCAAGGGTGTGATGACTGGCCGCCAGGCCCGCAAAGAAGGCGTGGGCGGCGAGGTGCTGTGCGAGATTTACTAGCCTGACCGGATTGCTTGTGGACGATAGAGGTCCTTCGACTCCGGTGCGCAAGAACGGCGCACCTCCGCTCAGGATGACAACAGCTTTTAGGTGTTTGCTAGAAGCTAAGAGCTAATTGCTAAAGGCTAACTTATGTCTCGAATTGGAAAGAAACCGATTCCGCTGCCCAAGGGCGTAACCTACGCTATCGAGGGCAACACGGTCCGCGTAAAAGGTCCGAAGGGCGAAGTTGTCACCCACATGCCGGGCGGCGTCAAGCTGGAACAAAAGGATGGCGAGCTGCTGGTCCTGCGCGAAGACGACTCCAAAGCCGCGGTTCATGGACTGGTGCGGGCTTTAGTCAACAACTCGGTCGAGGGTGTCACCAAGGGCTGGACGAAGGACTTGGATATCGTCGGTATTGGCTACCGTGCCGAAATGAAGGGCAAAGGTATGGTGGTATTTACCCTGGGATATTCCCATCCCATCGAGTATCCCCTGCCCACCGGCATTGAAGTGGCCATCGATCCCAAGCTCACGCATTTAACGGTAAGCGGGATCGACCGGCAACAAGTGGGTTTTGTAGCTGCCGAAATGCGCAGCCTGCGTCCACCTGATCCGTACAAGAACAAAGGCGTGCGTTATAGCAATGAGCGCCTGAAGAAGAAGGTCGGCAAGACGGGTGCGAAATAAGGCAGCAGTTGGCAATTAGCACTTAGCAGTTGGCTAAAAGCTAAGAGCTAAAGGCCAAAAGCGATTACGACGGATGGCGCTAAGGCGCACCGTTACCCGGTTCAGAAACCCGGGATGAGGAAATAGCGAAATGATTTCGAAGACTTCAAAAGATCAGACGCGGCAAAAGGTACACAGCCGGATCCGCAAAAAGGTGCAAGGCACGCAGGAGCGTCCCCGGCTCAACGTTTATCGCTCGGTGAACCACATTTACGCCCAGGTCATCGACGACGCGCAGGGTGCGACTCTGGTTGCGGCTACTTCGGTAGAGAAGGGCAAAGGGATCAAGGGCGAGAAGCGGCCCACCGGCGGCAACCTGGCGTCGGCCAAGGAAGTAGGCAAGCTCATCGCCGAGCGCGCCAAACAGAAGGGCATTAACAAAGTGGTATTCGATCGCGGCGGCTATCTGTACCACGGACGCATCAAGGCCCTGGCCGATGCGGCCCGCGCCGCGGGATTAGAGTTCTAAAGACAGTCGTCAGTGGCCGGTTGTCAGTCTTAGTAAGGGATTTCGGCCACGATCTGAGATGCCAACCGGCGTTCTGTTGAGCAGCCGGAAGTAGCAAGAACAAGCGCCGTAGGCGCGGTAGAGCTTAGCCCAGCGCTTTAGCGCTGGGTGAGCGGATCTAATAGGCCGAGTCCCGTAGGGACGGCAGATTGACGATAGGGGATCCTTCGACTCCGGCGCGCAAAGTCGGCGCGCCTCCGCTCAGGATGACACGAGGACTGGCTAAACGCTAAGTGCCAGATGCTAAGTGCCGGCGGAAACAACGAAAGATTTGAAGGCGTCGGAAGCGGCGCCGGGAGAAACAACGGTAATGCCAATCGTAAAGAGAAAGCTTGACGCCGGTCAGTTCCAGCTGAAGGACCAGGTAGTCTCGATCAACCGCGTCACCAAGGTCGTGAAGGGCGGCAAGAACCTTTCCTTCGCCGCGCTGGTGGTGGTGGGCGATCCGGCCTCGGCGGTCGTAGGCTACGGCTCCGGCAAGGCCAAGGAAGTTCCGCAGGCCATCCGCAAGGGCATCGAATCGGCGAAGAAGAATTTGCTGCGGGTGAATCTGACGCAGACCACGATTCCCCACCAGGTGCTGGGCCGCTATGGCTCAGGCATGGTGCTGCTGAAGCCGGCGCCCGAAGGCACTGGCGTCATCGCCGGGGGCGCGGTGCGCGCGGTGATGACCTCGGCCGGAATCCAGAACGTGCTGACCAAATCCATTGGAACCACCAACCCGCACAACGTGATCAAGGCTACGTTCAACGCGCTGGGCAAGCTGCGCGATCGCAAAGACGTAGCGGCACAGCGCGGCAAGTCGGTCGAGGAGCTGTAACCATGGCGCGGATTCGGAAGAAAGCAGAAACGGCAGCAGCCAAGCCGGGTACCAGGATGCAGTTGAAGTGGGTGCGTTCGGCGATTGCGGCTCCGGTAAAGCAGAAGCTGGTGATCAAGGGACTGGGCTTCACTCGTCTGAATCAGGTGGTGGAGCGCGAAGACACACCATCGATCCGCAGCATGGTGGCCAAAGTGCCGCATCTGGTCGAGATACTGAAGTAACGGCGGGCAGTTGGCATTTAGCACTTGGCCAAACCGTCTCTTGATCTGCAGTGGCCAAATGCCAACTGCTAATTGCCAAATGCAGAATTGCTAATTGCCAAGTGCAAAGTGCAAAATTGATAAGGTGCCGAACATGAATTTAAGTAATTTACATGCGCCTCGCAAGGCGTCGGAGAACAAGAAGCGCGTGGGCCGTGGCATGGGCTCGGGCATGGGCAAGACCTCGACCCGGGGCCACAAAGGCCAGCGATCGCGCAGCGGCTCGCGTATCATGCGCGGCTTTGAAGGCGGCCAGATGCCGCTGCATCGCCGTCTGCCCAAACGCGGCTTCGTCAACATCTTCCGCACCGAGTATGAAGTCGTGAACCTGCAGCGGCTGGCGGATCTGGGTGAGACTGAGATCACGCCCGAGGTGCTCCGCAAGGCGGGAATAGTGAGTTCGAAGAAGACGCTGGTGAAGGTGCTGGGGCAGGGTGAATTGTCGAAAGCGCTCACCGTGCATGCCCACAAGTTTTCCAAATCGGCCCAGGAAAAGATCGAGAAGGCCGGCGGCAAAATACAAGTTGTCAGTGTTCAGTAGGCGGTTGTCAGTTGGGCTGCTACGGATCACCGGCAAAAGATAGCTTTGATTTGGTTTGAGCAAGGGTTGTTAGGTGTTGTCATCGACGCGCATTTTCTGACAACTGACCACTAACAACTGACAACTGGAGTTCTATGCTTGAGAAGTTAGCCAACGTATTCCGCGTTCCCGATCTGCGAAAGCGCATTCTGTTTACGCTTGGGCTGCTGTTCGTGTACCGCCTGGGCGGACACATTCCCACGCCCGGGATCAACGCCGACAAGCTGGCCCAGTTCTTCGACCAGAATCGCGGCAGCTTCCTGGGCTTCGTCGATCTGTTCAGCGGCGGACAGTTGCGCCGGCTGACGGTTTTCGCGCTCGGCATCATGCCGTACATTACGGCATCCATCATTCTGCAGTTAATGACCGTGGTCTACGAGCCGCTGGCCAAATTGCAGAAGGAAGGCGAGCTGGGACGAAAGAAAATCACCCAGTGGACGCGCTACCTGACCCTGGGATTGAGCGCGGTGCAATCGCTGGGCATTGCCTTTACGTTGCAAAGACAGCCAGACTTCGTGATCAACCCCGGTCCTGGTTTTGTGCTGATGACCATGCTGACCCTGACCACGGGCAGCGTCTTCATCATGTGGCTGGGCGAGCAGATCACGGAGCGTGGCGTAGGCAACGGTATGTCGCTGTTGATCTTTGCCGGCATCGTGGTTGGCCTGCCGAAAGCGGTTGCCGATCTGGCCCAGAAAGTCCAGGCCCAGGCTTGGGGCGCGTTCACCGTTCCGGCCATGCTGATGCTGATCGTGCTGATGGTCGCGGTGGTGGCGTTCATTGTCTTCGTGGAACGCAGCGAACGGCGCATCCCGGTGCAGTACGCCAAGCGGGTGGTGGGACGAAAGATTATGGGCGGGCAATCGACGCACCTGCCGCTGCGGGTAAACTCCGGCGGCGTTATGCCCGTCATCTTCGCATCATCGATTTTGACCTTGCCGCAGACCGCGGGAGCGCTGTTCAAGGACAACCGGTATTTCGGGCCGATGTTGCGCGCCCTGCAGTGGGGCGAGCCGCTCTACACATTGTTGTATGCGATTGGCATTGTCTTCTTCGCCTACTTCTACGTGTCGATCATTTTCAACCCCACCGAAGTCGCCGACAACATGCGGAAGTATGGCGGATTCATTCCAGGCATCCGGCCGGGGGCGCGAACGGCGAACTATATCAACGACATTTTGACGCGTATTACGCTGGTGGGCGCGCTCTATCTGATCCTGATCTCGTTTATTCCGGAGTGGATGATCGCCGGTCTCCGGCTCAATCACCTGTGGGGCCCGGTGGGAGCGTTCTTCGAGCGGCTGCCCAACTGGGTGACCAACGGCTTGGGCGTGAACTTCTACTTCGGCGGCACCTCGTTGCTGATCGTGGTCGGCGTGGCCATGGATACCATCAATCAGGTGGAATCGCAGTTGGTGATGCGGCATTACGAAGGCTTTACCCCGCGCAGCGGACGGGTCCGCGGCCGGCGGTCGACGTGGTAAAGAAGTAACTAGTAATTGGTAACTAGCAACTAGCAACCCAGTGACTTAAGTGACTAGCTGGTTGCGAGCTGCTTCTGGTTTGGCGGGATTATGCGCCCGCCGGTTCAAAAAGTTTGCAGCAACAGAGAAATAAGCTAGTTACTAGTTACTAATTACTAGTTGCTAGCTACTAGTTACCAGTTACAGTTTTCGGGACACCGGGAGTTCCGGCCTGTCTAGCGGCGGGCAGAAAGGGCCAAGTATCGGCTCTCAGGGTAACAGACATGGAAGCGCAGACTTCCGCAGCAGTGGGCGTAAAGGCGAACGCACGCGTGGCCGGTCCTATCATTTTGCTGGGGCCGCCGGGAGCAGGTAAGGGAACGCAGGCGAAGCTGATCTCTGACACCTTCGGCATTCCGCAGATCTCCACTGGAGACATTCTGCGGGAGAATGTGGCCCGGCTAACGGAGCTGGGCATGAAGGCCAAGGCGATCATGAATCGCGGCGACCTGGTCCCGGACGAACTGGTTTGCGACATGGTGGCGGACCGGTTGCAGGAAGCGGATTGCTGTCGCGGCTTTATTCTCGATGGCTTTCCCCGGACGGTGCGCCAGGCCCAGTGGCTGGATGCGCATCTGGAAACGATGCGGGCGGAAAAGCAGGGTGACGTTTGTGCGCAGCAGGCGTGCGCGGCCCCGGTTGTGATCCGGCTGGTAGTGGATTATAATACTCTACTGCAACGGATTACCGGACGTCGGTCGTGTCCCACCTGCGGGCGGATTTATAACGTCTACTTCCAGCCTCCCAAAGTCCAGGGCATCTGTGATGTTGAAGGCACGCCATTGACGGCGCGCCCGGACGATGCGGAAAGCGTTTTCGTCGAACGCATGAAGGCCTATGAGCAGCTTACGCTGCCCCTGGTGGACTACTACCAGACGCGCGGACGGCTGATTGAAGTGAACGGAGACCAACCGGTGGAAGCGGTCATGGCGCAAGCATTTAGTGCGATAGAGAATGTCAATCGTTTGTAAGTCGCATTCCGAGATCGAAAAGATGCGCCGCAGCGGGCACATCGTTCGGCAGGTGCTGGAAGCGACCAAAGAGGCCGTGGCGCCCGGCTGTTCGACCATGGATCTGGAGCGCGTAGCCGAGCGCAAGATCCGTGACCTGGGAGCCAAGCCCGCGTTTAAGGGTTATTACGATTACCCTTGCGTGCTGTGCACCTCGGTGAATAACGAGATCGTGCACGGCATCCCGTCGGAACGGCGGGTGTTGAAGGCGGGAGACATCGTTTCCCTCGACTGTGGTGTAGTGCTCGATGGCTACTACGGCGACTCGGCGATTACGGTTCCGGTAGACGGTCTGACGCCGGAGTTGCAGAAGCTGCTCGATATCACGCGCGAATCGCTGGCTCTCGGGATCGAGGCGGCGCGGGTAGGCAACACGATTGGTGATGTCGGGTCGGCAGTCCAGCGACTGGTTGAGGCCAACGGTTTCAGCGTAGTGCGTGAGTTCGTGGGACACGGGATCGGTACCAAGCTGCACGAAGATCCTCAGGTACCCAATTACGGCACGCCGGGACATGGGCCGAAATTGCGTGATGGCATGGTGATCGCCATCGAGCCGATGGTGAATATGGGCGGCCCGGAAACCCGGTTGCTGGACGATAAGTGGACGGCCGTGACCCAGGACGGAAGCTATAGCGCTCACTTCGAACATTGCATTGCCGTGACGAAGAATGGGCCGATGATTTTGACCGAGTAGTGAACAGTTGCCAGGACTAGCAACGGGAAGCTATCTGATAAATCGGGTTTGAAAGGGCACGGCTTCAGCCGTGCCGTACGAGTCGTTTCAACGTAAGGCTTTAGCCTCCGAGGTCACTCGGTTGGAGCATTTCGGATTTACGAGATGAACTTCTAGCTGATCGGGTTGAGCTGGGTCAGGTTGTATCGCGGGATTTGTTCTTTTTGTTTTGCAAAATGTTTCGTTGTATCGGGCATGTTTTGGTTTGTATCGGGGCACGACTTGAGTCGTGCCGATGGATGCAGTTAAGAAACCGGCTCTTAGCCGCTGACAACTGCTGAACCGGCAACTGGCGACTGATAACAGAATTTCCGGAGTTGAATGAGTAAGGAAGACGCGATTGAAGTCATGGCGGTGGTGGTCGAGCCACTGCCCAACGCAATGTTTCGGGTGGAGTTGGAGAACAAGCATCAGGTGCTGGCGCACGTCTCCGGAAAAATGCGCAAGAACTTCATTCGCATCCTTCCGGGCGATCGAGTAGCGGTGGAATTGTCGCCCTACGATCTGACCCGCGGCCGCATCGTGTATCGCTATAAGTAGCCGAACCCAGGTCGCGGCGGCTGATGATTGTTCGCGTCGGCTGCATAGTTCGACCAGCATGGAACGAGCGCCGTAGGCGCGGAACAGCTTAGCCCAGCACGGAGCGAAGCGGAGTGCTGGGTAAGGCGAATGAATGAACTGAGTCCCGTAGGGACGGCAGACGTTTTTTCGAAGGGAATGCAAAGGCATCATGAAGGTACGGGCATCAGTAAAGAAGATTTGCGATAAGTGCAAGGTGATTCGCCGCCACGGTGTAGTCCGCGTGATCTGCGAGAACTCGAAGCACAAACAACGGCAGGGATAATTACTAGTAACTAGTTACTAGCGACTAGCGACTAGCTGGGAGCAACTATGGCACGTATTGCAGGCGTGGATCTTCCGCGCAACAAGCACATCAAGATCGCGCTGACCTATATTTTCGGCATCGGCAACTCGCGCTCCGCCGAGATTCTGGGATCAGCCAATGTGGAGCCCACCAAGAAGGTGAGCGACCTCAACGAAGAAGAGGTTAACCGCATTCGCCAGGTCATCGAAGAAGGCGGCAACGTCGAAGGCGATCTGCGCAAAGACGTTTCGATGCACATCAAGCGCCTGATCGAAATCGGTTCCTACCGTGGGTATCGTCATCGCCGCAGCTTGCCGGTTCGTGGCCAGCGCACCCACACCAATGCCCGCACCCGCAAGGGTCCGCGCAAGGGTACGGTAGCCAATAAGAAGAAAGCAGCGGGGAAGACATAATCCATGGCTAAAGCAGCGGGTTCCGCCGCCGAGAAGAAAGGCAAGAGCGGAAAAAAATTCAAGAAGAAGGAACGTAAGCACATTCCCAACGGACTGGTGCACATTCAGGCGTCCTTCAACAACACCATCGTTACCATTACCGATCCCACCGGCAATACGGTGTCGTGGAAGAGTTCCGGCTCGCTGGGCTTCCGCGGATCGCGCAAGGGTACGCCGTTCGCGGCGCAGCAGGCTGCCGCCAACGCCGCCAATCAGGCGCGCGATCACGGCATGCGGGTGGTCGATGTGCGGGTAAGCGGTCCGGGCTCGGGACGCGAGTCGGCGGTGCGCGCGTTGTCGGCCTCCGGGCTGGACGTCCGCTCTATCAAGGACGTGACCCCGGTTCCGCATAACGGTTGCCGTCCGCCCAAGCGCCGCAGGGTTTAAGACAGGGGCTAGGGATCAGGGGCTAGGGCTTGAAAATGCAACTGGCGGCGGGTCAACTGGCAGTTAGCTGAAACGGTTTCCCCTTTTCCACCGCGGAAGCAAGTCTTCGCAACGTAGTTGGGTCGAACTTCTATCTCGCTTCGCGGCCGGGACGTTTGCAGCCCAGGAATCCAGTCCCGCTTTGCGGGACGGGCAGAAGATAGCCCAGCGCTTCAGCGCTGAGTACGACGAAGATTATGAAGTGAGCCCCTTCAGGGGTGGCACATCGGGCAAGGATCGAAGGGATGGTCAGCAACATCTAATCCCTAGAGCTTGGCCCTTAACAACTGACTTTCGATCGGGAAGAAGGGACGCCAAGTCCTGTAAACCGATCATCAGCAAGTGCAACAGTCGCAGGCGATAGAGCAGAGAAGATTGGAGGCTCGAGCCGGAAATGCAAGTTCAGGCCAAGAGTTCTTACCAGTCCCTGACCTCTAGACCCTGACTCCTGTTTCACAAGGAGAAGGTAACTTGGCTCGTTACAAAGACGCAGTATGCCGCCTTTGCCGTCGCGAGGGCATGAAGTTGTTCCTCAAAGGCGCGAAGTGCTTCACGGACAAGTGTCCGATCGAAAAGCGCAATTTCGCTCCCGGCCAGCATGGTAAAGACCGCAAAGCCAAAATCGTTGGCTACGGTCTACAGCTTCGCGAGAAACAGAAAGCGAAGCGCATGTACTTCACCCAGGAAGGCCAGTTCCGCAACTATTTCGAGAAGGCCGCTCGCGCCAAGGGCGTCACCGGTGAAATCTTGCTGCAACAACTCGAGCGCCGTCTGGACAACGTGGTCTACCGTCTGGG
The DNA here is from genome assembly GCA_049695855.1 of Candidatus Korobacteraceae bacterium. Classification (GTDB taxonomy): domain Bacteria; phylum Acidobacteriota; class Terriglobia; order Terriglobales; family Acidobacteriaceae; genus Bog-257. Next base: position 518 of record JBAVSY010000050.1, on the reverse strand, counting down.
ATTCGCCGTAGCCCGGCGCCAGGCGCGCCAATTGGTGCGTCACGGGCATGTGCTGGTCAACGGCAAGAAGGTCAACATTCCTTCGTTCCAGGTACATGCCGGCGACGAGGTCGCGGTCCGCGAGAAGAGCAACAAGCTGCTGGTGGTGGAAGGCGCCAAGGAATTCGCCAGCCATCAACCGCCCCCGGCCTGGCTGGAAATCGATCGCGATGCCTACAAGGGCCGTGTGCTGGCGCTGCCGAAGCGGGAAGATATCAACCTGCCGATCAATGAACAGCTGATCGTCGAGCTGTACAGCAAGTAGTAAAGTGTCCCAGCCCACGCCATCTCGCGGCGTGCCGGGATCATGATTACAACCGGAATGCGCCTCGCGCCCATTCCATAACCTTCGCGCCAGATCAGCCGGACCAGTCTTCTTCGCAAGTCTGTCCGCGCAGCACGGCCGAATTGAAACAGGAGCTACAAATGCTTTGGAAGGGCTTTCAAAAACCGAAACGACTGGCTACCGATACCGAAAC
>JBAVSY010000049.1:0-10291 GCA_049695855.1 Candidatus Korobacteraceae bacterium | reverse complement strand
GTCGAGATGCCAGCGTACCCGGAAAATGATTCGGGAACTGCAAAAACTAGGCTATCGGGTCGAACGCTCGAGTGTTGTTCCAAATGCACCCGCACCAGCGCAGTGATTTTCGACCCAGCCTCTTCAGGCGTGCATGATAGCTGATTGAGTCATCCCTGGCTTTAGTCTAGCCGATTTCTTGAGCAGTAGTTCTTATGCACGCCTGAAACAGGCTGCTGAAAAAGTCCCAACCGCAGATTCCTCACCGGCTGAAGCCGGTTTCGGGATGACAAAAATAAAGGATTTGTGACGGCGCAGCTAAAGCTGCGCCCCTTCAAAACATGTCAAATCCGATTTTTTTAGCGGCCTGTGAAAGGCGTGCTCCAAGCAGTGCGGCTATAGCAATTCGGAAACGGCTTTAAGCCTTGGTCTGGAGCTTGGCCAGGAGTTCGAGTTTCTTCTCCTCGGGAAGGAAGGAAGCGCGAAAAGAGTTCTTCGCCAGCTGGCGTAGCTCGGAGGCGCTGAATCCGAACACTTCCTGTGCGATTCGATATTCCTGTAGAAGCGTCGTGCGGAACATATCCGGATCGTCGGTATTCAGCGTGACCACTACACCCGCGTCGAAGAGCTTGCGAACCGGATGCTTTTCGAGCTTGGCGCAACAGCCCGTCATCACGTTGCTGGTGATGCAGACCTCGACCGGAATCTGCTTTTCCACCAACTGCCGCACCAGCTCTGAATCGTCGATCGCATGCAGGCCGTGACCGATGCGATCAGCCTTCAGCTCACGCAGAGCCCCCCAGATCGATTCCGGACCAACCGTCTCGCCGGCGTGGACGGTCAAGCGCAAGCCATGGGCCGCCGCGTGTTCGTAGACTTCGCGAAACTGCTCCGGTCCGGCGCGGCGCTCGTCGCCACCAATGCCGATGCCCACGACATTGCTGCTCTTGAGCCGTATTGCTTCGTCCACCACGCGACGGGCCTCATCCACGCCGAAGTGGCGGACCGCATCGAAGATCCAATAAAGCGACATGCCGAAATCGCGTTCGCCGCGTTGCCGCCCACGCTCCGCCCCTGCAAAGAGCGGCGCAAATTCCTGCCCGCGCCACTGCACCACGCCAGCTGAAATGTAAACTTCGGCGTGTACCACGTTCTGCGCATGCAGCTTTTGCATCATGCGGTAGGTGACGAGTTCGTAATCATCGGCTGTGCGCAGGCGCTCGGTAACTGCCTTGAATGCCCACAGGAACCCGGTGAAATGCTTGTATTCATACAGCGCGCGGGCTTCCCCTTCAGTGAACACGCGACCACTGTCCTCGATATTCCGATAGCGATTGTTTGTGGTCGGCAGTGGAGTGGGATGGCGACGGCTCAGCTCTGACAATGTGGGAGGGTCAACTGTTCCCTCCAAGTGCAGGTGCAGCTCGGCCTTGGGCAAGGCCAGGATGAAATCGTCGCTCACGGTCTGGTCGCCGCCTGTGAGCTACGCGGGCTGAACTCGCTGCGATGACGGCTATAGAGCCAGTAGACGATCATGCCCAGGATCAGCCAGACGAAGAAGCGCAGCCAGGTCAGGATCGGCAGACCCGCCATGAGGAGCACGCAGAAGATCACGCTCAGAATCGGCGCGGCCAGACCGCCCGGGGCGCGGAAGCCACGACGCCGATCAGGCTGCTTGTAACGTAGGATAATCACGCCGAGCGACACCAGCACGAAAGCGAACAACGTACCAATGTTCGACAAGTCCGACAAGGTGCCAATATCCAGAATGCCGGCGGGAATGCCTACCAGGAAGCCGGCGATCCAGGTCGCCACGGCCGGAGTACGAAAGCGCGGATGAACCCGGCTGAACATGCTGGGCAGCAAACCGTCGCGGGACATAGAGAACCAAACCCGCGCCTGTCCCAGCTGAAATACCAGGAGCGATGAGATCATGCCCATCATGGCGCCGAACAGCACGGCCAACTCGGTCCAGTGCAGCAGCGCGGACTTTGTCGTCCCCGCCAGCATGCCCATGCTGTTGACCACGGGCGCAGCGTCGTCAATCAGGTTGTGCCACGGTACGATCCCGGTAAGCACCACAGCGACCGCAATGTAAAGCACAGTGCAGACGATCAGGGTCGCGATGATACCGATAGGAATATCGCGTTGCGGGTTCTTAGCTTCTTCGGCTGCGGTGGAAACGGAATCGAATCCGATGTAGGTGAAGAAGATGATCGATCCGCCGGTGAGCACGCCCGACCAGCCTTCGGGCACGAAAGGATGATAGTTGGCGGGATGAATAAATCGCATGCCCACGAAAACGAATGCCAGGATGGCCGCGATTTTCAGCAGCACCATGATGTTGTTAGTCTCAGCCGATTCGCGAATGCCGCGCACCAGCACCACCGTGAGCAGCAAGACAATCAGAAACGCGGCAATGTTGAAGCCGAAGTGCCAGCCTGGCGTGTAAAGGGTGTTCCCTTGCAGATCGGTAAGGCCGCCGGGAAGATAGGCAGGCGTGATCCAGCGCAGCGCGGGATGCCAGCCGAACCAGTTGAAGGTGGCAGCCATGTGGGCAGCGAATCCTACGCTGACCGCCATGTTGCTGACTGCGTATTCCAGGATCAGGTCCCACCCGATGATCCAGGCGATGAGTTCGCCCATGGTGGCATACGTGTAGGTGTAAGCGCTGCCGGCGATGGGAATCATGGACGCCAGTTCGGCATAGCACAAGCCGGTGAAAGCACAAACGATGGCGACCAGGATGAGCGATATCGACAGCGCTGGCCCGGCTCCGGGACGGCCGAGCGTCGCCGTATGATGCACGATGTAGTCAGCCAGCGGGCTGTTGAGGATCGACGCGGTGTCGAATTTCTGTCCCGCGATTGCGGTTCCTATGACGGTAAAGATGCCTGAGCCAATGACGGCGCCGATGCCGAGCCCGGTGAGCGACCAGGGGCCGAGGGTCTTCTTCAGCCGATGTTCCGGCTCTTCCGATTCGGAGATCAGCTTGTCAATGGACTTGCACGCGAACAGTTGTGTCGCCAGGGTAAGGCTCCCGGGAGTCGTGGAATCAGTGCCTCAGAATCTAAACAGAAATGGCAGGGCGGAGCAAGTAGCAGCAATATCGTTCCGTAGATGGAAGAACTTCTTCACCACGGAGGACACGGAGATCACGGAGAAGTTAAGAAATCTGTTACCACGGAGACACTGAGAGTTTCGGTAATAAGAGCGCTATTGAAATCGTTACTGCCTGTGGACAACGCAAAAGCCGCTGCGTTTTATTTACGAAATAAAGCCCTTTCCTCTGCGCTTCCGGGGTCAGAGAAGTTCTCCGTGCTCTCCGTGTCGTCCGCGGTGAATGCCATTACTTCCCGGGCGCCAATATTTCCAGGAAGTGGTCGTCGATCATGTGGAACAGGTGGGTACGCGCGGCCAGGCCGGCAATGCCGTGGGTCTTGCCCGGGTAGAGCATTAACTGGAACTGCTTGCCGGTCTCGATGAACTGGTTGATCATCTGAATGGTGTTCTGCATGTGTACGTTGTCGTCGCTGGTACCGTGCACCTCCAGCAGTTTGCCATTCAGTTTGTCGGCAAAATTTACCGGTGAACTCTTGCGATAGCCCTCTTCGTTATCCTTCGGCAGGCCCATATAACGCTCGGTGTAGATGGAGTCGTAGTTATGCCAGTCGGTCACCGGTGCCACCGAAACGCCGCCCTTGAAGATGTCGGAATTTTCCAGCGCGTAGAGGGTGAAGTATCCGCCATAGCTCCAGCCCCAGAAGCCGATGCGCTTGCCGTCGAGTTGCGGGAACCGCGCCAGCGCTTGTTTCACCGAGGCTAGCTGGTCGGCCAACTCCACCGGACCGAAATTGTGTTTGATGGGCAGGGCGAAGGCTTTGCCGCGATTCCCCATGCCGCGATTGTCGACGTGAAGAACGGCGAAGCCTTGCTGCGCCAGAATCTGGTCGAAGAGGTCGAAGCCGATCCAGGCATCGCGCACGGTTTGAACCCCGGGACCGCCGTAGGGATTCACAATGAGCGGTGCTTTACCGTCGGCAATCATCGGACCGCCCGGCGGCAGCAGAATCGTTCCCTGCAAGGTGGTGGTTCCGTCGGCCGCTTTGAAGTCCACGAACTTCGGCGTGAGGATGTTGTAAGCTTCCGCACCGTGCGGTTCCCAGAACGCGGTACACGTTCCTTCCGTGGTGCAGAGCGAGACACGCGGCGGAATCGTCAGCGCGGAAAAGTCGTCTACGTAATATTTGGTGTTTTTGGGATCGAAGTCCGCCTCGTGCGTGCCATCCTCTTTTGAGACACGATGGAAATTCTTGCCATTCAAAGCGACGGCAAACTCATTGCGCTGCCGCCAGTCGCCTTCGTTAGCGGAAAAGTAAACGATGCCCCCTTGCTGGTCATCGACGCCATCGATACTTTCGACCTCCCAATCGCCCTTGGTGAGCTGCGCCACCATGGTCGCTTTACCGCCCAGCGGGTTCTGCTTGTCGAAGTAGTACAGATAAATATGGTTGTGCCCGTCACGCCAACTGGTCCACAAGTAGCCGTCGCCGGAATCCAGAATTTTGAAATCGACTTCGGGATGCATGTCGATCCAGGCGTCCGTGGACTCGGTCATGATGAGTTGCGACTGGCCGTTGTCGGTATCGACAAAATACAGATCGAGGCGATCCTGTACCCGGTTGAGGGCCATCGCCCATATCAGCCCCTTGCGCACCCATCCAAAGCGCGGAATCAGAACATCGGGATCGTTGCCCAAGGCCAGCGAGCCGGTCTTGCCATTGTTGACGGTGATCCACCTGGTCTTGCCTCCATTAGTGTTCACCACGGCCAGACGCACGCCGGGATTGGGATCGCCGGGCTGAGGATACTTTTCCTGGTCCACCGTCGCGTGGGTCGGTATCCAGTCGGTGATGGGATAGCTGGGCACCTCTTTCTCGTTCATCTGCAGAAACACGATTTCCTTACCGTCGGGCGACCAGAAATAGTTGCTACGCGAGTACAGCTCTTCTTCATAGACCCAGTCGACCTCGCCGTTCAGCAAGTTGTCGTCGCCGTCTTTGGTGAGCTGCCGCTCGTTGCCGCCGGCAACCGGGCGCACGTAGAGATTGTGTTTGCGGATGTAGGAGACGCGGTCTCCATCGGGCGAGAACTTGGGATCGACACTCTCGTCGATGTTGGAAGTGAGCTGGACGGCCGTCCCGGTGTCCAGGGAGTAGAACCAGAGCTGGCCCATGGAATCGAACAGCAGCTTCTTGGAGTCGGGCGACCAGTGATAGGCGGCGATGGAATAGCGCGTCGCTGCTTCCTTCTTGCGCTCGTCTTTGATGGCGCTGGTGGGCGGAGCCAGCGAGGCTAGTTTGCCGCTCGCCACCAGCACCGCCGTCTTGCCGGTCGCCACGTCGACGTAATAGAGCTCGCCTTGTTGTCCGCTGTCGTCGCGCTGCACGAAGGAAACCTTGGCACCGTCGGGACTCCACTGGACATTCTCCGGTCCGCGACCGAGGATGCTGCCCGGCTTGAAGATATCTTCGATGGTCAGCTGCTTCTGGCCTGGGGGCGCAGGCGCAGACGGGGTATTAGCTTGCGCAATTAGTAAAGAGCAGGATAGTGCGCAGAAGATGAAGGCAGCGAAACGTGCTTTCACGGCAACTCCGGAGTGAAAATGTAATGGGAGAAAGTTTATATCACGATCGGCAGATTGGCGGGTTAAAGGGTAGATTGTAAGCTCGCAAGGTCGCGGTTTCTCCCATTGTGGATCAAGGTGCTTGAGTCGTAAGTCAGGTTCGTAGAGAAAGCCGGACTTACAGGCTGCCAATGACTCCGGCAGTGGTAAAAAGAGATGAGGGGTTGAGACTCGCTCCCTCGCCGGACCCAGCCGCATCCAAACACTTAGGAGGTAAACTACACGTTATGGCTTTACGTCCTTTCCCCGAAAAATCCCGCTATCGTTCCCAAGAGTTTATCGGCGCGCCCATTACCAGCCTGGAACAGGCGTATCTGGTCGCCTACATAGATGGCGGCGCTCGCGGCAACCCCGGGCCGGCCGGATACGGCGTGGTGGTGGAGGATGAACTGGGCCGCCCGGTTGCTGAACTTAGCGAATTCCTGGGTCATCAGACAAACAACTACGCCGAGTATTCGGGCTTGCTGTCGGCGCTGAACTACTCCATTCGTCATGGCTTCAAGGCGCTGCGAGTAATCAGCGACTCGGAGCTGATGGTGAAACAGATCAATGGCGAGTACAAAGTCAGCAGTCCCACATTGAAGGAGTTGTACAGCCGGGCGATCAAGCTGATCGACCAGCTGGATTACTTCGAGATCAAACATGTGCTGCGGGAGAAGAACCGGGAGGCCGACCGGCTGGCCAATCTCGCCATGGACCGGGGTATCGCCAAGAGAGCGCCCGCGGTGAGTGCCACCGATGTCGGCGGCGTAGCTTCGGTCGTGCCTGAGGTCAACGGCGTGGTCCGCGACGGCGTGGTCCAGTTCATGGGGAATCCGCTGCCGGATGGGACGCTGGTGAAAATCCGCGCCGTGAAACCCTAGACCTATGCCGAGGCCGCCCGGCGGTGCACCATCATCGGTTTGCCAAATCCCCGCTTGATCTGTGTCGGCTGCAATACCTGGACTTCCTCGGTCGGGTTCTCTACCGCCCACGCTAAGGTGCGCGTCATTTGCTCAAAGGTCAGCAGCGCCAGTCGCTGCGCGCCCTCGCGGGTTGGCGAATACAACTGTGCGAGCGCACAGATCGGAATGAGAACCGCTGGCCATCGATGCTGCTTTTGAGTTTGCTGCTTAAGGCTGACCGGGCTTACCCGAGGTCTTTTCCGTGTTGACCGTTACGTGGATCGGGCCGGGCGTTTGCACGCGTACTAAGGGATCGGCCACGTAGGCGTGGGTGGTGAAGGTGGCCTTCCCCACCACGCCGGTTGCGTCAACCGGATCGGTCATGGCCGTCTGGATCGCCTGCACCCTGCGCTCGGGACCGATGATGGTAATTTTCGCCGGATCGGCCGTCACTTCTGTTATGCCATATCCACTCAACAATGTGCCAATCACGCGCGGCTGAACGTTGACCGACCGGGTCGAGCTGCGATCGATGCTGATGTGAAATTGCGCCGGCACGATCTGCACCACATTCACATTACGCGGTACATGGATATCCCCGGCAGTGAGATCGAAGGTACGTTCGCCGGGACCGGCTCCCCGCAAGTCAAGAATCGCGTGTACCTCGGATGGACGCAGCCCCTGTAGTAAGCGTTCCGGACCGCGCAAGGTCAGCAGCGTCTGAAAGGGATAGTCGGAGTTGATCTCCAGATTGTTGGGCGCGTGCTGGAATTCCAGGGGCACCGTCAGGGGGATTTCGATGGGCTGATCGCGGCCCACGGCCCACCACAGCATCACCGCGATGGCCAGCGATACCAGCTTGAAAGGCAGGTTCTTGAGAACATACTTGCGAATGAAGTTGCGGATCGATTCGCCCACGTCAGCGCTCCGCTCCGTCGGCCAGATCCTGCTCGCGGCTGAGGCGTTCGACCTCGCGATCTTCGGCTGCCATCTCGCGATCGGTTACCGTGGTGGGCAAGGCCGCCGGCGGCACGTAACGGCGCAGGACTTCGCTCAGCCGCTCACGCAAGTATTCGACCGTGATGTCGCGCTCGATGGCGCCTCCGACGGCGATGCTGATCGAGCCGGTTTCTTCGGAAACCACCACCGAGATAGCGTCAGTTTCTTCCGTGATGCCGATGGCGGCGCGATGGCGCGTGCCGAATTGGGTGGAGAGCACGGGATTCATCGACAACGGCAGGAAGCAGGCTGCCGCCGCGATACGTCCCTTTTGGATGATGACCGCGCCATCGTGCAGCGGAGCGCTGGGACGGAAGATGGTGACCAGCAGATCGTAAGACAGATTGGCATCGAGCGGCACACCACTCTCGATGAAGGTGCGCAGGCCGATTTCACGTTCGATGACGATCAGCGCGCCGGTGACCGTCTGCGAAAGATGATTGGCCGCCAACACAATGTCTTCGTAACTGTCGGTGCCATCGAATACGCCGCCACGCGAAGTGGACAACCGGCGGCCCAGGCGCGCCAGGGCATGACGAATCTCGGCGCCGAAGACCACGATCAAGGCGAAGACGGCATAAGGAAACAGGGTGGTAATGAGCCAGTCGACGGTCTTAAGCTGTTCGACGTGTGCCAGCCAGAACGCTGCTACCAGCAGCATCACCGCAGCCAGCATGGGAATGGCGCGGGTACCTTTGATCAGCTTAAGAAACTCATAGATGATGAACGCCACGACCAGGATGTCGAGGATCGAGACCACCGACAAATGCGGAATGTGACCGAAGTTCTGCAGCATCCTGGTCTTCAAGGGCGGCGGAAGCCGCATCGATAGCTTTAATTCTAATGCATCGGGATTTTGAGAAGTGGATGGTGGTTAGAGGATAGGGGATAGTTAAAGAACCCAGGATTTATCGCACGAATGCTGGATTGGGGAGTGCACTAGCCACTATTCACTATTCACTATCCACCACCTTGACTTCGGCAGTGAACTCGCCCTGCCCAAGCTGGGTGCGAACCTGCTCGCCGGCTTTGAGCTGGGACGCTTGCTTGACCAAGTGGCCATTGGCATCGAAAACCAGAGCGTAGCCGCGCGCCAGGATCGCCTTGGGCGAAAGTGCCTGTAGGCTGCTGTCCAGCCGCTCCCAGCGGGAACGACGGCGCAGCAAGACGGTCTCGGCTGCGCGTCCCAGCGCGACGGTCCCTTGGTCGATTCGAGTCTGGCGGGAGACGAGGAGTCGCGAAGCGGCGGAAATCAGCTCGCCGGTACGCGCCTCGAGTTCACGCCGCATGCCTCCAACGCGCACTCGCATATCGTGATGGCGAAGTTGAGTCTCCAGCGTTCCCAGGCGGCGGGAGTAGTTCTTCAGCACCCGAGACTGGGCCTGGGCTAAACGAAATCTCAGATCGTCCACCCGCTGCTGACGCCGGGCGATGGAATCCTGCATGCGTGCGAAAACCGCGTTCTGCGCCAGGTTCGATAGTGTGTTGTTGGCGCGCAGCAGCTTGTAATTGATGGCCTGGGTCATGCGCTTGTAGAAGGCGTGCAGCTTCTCGGACAGATCCAGCTTGGAGCGGATAACCAACTCCGCGGCGGCTGACGGCGTCGGCGCACGCAGGTCGGCAACGAAGTCACAGATAGTGAAATCGGTCTCATGACCGACGGCGGAGATGAGCGGAATCTCACCGGCAGCGATGGTCCGCGCCAGCCCTTCGTCGTTGAAGGCGAACAGGTCTTCGAACGAACCACCACCGCGAGCCACGATGATCGCATCGACATGTCCGTTGCGATTGAAGTAGCGCACGCCAGCGCTTACCTCGGAGGCGGCCACCTCACCCTGCACCTGTGCCGGGTAGATGAGAATGTTCACCGACTCGTGGCGGCGGCGAAGTATGTTCAGAATGTCCTGCAGGGCGGCGCCCCGCGGCGACGTGACCAGGCCGATTCGGCGAGGTAGCAAAGGAATCGGCTTTTTGCGGGACTGGTCGAACAGCCCTTCTGCCGCCAACTTCGACTTCAACTGTTCAAAGGCAATCTGCAGTGCGCCGGCACCCTTGGGTTCGAGGTGCTCTGCCTGAAATTGCAGATCGCCGCGTTCGTCGTAAACGGTTACACGCCCGCGGGCAATGATCTGCAAACCATTTTCGGGACGGAAGCGTAGCAGACGCGCCTGGGTGCGCCACATCACGACCCGCAGTTGGGCTGCGCCATCCTTCATGGTGAAGTAAAGATGACCGGATTCAGCGGGCCGGTAGTTCGAGATTTCGCCTTCGACGTAAACGTCGGTGAAGGCACGCTCCACCTGAGTGCGGACCGAGGCGACCAGCTCGCGCACAGGATAGATTTTCCGCGGCGGCGCCTGGAAAGCGAGTCCGAGTTGTTCCGCGCCGGCCATGGAGAGATCTGAAGGCAGTGTATCAAGGGAGAAGAGCTGCTCTTCGCTTTTCGCTTACAGCTCTTGCCTCTTAGCTTTTAGCCATTAGTCCTTAGCAAGCAAAAGGCACTCGGAACCTGCCCACGCAGTCGCGGCCAAGCAAGAAAGCCCCGCATCCGGCGGTTATTCCCCCGACCGGGATAGATGGAATCGAGACAGAAAACGGGATTGCTAAAAGCTAAGAGCTAAGGAGACTCTGATTAAGTCGCCGCCATTCCCTCAGGGGCTAAAGCCCGATTGATTTCGCGCCGGTTACGGCACGGCTGAAGCCGTGCCCTTTCAAAAAACCAGACTTAATCAGAGGCTCCCTA
>JBAVSY010000048.1:0-20465 GCA_049695855.1 Candidatus Korobacteraceae bacterium | reverse complement strand
AGGTTCTCGCAAACGAAGACTCTCAGGCCGACAGTGACACTCAGCCTAAAGCTCTTGTCATGGCTGTTCCGCAAGCCGATGGCGAAGCGGCAGCCGTCGAAGCCGGAGCTCAAGTCCATCACGCCGAACATGCGCATCCCGTCGGCTGACACTGCGTATTCTTCCTGCACCACCCCGATTTGGCGGAAGCTGAGGGCTTCGCTCAGCTTTTCCACGACGGCGATGTGCGGAATGGGTTTGTGGGTTGTTGTGGCCGCCGGCGTCGCCACTCGGGCCAATTCCTCCCGGGTGAGCTTCGTGCCATAGGAGCACAACGTCATCGTCGGAGCGGGCGCGGGTACTGGGCTGATAAGGACCGCACCTGGCTGCTCCTGCTCAATAAGGTTTGTCTCTTGCATCGCATTTCCTCCAAATGAAAATCGGGCGAGGCAGCAGACGACTGAGCCTGCCGCTCTCCCGAGTGGGTTGTGCCGCTTCCGGCGGTTCGGCGCCCGACTGCACTAAGAAAAGTTTTCTTTGATGTGGGTGGGCAATTTACAAACCGGCGAGTCTCAGACGGCACTCCATTTCGACAGGTGCAAATGCGTCGCGTCCGATCTCGGGCACTCTCCTGACAGATTCGTCCTCTACTGTTTTGTCCAGAAGCTATCTCGAAGAAAATCTCGGTTCCGTTTTTTGAGCAGCCTGGAGCCCAACGAGCCCTTCAGCATGGCCTTGCAATGCGATCTGCCGGGCTGGGTAATAGCGAGATTCGGATGTTACACATCGATGAGATATGCAACCGCGTCGCGGGAGTGCGGACTCTGAATCTCTCTCTGATTCGTGCGGAGAGAAATAAAGACAGCGAAAGCGCTGGAGTTCTTTGATAGTCAACGGCAAACAATCTTCTGTTTCTGCGGCGCAGGGTTGTAGCATCGGTAGCGAAGGGAAGCGAGCGTCACGTCGATGAAACCGTCACTGAAGACGATAAAAAAACTCTTCGCGGTATCACGCAACCAGTGCGCATTCCAGAACTGCGATGTTCCTATGGTTCAGGAATCGGGCACTGTTACAGGTGTCGTCTGTCACATTAAGGCCCGCAGCAGTGGCGGGCCTCGTTATGACGCCGCACAGACGGAGGAAGAACGCCATTGTCATGCAAACCTTATTCTTCTTTGTGCAAAGCATGCCAAAATCATAGATTCGGAACCTGAGCGATACACGATCGCCAATCTGCAAGAAATGAAACGGCTGCACGAAGAACAGGGTCCAACTGAAATCTCCCAAGCCGATGCTCAAAAGGCTGAACTACTCTTCAAGCACAGCGATGCTTTTTTCATCACGGCGGGTGGGCACGTCATGCTGAATAGCCCAGGCGGGATACAAGCCTCTCAGGTGGTTATCAAGAACCCTAAGAAGACCGTCAAGGTGGCACCGCCTGCGGGTAGTTTGGCCTGTGATCTTTCGCGCCGCAACTACGTAAAGCACCTTATTGACCGCTACCAAGAACTCGCCAAGCAGCAGCCAAGCCGAGTCTTTCGTTATCCCGTCATTTACAGGGCAGTCAAGCGGCGTTTTGGTGTGAACTGGGACAGTGTGCCGCTCCGGCAGTTCGAGGCACTTGTCGAGTTTCTCCAGCAGAAGATAGACCGTACGATGCTAGGCTCCATGAACCGGGGGAAAGGGACTCGGAACTACTCGACGTTTGCGGAGTACTGCGATAAGTACGAGCGCCAGAGGCTTCCGAACGTATGAGAAACACGCTGGGTGGTGAGCTGAGGGTAATTCTCCACTGGCACTGGGTTTGCGAAGAGGATGATCCGCGCTGGAAACACAATCTCGCCTTGTACGCGTACTTGGCCCCTATCAAAGGCCAGATCTACTATTTGGGCAAGTGCGACCGCACTACCTTGCGCGGTCGAGCCTGCTACAGCGCGAAGCCGGGCGCTTGGGATTGCATCAACCAGCGAAGCAAAACACACCGATTGATTGTCGCTGAAATCGAGGTCGAGCAGAGATTGACGCGCCAGCTGTTGGCCGACGTTGAGAGTCTTCTGATTTGCAACATTCAGCCGTGCTGCAATGTACAGAATGTCGGTTCGCGCGGGAGATATAGCCGTCCTAGTATGCGGGTGGAGTGTCGGGGAAGGGCGTGGCCTTTAGCGCGTAAGGTTTTCCGGGACGAAGCACCATGAAGGAACCGACAAAGCCGAAAAGATGATGACTTCGCGAGTTATGCTACGGGGTTCGTTTCAGCCGTGAGCTCGCGAATGTCTAACGGTTGTAGCCCCAGATGTCCGCACAGGTCTTTTGGGATGGCGACCAGAACGCGAGAACCGATTAGGTTGCTTTTCTGCTTCACCACTCCATAAAATCGCTTATCCATTGTCAGAAAGGCGTCCAGCTTCGCTTCCTCAGCCGTCCAGAGATGGTAGGCATCATCAATGTGCGCATCGCCGGTGTGCTTCCTGATGTGGAGAAATCTCGGATGAGTGATCGACCGAAAGAACTCCATTTGCTCGTCTTCTGTCGTGCCCATAGTGAAGTCCGCAGCAATGGCAATTGATCTTTGAACCGGTGAGGGGACGCTTCTGATTGCGACATCCCGAAGCAGGTTGATTCCCAGATAGCCTTCACTACGACTCTTTTGTCGAAGCCTCTCCATTCGGATTTCATGTGAGCTGAAGAGTTCTGGATTGCCGTGTTTTGCGGAAGCGCAGAGTGCCGCAAGAAAAGGAAGCTGCTCTCTGCGAAAAGTTTCATCGTCCCTGGGGGGGAAGTGGACTCGCTGTGCGAGATCGACCGTGTGATAATGCGGCCCCCACTTTATTGCCTGCGAAGCGAGCATCGTCTTGTGGGTTATCGCATTTATTTCAATGTTGCGGTCGATGAGCACTTTCATGGCTACGTTGGAGGAAGCGTAGCATGTGGCGGTTCATTCTGCTGTGATCTCTTGCCGAAGGTATTGGTAAGAGGTTTCGCGACTAATGTTCACGTTCCTTGGCAATGCGCGACCGCTTTCCTGGCGTGGCGTCATGGGCAGCTGGCAGTATCGCCACAACAAACCGGAGAGTCTCAGGCGACGCGCACCAATCCGTTGGTAATCAGATCGAGGAACCAGAGTTGGTCCACTTTGCGCAGATCAATATCGGTGGGGTGATCAAGGATGAAACGGCGGACGTCCTTCTCTTGGATGAGGTAGCTGTCTCCGTTCTGCTGCTCAGTTCTTGCGGTACCGCGAAGCTTGGCTTTCAAATGCCCGCTTTTGATCCATCGTGTTACGGCATGAGGATCGATCCCCAGAGCTTGCGCAAGGCTACAGGCGGAATAGAAGTTCCCGTCGTGCTTAAACCGCATTCGTTTCAACTTAAGGTGAATTCCGGTTACGGTGCGTGCGTAGCCGGCAGCCTTCAGCTTCAGCCGAATGCGTTCATCGCTCATCCATGCATAGCGTGCCAAGATCTCAAGCTCAGGTTCGCTCCAAGGCTGTTCTTTCGTTCGGGCCAGACCCAACTCACGAGCACGCTTCTTCAAAGCCCAATGCGGCATGCCGACTTTTTTGGCCAAGAGGCGGATGCCCGGGCGCGACTTCGCGCCTGGGGAGTCGAGATAGATTTCTCGGACGAGCTGATCGATCTGGTCAGTGAAAACGTACTTTCGTCGGCTGCGGGTCCTAGCGCGGCACGTATCGCGGTATTTCCCGAGCGTCAGGCGGACGCTGGGCGAACAGTCAAGGCGTATGTTCTGGATTGTCATCTCTTCCATATGTTTCTCTCGAGGGGACGGAAAGCCGTCAGGCTAGTGCCCAGCAATTTGTGGTCGGTGCACAGCTCATGTCAGGGGCTCAATTCGCGTGGTAATTTGCGGGATGTTGCCTCTATCCCGCTTAGATCGCAGATTCAGCCGCTAGTGCGCTGAGAGGATTCGCTTGGGGCTCATCAGAGCTGCGGGACGGACGGGGTGGGTACTTGATCTCGCGTCCGCATGAGGGGCAGACGAGTGTATGCGTCGGCTGGATGCCGTAACCCGCGATCTTTCGATACAAGGTGGTCTTGCCGATGCCGAGGATTTTGGCGGCTTGGAGTTTGTCTCCTCGGCACTTCGCCAGTGCCTTATTGATGGTGATCCTTTCGACCTCGGAGAGATCAAGCGGCTCTTCTGGGAGCGATTCTGTTAGACCATCCATTGCCCGGTGACAGGATTCGTTGCCGAGCTGGTAAGCACGTTCGGCCAGTTCGATGGGCACGATCATACCGCTTGCCAATGATCTGATCAGGCCCTGAATGCGCAGGTGATCCGATTGCGGGAGTTGAGTAACTGCTGGTAATGACATGGGTGCTGCTCCTTTCGGTCAGTATTTTGAAGGGGCGGTTGAAAGCCGTATCCGGCCAGACGCGGGCTGGTTTGGAACTCGCTAACGAAGCCCTGAAGCAGAACGCTTCAGACAGAGTGAAGTAGCTTACGTGACAGCCGCCGGGGTTCGTAGAGTAGGTGTCAGAACAGCGACAATTGGCCGGGCGCTGTAGGTTTGCGCGGATGGCGTGGCACAGCGGCGGCTTCCAAGAGGGAAGCACCGGGCATCCTCTGAATCGTTAACGGCAGCGTTGCAATAACATCCAGTTCCGCTTGCTCAATAGAGGCGTCCTCCGGTTCTTCCTCTGCCAGTGCCGGCGTCGAAGGCCGCAGCTGCTGGACGCTTTTCCAGACGCTATCGGCTGATTCACCAATTCCCTTGTTCTCCACCAGCTCGCGCGCCATTGCCGTAAGCATGTCGTCATCGCCGTCGATTGCCTGAAGACCTTCGGAGGCAAACTTCCCCTCCATGGCTAACGCCACCAGGAGTTTCTTGCCCATCAAGCGGAGACATACTTCCTGCATGGTCCCGGCATAAGCGAAGAACTTCACCTCCACGGGACGTCTCTGTCCGATACGCCACGACCGCCTGCTGGATTGGCGCAATGTGTGCAGTGAATAACCAGTCTCGTGAAACAGGATGGTCGGAAAGTCCAGAAGATCCAGCCCGGTCTCGACGATCTTGGGATGGCAGATTGCGACATCGATTCCACGACGTAGCTGCTCACGGTACCAGGCTTCACGCCTGTGAGTGGGAACGCTGGCTCGCAGGATCGATGCTCTTATTCCCTCAGCGCGAAACAGCTGTTCCAGCCGTGCGGTAACGTCGTGCTTATTGGTATAAACAGCATAAACTTGGCACTTGCGGCCGCGTGTGAGCTGGGCTTTCACTTCTTCGATCAGCGCTCGCTCTTTCGCGTAGGTCTGGTGCCGGTCTAGATCCACGGTCTCGGCGATCACAAAGCTCACGCGGCACTTGGTCTCTGGGTCGAATTCAGAGCCGTACAGTGTCCGAAAACCATACGGATGGTCCGGCCAGGCCAGAAGGGCGTTCAGCATAGTGCTGGCCACACTGCTGTTTCCGCGATGCTCCTTCAGGCAGGCCGTGATTTCATCTTCGAGTTCTTCGTAGGCCGTCTTCAGCGGCTCTTCCATCGCCACCGGCACGACTTCCTCCCGGTAGCTTGGTAAACCGTCCGAGATGTCCTCCAGGCCAATGAACGCGCAGTGGTCCATCAGATACTTGCCGAAAAGTAGCGGCGAGGCGCCTGGCTTGCGCTTGATCGTGACTGTCTTCTTGGTTTTCCTGGAGCAGGCATTGTCCCCGACTGTAATGCGCTCGATGGTCTCGATCACGCCGAAGTCCCGCGTGAATCGTTCCCGGCCAGCAGAGCCCCATTCGTATCCGTCCTCGATCATGCGTTTGGCATCGGTGCGAAACAGGGTGTTAAACAGATCATCCGCATAGCCAGAGAGCAAGGTTCCCGTCAGCCCCAGGAAGCGTCGTGCCGTTTTGTTGAGCACTCCGAGGGCGTTGCCCTGGGCAGTGTCGCCGGCCAGCTGGTGGATCTCGTCAGCAATCGCGTAATCCCACCATTCGGGCATGTAGCGCCCCACGTATTCCGCGGGTGCGATGCGAGCAATCTTGTTACAGTCCGCTTGCCAGAGCGCGGAGTATTTCGTGGTCCCTGCTTTCGAATCCTCCACGATCTCGTGCAGACGCTTCTTCTCGAAGTCGGGCGCACTCAGCCGTACCCCGTCCGTCTCGACAGGACAGCCGGTATCCGGATTGGTAAGCGAACCGAGATACCGTCCGGAGCGGCTTTTGCCGTAACAGTGCTTCCAGAAATAGGAGAGCTTGGCTTTCTCTCTTCCAATGCAGAAGATCGTGATTCCGGGACAGAGTTTGCGCCAGCCTTTACGTCCCAGACGCCGCAATTCAGCCAACGAGGTGTGCAGGCCCTCACGCACAATCTCGCCTCGCCGTAACCGGACTTCGTTGATGCCATGCGGCTGTGTCGGATCGCCGCCATTGCGCATGTCGTCTATCAGAAATACCCGCACATGAGGTAGCGTCAAAAAGGTTTCTCGCGCCCATTTCTCGACCAGGTGCGGTGGCGCCATGACCAAACCAGAAAACGGCCTTCCGGCGCTATGCACCAACATGCTTCCCAGCGCGATGAGCGTCTTGCCTGCACCGCACTCGGCCACGACATTGGCGTTGCGAGCCAACTGCCATCGCTTGCTCACACCCATGATTGCCAGGGTCTGGGCTGGATACGGGACACGCACCATCCGAGAAAGGAGTGGAGACGGAGCCTCATCTGCGCCATAGAGGGCCGGGAACGACGAGAGGATCCGTTCACCGATCTCGTCCGAGTGTCGTGCGAGATACTCGTGAATCGTGTCTAAGCTCTGCATAGATTTCTCCGGAAAGGAGTTGTGGGAACAACAGGCATTCAGTAACGCTGAAGGAGGGTGGGTTCCGCGACTGAAAGGCACGAGGCGAGCCCCGTTCCGGTGGCGGGTGTAAAGCCTATGCATCAGAATGGAAGAGATGAAGCTGGAAGTGGACTTCTACTCCGGGCGGACGGCGGATGAAAGGCCGGTTCGATTTCGGCTTGAGGATTGCCAGTACATAGTCGAGGAGGTACTTGACCAGTGGTGCGGGCCGCAAGACGCGTTTTACAAAGTTCGCGCAGATGACAGCAATCTGTATATCCTGCGTCGGGAAACGTCGACGCCTGACGGCCCTTGGCATCTGGTGTCGTTCCGGCAATTGCCCCGAGAGAGCTGAGTCTGGAAGTCGATCGTCTGGGTCAGTTAGAGCTGAAAGGGGAGCGTGCTCCGATCACGCTGCCCGAGACGATGCTCTCGCCCTTCTTCATCCGGGTGATATTGCCCATCGTCTCGACCTTGTACTCCCGCGTCCAACCTTGTGGCGTGAAGAGCGCGTTTAGCCGGTCAGTGTAGGCGCGCGGATCTGCGTAGGGCACGACCTGACCGCGCTTCTTGTCGTTGCTTGTATTCGTGACCCGCCACCGAACTTGGTCGGGTGAAAACGGGACTTCAAGCTCAGTAAGGAGCTTGTCCACGTCCGGTCCCGAGGGAAATGTCGTTGTGTCTTCAGTTGGCATGGCAAGGTACCCTCCTTCAGGTACCCGAGATTTTGCTGCGGCTCAGTTGTGGTGTCGGGAGATGCGAATTAGGTGCTGGCTGCATTTGGGTTGCACAGCACGCGCTGCTACTGGCGGGTTTATAGCCGAAATGCTTTTGCTGTGGCTATTTATCTCGTCGCGCGGATTTCTTACTGCTCAAAATGCAAGAAATTGGGGTGGGCGGGTCAAAGCCATGGCTGACAGAGCAAGGCGAATTACGTACGGAATGGCGATTTGCACTAAGCCGCTAGCGCGGCAGCGGTGTGGAGGGTGTTGATTGAGTAGAGTTCATGGACACCTGAGGAGGTGTCTATGACTGAACTACGCCAACGCATGCTGGAAGAGCTCCGGCTGCGCAACTTCTCCCCACAGACCGTTCGCGCCTATACGGCAACGGTCGCCGACTTCGCCCGCTACTTCCATAAATCACCTGACCAGTTGGGGCCCGAGCAGGTGCGCCAGTATCAGCTCTATTTGTTGAACGAGAAGAAGCTGGCCTGGCAGACCTTGCAGGTTCGCATGGCGGCCTTGAAGTTTCTCTACACGCGGACGCTCAAGCAAACCTGGTTCGACCACGAAGTAGCCAAGCCAAAGGTGCACCGCAAGCTGCCCGTGGTCTGGAGCCGGGAGGAAGTCCGCGCCCTGCTCGATAGCACGGTGAACCTGAAGCATCGCGCTCTGCTGGCTACTCTCTACAGCGCCGGGCTGCGCTGCCAGGAAGCCCTGGATCTGAAGGTCACCGACATCGACAGCCAACGCATGATCATCCACATCCGCGCCGGTAAGGGGAACTTTCCGCGCCAGGTCATGCTTTCACCCAAGCTGCTGGAGTTGCTCCGTATCTACTGGCGTTGGCGCAAGCCCAAGGACTGGTTGTTTCCCGGGAAGCGGTCCGACCTGCCGATGCGGGCTTCCGGAGTTCGCCTCCTCTGCCAGAAGCTGCGCCGCCAGTTGGGCATGGTCAAGCCGCTCAGCCCGCATGTTCTGCGTCACTCCTTTGCCACCCACCTGCTCGACGCCGGGACTGATCTACGCAGCATTCAACTGCTGCTCGGCCATCGCGACCTGGAGACCACGGCCCGGTACCTGCATGTCTCCGAACGCCGACTGCATGCCACCGCCAGTCCGCTTGATGATCTGCCGATTCGCGAGATCAAGACTTCGGATGGAGATGGCAGAAGAAGATGAGACAACATCGGCTCGAAGTAGCCGATGTCGTGCACGCTCACCAGAAAGAGTTCCTGCAACGCTGGGGACCGGTGGTTTCCCGCCAGCAGCGCAAGGCCCTGCGTGACATCGGCCTATGTCGTACCGCCGCCCTCGGCGCTCACCTGCAGCAGTGCAACGCCTGTTCCTATCAGACGGTCGCCTATCTCTCGTGCCGCAACCTGCGCGCGATTGATGGGATTTCACCCCGAGCGAGTCAGTCATATTCGCGAGGGCGCGAGATTCCTTGGCAACGCCTCTCTTGCACTCATCGTCCAGCTTGGAGAAATTATCGATCCGCCGCCGAAGCCCTTCCAGGTGGTCCCGGAGTTCCGACATCTTTCTGCACCGTGACACGATTGTTCTTACGTGACGGGCCATTTGCGTCGGCCTGATTGATTGCTCGGCGGTGGCTGTTTGACGTGATGAGAAGGGGAGGAGCCGTTGCGAGGCGGATTGGTCCGAAACCAAGAACCATTGGACCATGCGAAGCCCTATTGGAACTACGAAGACATCGGGGTCTTTTTCCTAGTTCTCGTCCTGCTTGGTTCGGTCCTGCGCTTTTTTGTCCGCCTTCATCTTCTCCCGCGATCCGAACTCACTGATCCAAGCTTCGGATTGCAGTTCGCGGTGGTCGCGTCTTTGAGCCTGGCCTTGTATTTGGTTCTCAAAATCCGCCATCACCAACCGGTGTTGCGGCGATTGGGTTGGGTCTGGCCGCGCACGGCTCATATTCTCGTAGCTCTGATCGCAGGGGTCTTGCTGGCATCAGGTGTTGCCCTCTATCTCCTCTTTCGCCATCAGAGCACGCCGCCCGTGCCGATAGCTGAACTGCTGGTACTGGGCTTCTTGTTAGGCCCAATCCTTGAGGAATCGCTCTTCCGGGGATGTTTACTGCCTCTCTTGGCTCAGACCACCGGCAACGGCCCAGCCGTGATCCTCACTGCGTTTCTGTTTGCACTTTTTCACCAGCCGCCCAACCTGGCGCATTGGGTGTCCTTTACCGCGACAGGCATAGCCTATGGCTGGATCCGCGTGGCATCCCGCTCGACCGCTGCCGCGGCGGTCATGCACGCAACGTACAACTTAGCGGTCTTTCTTTCCGCCACCGTTTGATCTGCGGCGCACAAGCTTCGAATTGTTGCCCCATTCCCTCCACGTAGCTGCGTAACGTGGAAATCAAAAGGTCACTGCGCTGTTCAAGCCGCGAAACGTGGTCCTGGCCGATACACAGAGTTTCGGCGATGCGCTCCTGCGTGACCAAGGTTGACTTAGAGAGTGAACTGACGCTGGCGGATCAGAGGTCTTCGCGCGCTGAAGGAATGCCCGGGGTGACGGATCGGAAAGCGATGCAGATTTCGACTTATCTGCGCAATCAACTCGCGGCTGTCGAAGCAGGCGACGGGAGATTCGGTACAAGGTACATGCACCAGAGACGCTCATCCAGCGGGCTGCAATCTTATCTCTCCCGGTCAGCGTTTGGCTGAGGAACACCTCTCGGTAATTCCAGAAAAACTCTGCGCGATGTTACGCCCGCCGCACCTGCATCGGTTCAAGACTCCTGCTGCCTCCATCATATATCTCATTAAGTACATTGCTTTCAATAGCTTACGTGTGCGCCGCGACATTCCCCAGAAAACACGTTGGCGAAAGCCTTTTCTGGACCCTCGTGACCCAAGCAACGGTGGTTTTTAGCACCTAATTTCTAGATTGATTTATTTAGAATACCCATCTAAAATCAAGATTGTTATTCGGGGGGGCTTATGGAAGCTGTTCATTTGAAGCTGAAGCAGGCGAGTGCTGTTCTTGGCGTGGCTCCCAAGGAATTGCAGAACTTCGTGCAGCTCGGAGTCCTGCGTCCTCGCAAGACTGCCGACGTTTTTTGGTTTGATTCTAACCTGCTACTCCAGGCAAAGGTCGCGTTCTTTATGAAGGCCTCGCTCCGTCCGGCAATGGACTGCCTGGCTCAACTAACTAAGGAAGTCTCAAGAGTGAATTTGGTAACAGCCAACTGGGATGCTCTGCTGTTGACCTGCAGTCCCGGAAAGGGTAGGTCTCCGGTCGAAATCAAGATTCCTCTTCGAGAACTCAAGAGGGAACTTGAAGAAAGCATGCCTCTGGCGAATGCCGTCCGAGATCTGCCGCGAGGGCGCAAGCGTCGCGGCTGGAAGGAAGAGTTCGTGAAGACACTCCAGCAAGCAGGAGACGATATTGGGGTAATTTCCGAGCAGGACATTTTGAAAAAACTGCGCGCTTATCGTAGCGAACGGAAGACGCAACCGGAGATCAGACTTGTCCCGCAAGACGAGAAAAGCGCCTAGAGGGGTCGTCGATACGTCTGTCGTCATCGCTGGAGCGGCCGCTTTCCGCGGTGCTCCTTTGCATCCAGAAACCGATAGCGGCAGATTCCTTCTCAAGTGGATCGAAGATGGCCATTTCCAATGGCTTTACACGGAGGACATCCTCGACGAGTACAAGGAAGTGCTGAAGAGGTTCAGGGTTCGCTCTCCCACTATCGGGACATTCATCAATCTGGTTCGCGAGGAAGGCGTTCTGATTCGGGTTCGTAAGAATCCAGGTATATCGCCCGATCCGGGTGACGATCCGTTCTGCGCTTGCGCAGAAGCGGGCGATGCGTCATTCATTGTCACACTGAATCCGCGAGATTTTCCGCAGAGCAGAATTCGCGCCAAGGTTATCAGGCCATCTGAGCAACCTGCAACACGGTGAGTCACCGTTGCCTTGAGTGCCAGGAATGAACCCCGTGACCACAATCGACCGCAATCCCAATGGCCAGTCGGAACTCCAGTTCGAGATTTCAGCCAGGCAGATTGGCGGACGGAGTTTAGGATTCCGCTCGGAGCCCCCGAACGACAGGCCGTCGCGGCCAGCGTTGCCGACGCGCGCGACATAGTGCCCGACGTGAGCCACGACCAGATCGAGCTCGACGTTCTGCTGCGCGTACGTGTTGAGGTAGGCGATGACGCCGCCGATTCGCGAGCGGCCGTAGACCGCGTTCCACGGGCTCGCGGCCTGCTTCACCGCAATGCCAATGGCGGGCGAATGCTGCCCCTGCAGTTTCTGCGCGATGTCGAGGCAATCGCGCCGTAGAGCGCCATCATGGCGGCGCCATCGGGCCACAATAGATCATGAGCACGATGCCGGCGACCAGCATCGCGGCGCCTACAATGATTTTTGCCATGGGGAGACAGGCGATTCAGGAAGGGCTATGCAGGAATAGAATGGATGCTGTTCACCGAGCAGACAACGCATGGCTTCGACAGCATTGGATCAGGACCAGCGCTGGCGAGAGGAGTACCGCGCCCACCGCTACCTCGAATTCGCGACGCCGGAAGTGATCAGGCAGCGATTGATCGACATCACGGCAAACAGCTTCATTATTGACCGATTCGGCAAGTTCAGCCCGAGACTCGATGCAACGGGATGGCTGCGGTTGATCACCCACATCAACGAAGAAATCGCCCTCCGAAATACCGAAGTGACCGTTTCGATTCCGCGCCCGTACTTCAGAGCATCTCGCGCGGCCCAGCTGTGGGACCCGGTGAACCTTCCGTATGGAAGCTATCTCTTGAAGTTCGGTAAGCGAGAGCACATTTTTCCCTTGTTCATGAAGGGGCTGATCCGCATCTCCCCGGCCGAAACCTACAATGACGCGCAGCTCGGCGACGCGGTTGCCGACAATGAGCGAGAATTCATCCAAGAATCCATCGGAGCGACCGCAAGCTTTCCTCCCAACCGGGACTACCGTCTGCCGCACGATCAGTGGATTACCACGTCGATCATCGGAACCCTGAAGAACATTCAGACGTACACCGGACAGGTGTACATGGCGTGCCTCACCCGCAAGTACGACTATCGCCTCTTCGAGGATTTCGGTTATGACGCGTGTCTTGTCATCCGCGACCCGCTCCGCTTCCTGAGGGCCATGAAAGAGGTGCGTGAGGTGCTCCTGCCCGACTTCCAGTTCTACTTCGATGCGGTGAGCTATCGCGATCCATTTCAGCCGAAGCCAGAAAGCGACGTGCTGTACACGAAGCACTTCCGCTTCGCCTATCAGGACGAATTCCGGCTGACCTGGGAGCGGGAACCGGTTGCCGGAGAACCGCCATTGCAGCCGATTTTCTTCGAGCTTGGACCGCTGATGGACTACTGTGATTATTTAGTGCTCTAGAAACGCCAGAGATACGGGAGGGTTCGTGCCGCAATCCACACCGAAGACGACCATCAAAATCGAGTTTCAGTACAAAGGCAAAGATGACGCGAGGCCCGTAGATATGGTCCAAGTCGAAGCCATCATCTTCGAAGCGCCGGACAGGATGCCCGCCACCGCTTTGATTCCGGCAGTTGGCGATACGGTTTCCGTAACGCTCACCGATGAAGAGCGACACGGAGCTTACAAGGTTCTGACCCGGCACTTCAGCTATTTGGAAGGTGCGTCAGGTTTGTACGTCCTCGTTAACATCGTTGTGACCGATGTCGAACCCGGCGAAATGGCCCGCCGTCTCAAAGAATAGGTCATAAGAGCGAGTCGTATGCGCCAGCTTCCATCAGCCGCTTGATCTCCCACTTGGAGGCTTCGCCATGGTCTTCACCGGCGTTCCCTTTATTTGACAGGTGAAGTTTCACGTGCACCATCTCGTGAAGTAAGACGATTTTCGCCACGTTCTCGAATGGAGTGATGGCTTGCGCGATGTGGATCATCATTCTCTCCGGCTCGAAACACGCCGCGCCTTGAAATTTCGAGTTCGTGTTGGTCCCGACCTGCACATCAGCTTCCACGTCCGGAAAGTATTTCTTCTGAAAAAAGTTCGCCCAAGATGCCAGATCCAGCATGGTCATCGGGGCCTTAACCATGTTCCAATCTTCATCGACATAGTATTCAGGCATCCTCCACTCCTCTTTCAGGCAAACTACTTGCGGACAATTGACGAGTTTAGCCCGCATTGCGAGAAGATGGATGAGGGAACAGTTGACTTACTTCTTAAGAGCCAAAACCACCAAAGCAACTTGCGTTATTAACGTCACGATTCCTGCAGCGGCAGTCGCGATCGCAACCCACATGGTGTAGCGGATCATGCGCTTGTTGTCCTGCAGCGCTTCTTTTGCTATTGCTGCCTGGTGTTTGATAACTGCGAGTGTTTCGCCATTCACCCCTACCTGCGTCTTGGCTGCTTCCTCCATCATTTTGGCGGAGTTAGTCTGTGCAATCGCGAGATCTCGCATCTCCTCTTGATACCGGAGGCCTAGGATAGCTTTCGCAGCCTCGACGTCCATAGAGCCGGGCTCGCCACTCACAATCTGGCGCATGAGATCAACTGGGGACATCTTGAGCCATTCATCGGGCATTGGCATGTGCAGAGTGTAACCTAAAGGATTGGATTACAAATTAGCTTTGCGCGGTCGGTCGCGAGTTTCAGCAGGTCTAGCCCATTGGGACCGGTCACGACAACAGCCGTTCAAATGCACGATGCCGAGCGCCTGCCGATTGAGTCCGGTGGAGGGTGAGGGATTATCGATCAGTACGACATCCCCGCACTGCTGGTCACCACGTGTGCATCCTGTCGGCCGAAATCGGTGAGCGGCAGGCCGCACACCATCAGCTTGTGGGCCATCGAAGAATTCGACTCGTACTTTTGGCTTCGCCACGGAATACCGCCAACAGGGGTGAGGAACGAGAACGCACCAGCAGTGCTAAGTAGAGGATTCTGCTTTCGGGGTGTATATGAAAGGAGCTTCGAGCGAAATCACATACTCGCCAGAGGGCAATTGTTCGAGCGTGAGTTCACGGCAAACGAAGGATCCGCCCCATGCTGATGGCACCTTTATGCCGCGTTCCAGATCGGACATATCGCGTTCTGCGGATTCACGAGTAGTCCAGTACCGCGCATCCTTACCAAACTCGCAAAATTCTATCGTGTGGTGATTGTCTTCAGGCTTTTCCCTCCAGGCACGGCGGATGTAAGCTTTTCGCACCTGTGGCTTCTTTCGCCACACGATTTGAACCCCGCGTCTTTCGAGTGCGGGTATTAACGACGCTTGTTTAGTGGCTTCGCCCACGTAATCGACGTAAAGAGTCCCGCTGATTTCATCACCTCTGCCGACTTGATCCAGGGCAAAGATGTCGCGGATTTCCGAATCGAGCTCGGCTGCACTGTTCACATCACACCGTCTGTAATCAAGCAATGGGGACTCTCCTCTCATCTCGAACAGAGGCTTTTGAAATGACTTGTCAAGTATTCTATTGCCAAACTATTCCTATCGGTATCGAAAGTACTCCTACTTGCTGGTCGTACCCAGTCGCGGTTCCAGTCCATGGTCCAGGCGATGTAAGCCAAGCTGGTGTCGGCGGGATATTCGAGGCGCTGGTCGCGATCGGTGAAGCGGCGCTCGATGCGTAGCTGCAGGTCGGACAACCGATTTTCGACGGAAATCGAGATGGTGGAAGTGTCCGTACCTTCCAGGATCGTCGGCTGGTCCATGCGGCCCGCGTAGCAGAGAATCGGCGCGTCCACGATATTGCCGGCGTTGTCAAAGAACGCCAGCCAGAATTTCACCGGCAGACCCTGCCGTACCTTCGTCAGGGCCTCCGAAAGCAGCCGATTGTCGACACCGGAAAGCGAAATCGTGAAGGTCTGCGCGTTGAGCTGCGTATCCTCGGTGATCATCGAGACCTGGCCGAGCGTGCCGAGTCCCAGCCAGTTATATCCGTTCCGGGCGAGCGGGCCGTAACCGCTCCACACGCGCTCGATGGAACTGAGGAAGTGCAGCTCGGCAAAGAGCGCACAGCGGATCTGGCGCGACGGTCTGCGCCGCCGCCGCATCGGTCATAGTGCGCACGAGACTCTAGGCTCGGAGGGAAGGGTGTGGTTAGATGGCACTCATGGCGCAGGTGGGTCTTGATCACGAAACTACGCTTCGTCGAGGAGTTGGTACGCTGAATCCCGCTTAGAAGTCGGTTCTCCCGCGAATGCCGCCACTGGTGAATTTGCTTGCGAGGAAGGGGGTGCTCGCAGCTAAGATCATCCCGATGGCTAACGACGAACTGCGCCAGAAAGTGGAATCCTGGGTCGACCAGTGTCGGCTCTCAATTGCCAGTGCGAGCGGTCTGCCTTATCTCGACGGAGACTATGAAATCTTAGATGCGCATGTTCCAATTCATCATAGCGAAACGGACGACGAAGCAGTTTGCAGCTATGAGCTCCTTGCGAAGGATTTTCTTGCACGCAACCCATCGGATCTCGCGGTCAGATTTGCCTTGTTGTACCCGCTGCGTAAGGCAGGAATGAGGTTTTCGGCGGGTGTTCGGGGCGCTTCTCCTCAGGTCAAGGCTACGTTTGACCGACTAGTTGAATTGTGCAGCCCGGAGCGCCTTGCTGACATTCGTGATCTGAAATTCGAACTCCACAACAGTTATCTGGCCAAGCAATGGGATAACGGCGCAAGAATCTTGCAACGGATCGCAGTGATAGGAGCCTTGGGGGCGGCTGAAATCTCTGCCCTCAGAGGGCACTACTTGTTTCTGTCGGTCTGGGGATGTCGCATTGAATGGGAGATGGGGCAGCTTCTTGATGATTACCCTGAGGGTCACGATTGCTTTTGGCCAAGTGGCCTGCAGTGGAAACACAAGCGTGTGTCAGACCTGCGATCCTTCGCCCGTCCCGAACTGATCGCGCCGGGTTCTGATGCACACTGGATTCTCACGGCGTGGAGCACAAATCCGAGAAATCCAAAGCCGATAAATTTCCAACCAGAGCTTGATTTCACAACGCCTGCTGTTCCACCAAACGAGAGAGATTACAGGGATGCGAGCCTGCGCCATTACATTCAGGATCTATACAGAGATTTCGATCCTGTCGCACAGCCAACGCTGAATGAGGCTGAGATCGAACGTCTGCAGCACGCCCGCATCAACCTTGCAGATACAGTTGCGAGCTCGCCCGGATTAGCTCCGATATACCGTCCGGTTCTCGCCCGGACCATGTTCTCGCTTGGGCAGTTTGAACTTGCCGCTATGGAATACCAAACGCTCTGCGACGAGCATCCGGCGTTCTCTTACAACTTGGAAATGCTCGACGGATCATTCCAAGAGCAGCAAGAAGAATATCAATGGGAAATCTCATTCATGACGGCTCTGTGCCATAAATTGGGGGGCAACTTCGGTGACGCCCTTCAGGTTTTAGAAAGACTGCGCTCTTCGGAGCACCATGCAGCGGGGGCGGCATGGTGGGCCGCCAAGTGGTATACAGAGGGCGGGAACTACCAAGAAGCTGCCGAACTTCTGGAAAAGGAGCTAAGCCTTAGATTCTCGCCACCAGATTCATGGGAGTTGAGCACGATTCTTGCGCTTGCCAAGGTGCTGGAGTTGCATCAGGATTCCGGCGAATTTATGCAGCGGCTGCGTCGCGATTATCCCGAACTTCAGTCGCTCCTGCTTGGCGTATGCGTCCAGCTCTGGCCGAATATTAGACGACTGTCGAGCGACTCGCTTGATCACTGGCTCCATGCCGCATTTGAATTGCATGCGTTCGAGCGTTTGCCAGCGGCGGGCCGAATCGCAGCTAATTCAGCCATCAAAGATTATGGTTGGATCCTTGAAGGAGAGCTCCGAACTGGGGTATTTGACGTATTCAGGAACAGCGTAATCAATAACAACCGGTTGAGAGATCAAGCCCGCATGGACGCTAGGGAATATCGGAGCGATAAGTTTTTCAAATTTCTCATCGCCAAAGACCCTGAAGTCTCGCTGGGCACCATGCTTGGGGCCTTCGAAGACTGCCGAAACTCGGTCATCCCAACACATCTGCAATTCGCCAATTTTTTGGATTCTACTTTCCCGCAATTGCTCTCAGCCTTCCAGAATATTGCGATTGTCAATGATCATCGTGACCGCGCAAGCCACCCAAAGCAGGTCTTTGACAAAGCGGCAGCAGTCACCGTGGCCAGAGCATGCAGGGACTCGCTTGAACCGTTGTGGGCGGCTGGCGAGCAAAACGGATGCATTCGGCGGACGAGCGGTCCCTAATCGGAGCGTAGTAGCCGTGCAGATTTTTAGAAGACTTTCTTGCGGAGAGCACTCAGCGCAAGGGGTACGGAAAAACCGAAGGTGTGATTACAGAGCTTCCTTGATTTCGTAAGAGACGGAGAATAGGCGATTGGGCCCGACCGTCCAGGCGCGCTTGTTGCTCTTCAGCCGAAACGGGCCGGTGGGATTGTTGAGGATGATGGAATCGCCAGCATTCGGCGCTTCGCGGTCGACGGTCAGATGTTGATCGTCGCGTTCCCCTGGTCGTCAGAATCCACGTCCTGGCCGATCACCTTGTGCAGCCGCTGGCCGATCTGCAGATACTCGCCCACCTTCAACTGCGCCTGAATGCTCGGGCTGCCAGCCTTTCGTGCTGAGCACGCGCGCGAAAGATTTTGGCCGGCACAGAGCGGCTGGCCGTTGGCCTCGCCCTTGGGCGGAGGCCGTAAGGATCGGAGAGCGGGAAGACGCCCGCGTGCAATACACGCGCGATAAAATGCCCACTTCTACTTGTTCAGCGTTTGCCGTAGTCGTTGTGCGGCTAAAACTGCTGGCCAACTGCTGGCCATTCGTCTGCAAATCAGGTCTCTCGGCGCAAACAGGAACGCGCCAAGTCGAACAAAACACTTGAAGATGAGCGAGCACAAACAGAACAGGTAGAGTTAGCAAACCGCCGACGCGCAGAACCGTCTCCGGGCACACGACCATTGTTCCTATTCCGCACGCCCGCGGGTTACCGCGTGAGAGTAGCCGTCCAGATCTGGGTCCAATTAGGGTCCAATAACGCTTCCCGAGGGTTCCTTTGGGCACCAAAGTTGGCTGTCAGTGCCGTCGGATTTCAATCGGTTACGGTCTGTGGTCGCCTTGACACGGTAGAGGTCAGGAGTTCGAGTCTCCTCGTGCCTACCATTTTTTTCAATGGTTTAGCAGCGAACAGTCGAAAAACCTCAACCCACAATCCAACCCACAATTTCATTGCACTGCTCCTGACGGCATGCCGAGGGCCTTCAGGAACTCCCCTTGCGCGGCCCGTGTTTCATCGCTGTCTCCCTGCGTGTAGAGATCGAGGGTCGTTTGAATCCTCGAATGGCGCAGGATGCCCTGCACCGTTTTCGCCTGGACCTTGGCGGTGTTCACCAGAAAGGTGCTGAGCGAGTGACGCAGGTTGTGAAGCCCGAACCGCTGTGACGGCTGAATAGAGACGCCGACTGCGATTGCTGCGGGTCGCAGGTGATCAGCAACGAATATCGAAGCCGAGAGAGGGACCCGTCCACCCCTGCGGTAAGACGGGAAAACGAAATCCGTGGCTGAGGCGTATGGCGTTCGCTCTAGCAGGATGCTGAAAAAGTACTCCTAATCCACAGGCACGTATGCTAAGAAAGCAGCATGCGAGGCACAGATCACCAGCAAAGCCACATGTTCAGTTATTTGTCGCCGGAAGCGCGGGTGCGGAAGGATCATCCGCTGCGGGTCATCCGGACAATGGTAGACGAGGTTCTGCGGGCACTGTCGCCACAGTTTGACCGGATGTACGCCAGCGAAGGCCGGCCGTCGATTGCGCCGGAGAAGCTGTTGCGGGCGCAGTTGTTGCAGATGCTGTACTCGATTCGCAGCGAACGGCTGCTGATGGAAGAGATCGATTACAGCGTGCTGTTTCGCTGGTTTGTGGGGTTGAATTTGGACGAGGAGGGGGGGGCCCAACCGTGTTCACGAAGAATCGAGACCGGCTGTTGGAAGCCGAGGTGGCCAAGCAGTTCCTGGCGCAGGTAGTGGAACAGGCGCGGGTGAAAGGCTGGACCTCGGATGAACACTTCACGGTCGACGGCACGCTGCTGGAAGCCTGGGCCAGCGTGAAGAGCTTTCAGCGCAAGGATGGCAAGACCCCGCCCTCTTCCGATGATCCCGGCAATCCCACGGTGAACTTTCATGGCGAGAAGCGGAGCAACCGGACGCACGCCTCAACCACGGATCCCGAGGCCAAGATGGCGCGCAAGGGCGAGGGCAAGGAGGCGAAGTTGAGCTACAGCGGCAATCTGCTGGTGGAGAATCGCAACGGACTGATCGTGAATGCCATGGTGTGGGAAGCCAACGGGACGGCCGAGCGCGACACGGCGCTGGTGATGCTGGAACAGATTGCTGGCACCAAGCGGGTGACCGTGGGCGGTGACAAAGGCTTTGACACGGCCGACTTCGTCTCCGAGTGCCGCCACCTGCAGGTCACCCCGCATGTGGCGCAGAATGACGGTCGGCGCGGCGGCAGTGCCCTCGACCAGCGGACGACACGTCATGCAGGCTACCGCATCAGCCAAAAGAAGCGAAAGCGGATCGAGGAATGTTTCGGTTGGCTCAAGACCATTGCTCTGCTGCGGAAGGTACGACATCGTGGGTTGTTCAAAGTGGATTGGGTGTTCACCTTCGCTTGCGCGGCCTACAACCTGGTCCGCCTGCGCAACCTGTCCATACAGGTGGCGTAAGCCAGGGCCGAAGTGTGTCTGCTGAAGGCACAAAGCTTCAGCAGATAGTGAAAAATAAACTAAAACGAACTCTCTCCCCTCTCACTCGGTAACCGAAGCAGGACAGAGTTCATGCAAATCCGAGATTTTTCAGCTGTCGTCCAGGGCCTACGGCCCGCGAGAGCTCATGAAAATGAGTTCGAGCCTGGGACAGAATAACAGCGGCGCAGAGTGGCAAGATCGAAACAGGAATGGAGAAGTCGAGGCTGTTCA
>JBAVSY010000047.1:0-68579 GCA_049695855.1 Candidatus Korobacteraceae bacterium | reverse complement strand
GTGGAACCTTCAGGTACTGCCATTTTGTTCCGCTCAGTTCCGTAGCGTTCTCACACCACTGAGTGGCCGCAGCATCTTTGTGAGCTACATCTTCTGTTTCCGCTCCCTTGCTCTCCAGAAGCCAGCGCGTTCCTTGCTGATCGACTGCCACGAAATCCGGGTAATAGGACCGCAGATTCATACCACCGTCCGTGTATTCAATGGAAAACCCAAACAGCTGAGGCAGCTTTGAAAACGACTCTACGTCTGACGCATTATCGAGGAACTTCGCGAAATCGCGCTCGAAACCGTTATCGCAAGGCACGAGATTAAAAACAGTCTTTATTCCTTCCCACACTTGCCGCGACCACGGAAATGGCTGGCAGCTCGATAACATCCGTTCAGGCTCCAGCAGCGTGGGTTCCTGCTCGGCAATAGTCATTTTCTTCAGTGCCTTTGAAAAAACATCGACGCATACATAGTGAGCAACAGGTGTACTCATCGCCTTGACGACTTCGTGATCGGTCATGTCCACCGTGTGCCCAAACGCTTTCTGTTCGAAGAACTCCCTCACTTTCGGCGCTAGAGCGGCGAACTGCGACGGCAGCTTGACGGCCTCCGCAATACGCCGCGAGTAGTAACCGATGACCTCCTGTGCCGTTTGTGGTTCCGGGATGGTGTAATCGCGCTCAACTTCTTTCTGGAGCGTGATGATGTCATATCCTTCATACCGAAACGTTTTGGCGCGGGGATCATCAGCAGACATCGGAAGCAGGATCGTCTGGAACGACATCACATCCAAGCTGGCAATCTCGTCCGCCAGCGTCTTCTTCCGCACCAGCGCGGGCGACAAAACCGGGAGGCCGATGTCGTAGTCCTTTCGATTACCAAGCGGCAGGATGGTAACGATTTGCAGCTTGTCCTTACCGACCTCGAACGTGTCGAGCTTCAAATCCTCCAACTTCTCCAGGTCGTCCACGAAGTCGAGGAACTTCTGATTGCCTATGATGTCCACCCGCTCAGTGAAGTCCACGGCCGTGTCGCGGAACATAAGTCGCAGCCCGCGCCCAATCGCCTGTTCTGGCAGGATATTGGCCTTCGCGGTGTACGGGCGAAGTCCCACCACGACGGTCACGTTCTTCACATCCCAACCTTCCCTCAGCATCAAGACACTGACGATTGCATTGATGGGGCTGTCGGTCGCGTCCACATCGTGGACGGCCTTTCGGGCCAGATCGAGTTCCTTCTTGCTGACCTCGCCGGACTTATCTGTGTGAATTACTTGCGTGTTATCGCCCCCGAACTCGGCTGGGTACTTCTCCCGTAGCCATGATGCAACGTCATCCGCCTCATCGGTGTCATTCAACATGAAAAAGAGCACAGGCTTGCGCTTCAATGGCGCCAACTGGTCGCGGTACTCCCGCCACCGTTCCACGCCAGCCGTTAGATACCCCCGATATCTCACACTGGCGTAGTCTGACTTCGCCTCCACGATCCGGGCGATGCCTTTCATCGGGCGCTTCACTATATTGTCTAGAATGGCCTGCTTTAGCGGGTAATCCGATATTGTCCACGGGAAGATGGCACCCTTCGTAAAGCGCGGGGTAGCGGAGAAGTCTAGCTGCGCGGCAAGCGGAGTCTTGCCATCAATCGTTCGAATGGTCTTGTTCCATTCGTTATCTTCGTCATGTGTGTGGTGTGCCTCGTCGTTGACGACGAGCAAGTGTCCCCCTCGAAGGCCAATACGGTCTCCGAAATCGGTCAACTCCAACTTCTGCGTCGGCGGCTTCGGCCCCAGCACCGCCGTCATCGCATCGGGCTCAGCTTCGCCGTTGCGGTCGGCACGCTCGTAGAACTGCTGGATGTTGGTCAGGAACAACATGCCCTCAGCGGGAGCCTTCTCGGCTTCGCCGCGCATCACGCAGTCGAACTCCCAAAAGATCTCCAACTCTCGTGGAATAATCGGGTCGGTTCGGAAGATGCGACCGCCAGCGAAGTCGGTCTTCAGGCGCTCAAGAACGATGACGTTGGGCGCAAGGATAAGGAATGTCTTGGCGTAGTCCTTCGCCACTTCCTCGGGTTCGCGAACTGCATTAAGGAACTGCCACGCGACCGCCAGCGACATCACTTTGGTCTTGCCGGAACCCGTGGCCATCTTGATGCTGTACCGGGCGAAGTCGTCGTAGGGCGGCAACCGCACGTCGCGAAGATCCTGGGCATACCGCTCCAGCAGAGCCTGCCGGGAGCGCACCTTCTCGTATTCCCACACGAATATCAGCGTCTCAATCGCCTCTTGCTGTGAGCGGTGATATTTGAACGGAACGCCAGTCGCCAGCTTGTGGTCGGTGTAGAACCAATAGTTAAGTAGGATGCGTGTGGTATCGGTAATGCTCTTGTAGCCACCGGCAACCCATGCCTTCACGGCCTCGCGGAGTGCCGGGACACAGGGTGCAGTGCGGAGCTTCGAGGTTATATCGAGGAGGTCTGTCTGAGCGTTGTCAGGCGCTGCCCGTTTCCGGCGAGGCATGTCATTTCACCTGTATGTCGAGAGTCTTCGTTGTGTCGTTGCCGAGGATGTCAATGACCTTCACCACCACCCTGTATCTTCCGGGCTGCTCGTAATCGTGCCTGACCGAAAGCTCGATGTCAGGCTTCTGCCGCGCGCGGTAGGACTGCCATTCGTTGTGGAACGTGTCGTCCCTGAAGTTCCAGTCCACGGCCCAGTAGTCAACCATCTGACTCCAGTGCTTGATAGCTTTGCGGACTACCTCGGGAACGTCATCAATCGGGATTACGAAGTCTGTTAGCTTGAGCCACAGCTCTCGACCTTTCTGCTTCGGCTCGACTGACAATGCACCCAACTCAAAGAACTTAATGTCGCCCTGCTCGACCGCCTTCTTTTCTAGCACTTCACGCGGGATTTTCTTGAATGCCACATCAACCCGAGACTCAGCAGCTACCTGACGAGCAGTTTCATTCAACTCGAACGCGAATTCCCAGCCGAGAATATCTGCCGCTGCTTTGCGATTTGCTCCTCCACCACCAGCGGCCTTCCACACTTCACGCGCGATCGCCTTGATGTCCGTCAGAGTCACAGGTGCATCCACCGCGCCGATGTGCACCATGCGCCCAGCCTTCAGGCCGTGGAGCCACGTGTGTCCGTTGAGCGGCGTGGCGCGATACAGGTCGAGAATGAATTTGCGGTAAGCCGCCTCACGTAGGCGCTGTTGCTCAGCCACCCCGTCGCTGCCTGTACGGAACTCGGCAGTCTGCCACGCCTGTCTTTCGTACTTACCGAGGTTTTGGACAGCAAAAGGTTTTACGCCAGATACCGACAGTAGTCGCTTGCGGCTTGTGTGAATAGAGAACCGCCCCAGGTCGCAAGCTATCCAGCGCCGCCCGAGTTTCTCGGCGACCACTGCGGTTGTTCCGCTGCCGACGAAGCAATCCAGCACGAGGTCATCTTCCTTACTGCTTAGCTTCAGAACACGCTCTAGCAGTGTTTCAGGCTTTTGGGTGTCATAGCCGACGCGCTCCCCTGATTGTGCTTGAATTGGCTTAATATCCAGCCAAAGATCTTGCAGCGGCACACCCGGCATCTCATCTGCATAACGTTTTTGGGCTGGAACAGTACCGGGCCTCGTTTGAACGATTCGCCCCTGCTTGTACAGTTCTTCCATTCTTTGCTTGGAAAATCGCCAGTAACGTTTCACGCCCAGGAATTCATAATATGGATTACCCTTGAATGCCTTGCCTGGAGCAGTCGCATCACTGAGACGATACCTGCGACCCGTCGTGGGATCGACGTGCTTGTAGAACGCCTGAAAATACTCATCGCTATACGGCGTGTACTGCATCTGCCAATTGAAGCTCTCCGACTTTGTGTAGAGCAACAAGGTGTCATGTAGGCGCCCCAAATGCTTTGCACCCTGTGTTACATCGCTGTGTGCGGTCTGGCGCTTCCAGATGATCTCGTTCACATATCTTTCTGGCCCAAACACTTCATCAAGAATGGCCTTTGCATAGTGAGAAACATTGGACCCAATGTGAACGTACATCGTGCCATCACTTGCCAGAAGTTCGTGCAGTAATACAGCAGCTTCGTAGAACCAGTGGAGGTAAGAGTTGAGGCCGCGTCCCCAGGTATCCCGATACGCTTTTTGCTCTAGTATTGAGGGTTCTTTACCGAACGTAACGGGCTCTTCGTCCCCGTCTTCGCCGTTGCTGCGCGGCAGCGTCGCTGTATAAGAGAAATCAGCCCCCGTATCAAAGGGCGGATCAATGTAGATAAGATTCACCTTCCCAGCGAATTCAGGCAGAAGAGAAGGCAGGACATACTTCTTGTCACCCCAGATAAGCCGATTGCGCCACTCGGTCGGGCGACCCGAGGAGAACAGTTCCAGATTGCGCGTCCGGTCGAGGGCACTCTCGTTCACCGTCTCGATGGTCTGAAACGGTAGCGCAACCCGGACGGGGCTTTGGCGCCTCCCCTCGATGTACTTGCCTTCCCAGATAACTTCTGTCATCGCCTCTGTTCTGTCCTGGCCATCTGCGTGGCCGCGCTGAATTCCTATGCTCCCACCCGGTCGAGGTACTGCTGTACAGCTTCACGGAGGATATCTTGGTTCGTTCGCCGCTGAGTTGCCCCCAGTGTGCAGAGACGAACATATGTGTTGTTGTCCACCTTCACCGTCAACGCCACGGGTTTCGCCTTCATTGCGGCTTTTGGGGTCGCACTCCCTGATCTGGCAGACCCAGGCTTACGCCCGCTCTTTCTCATTGCCATTGTGAATCCTTGTGAAGCCGCAGTATACGCGCAGCTACGCAGTTACGTAAGTGATATCAGAGGCAAAAACTCCTTGTCGAAGGAGCGAGGCAACTACGCTTTGCCCACCGGGGCATTCCCTGTATTAGAAATCAGATCCTGGCTCCTACTCAGCAGCGATTGGCTTGAGATGAGCTGGTTCTTCGAGGATATCGAGTAGTGCTCGCGCGCAATACACGCGGTTCCGCCGAGCGTCTGTTGTCTGCTGCACGACGCCATTACGTTCCAGACGTTCGATGGCACGCTGAGCGGTCGTAAAGGCAACGCCCAATTGACGAGTAACGCCGGTGGTGGTGATGAATGGATTTGCCGCTAATAGCTCGACAATTCGCAGCGGGGTGTTCGTCGACTCGCCAGCCAACATCTTTTTCCATTGAGCAACGATGTCATTGATCCGCGTAGCCCGACTCAACGCATCTTCGGACATGCGCGCAATGCCAAGCAGGAAGTATTCGAGCCATCCCTGCCACGCTGCTCGTTCGCTGACCCCTCGCAAGCTGTCGTAATAATCGCGGCGGGCGGCCTCAAAAAACGCAGAGAGGTACAGCAGAGGAGTTGGGAGAATCTTTCGTTCGATCAGGAATAAGGTTATCAGCAAGCGTCCAACCCGCCCATTTCCATCGAGAAACGGGTGAATCGCTTCGAATTGGTAGTGGGCGAGGGCAATAGTCACCAGCGGTGGCAAGTCGGATTCATGGAGAAATTTCTCCCAGGTTGCGAGGCAGGGTTCCACTTCCCCTGGCGGTGGAGGAATAAAGGATGCGGTTGCCAGCGTACTGCCGGGCCTACCGATCCAATTCTGTGTGGTTCGGAAACACCCTGGAGTCGCCTCGTGTCCGCGGACACCGGCCATGAGCTTCTCATGTAACTCGCGGACAAGGCGGACGCAAATTGGAAGTTTCTTGAGACGTGAGATGCCATGCTCTAGAGCAACCACATAGTTACCGACCTCGCGCAGGTCTTCCGGGCTACGATCCACCACCGCTCCGGCTTCGGAAGCCAGTAACTCGCCAAGTGTCGCCTGTGTGCCCTCGATCTTGCTCGACAGCACAGCCTCGCGTCGGACAAAGGGCCGCATCAGAACGTGAGGGTTGGGCAGCCTTCCACCCTCGCCGGCCAGTCTGCCTATGAGCCGGTCTGCGTCAGAAAGCACTCGAATAAGCCGGGGCGTCCAGTCCAACACCGGGGGCAAGGGGGCTGGGACGAAAGCCGAATATGCGCCTTGAGGCACCCTCCGGCCCGGAATGTTCACGATTTTGGGCATGGCCGCTTTTCCGAGATGTGAAAACAGCCCATCGTCCTATTTTCGACTTCAATCATAATCGAAAATAACGGCCCTGCCTATTGGCACGGACGAAAATAGGGGGAATCATCATTTGCCACGACTTGAGCCCCTTACGACAAGACCTCTTTTTGGCGTAGTAAGGTCAACGGTTTTACCAAGACTTTACATAACCCGATCTTCATTTTGAGGAGATATACCCACTCGTGTCGCAATGTAAGGCGCTCACGCGGTGCGGCAGGCTGTTCGGGCCGCGGACCATCATCCTGCCGCTTCGGCGGCGCCCTTCGTCTTTTGGGGC
Source organism: Candidatus Korobacteraceae bacterium (assembly GCA_049695855.1). GTDB lineage: Bacteria > Acidobacteriota > Terriglobia > Terriglobales > Acidobacteriaceae > Bog-257. Next base: position 62,192 of record JBAVSY010000047.1, on the reverse strand, counting down.
TTCACTTCGGAAAGGAGTGAACGGAGCTCACCCAGAATGTCGCGGTGGTGCTTATCAAGGTGCTTCTCGATGCGAGCGTTCGACAGCAAACGCTCAATATAGCCGCACGCAATCGAAAGAGTCAGCATATCCGTTCCATAAGATGCCTCAACGGCCTTGAGCTCGCGAAGTAATAAATCAGTCTCCTGTTCGAGCATCGCCTGAGCCGCAGTTGAAGTAGCCTCGATTTGCGACTTCCGTTGCGAGGGGGTCTCAACGAGGAATTCGGGACGAGTCACTTCGAGGAGGGCCTGGGCGAAGCGGACGGAATATGTGCCGGTGGCGTGCATGTGCTCCGCCGCCTCGATCTGCCGTATCGGTTTCATTTTCTTAAGTGCAGCGAATGCCCCGGCGGTGACATCGCTGTTACGCAAGATCTCGACTGCCTCGGGACAGATTCCGTCGAGCATGTGCCGCCTCTGCCTAATTGCTGAAACATCAACATTTAGCACCTGAGCAATTCGTTCCTCGCCTACGCCGTTCGAGAGTGCTTTCAGTATCATGAAATGCTCAGCTACAGGCGGGGCGTGGTTGACTCGCTTGTTGTATGTATAAGCCTCATCATCCATCGCGAAGATGGTGCGTACCTCGGTCGATCCGTTCTGCTTGAGGATGTCCAATCTGACGTGCCCATCAAGCAACAGGTAATCCCTCGGTCCTCGCGGATAAACCACGAGCGGTTCGATCAAACCAATATGTGCAAGCGAAGAGCTGATCCGTCTGTAGGTAGTGCTCTTTCGGAGCTCAGCGGGTATTTCTCTCTGCGGAACGATGGCATCAACGGGAAGTACGACGACATGCTGGTTGAACGCCGGTTTTACCTTCGGGCTCATGTTTGTCGGTCCTTTTGATCCGAGGATTATTTGAGGCGAGTTGCGAGTTCCTCGGGCATATTGACGAGATTTTCTGCTCATAAAAGCGTAACGAAATGTTCGTCTGACATCAGTCGCCGTATGGCTGTGGTGAGAAGAAGCAGTCGCTCCTTCGTGAAGTTCGCTTTCTTTATGAGTTGGCGCTGTTCGCGAATCCGGTCTTTATATTCGCGTACCAACGCCTCGCCTGTGATCTTGCGTCGGGTCTGGGCGATTCTCCCAGCTTTCTCTTGGCGCGCTATCCGCTGAGCAACAATGCGCCTAGCAGCTCGGAACCTTTCTCCCCTGAGGTCACCCTTTTCGTAGGCTTCGGAGAGCGCCTGTTGTACTTCGCGGTCGTTGCCCGTCGCGATCCTGACCGCAACACTGATCGGCAGACGACCGGCCTCAACTGCATGAGCCAGTCCCTCCTCGCTGTGCTCCACGAGATGAATAATGCCGTGAATATAGCTGCGGTCAAGGCCCAGTTTCCGGGCGATTTCATCGGCCTTATAGTTCCGCTCCCGCAGGCTCCGAACTTCTCTGATGAGGTCCCGATTCGAAGGTGGGCGCCGAGCGATATTCTCAACCAAGCTCATCAAGAGTCGTTCTTCCCGAGACGCATCGCTCACCACCGCGGGAATTGTGGTCTCACCCAGAGCACGGCAGGCCTCCATTCGGCCTTGACCGCAGACGAGATCATACCGAGTGCCATCAGCGTCGAGTTCGCGACGAGATACCGTAATTGGCTTCTTGAGCCCGACCTCAGCGATGCTGGCGACGATCTCTTGAAACCTTGTCTTATTCCGTGTCCGAGGATTAACCACCCGGATGTCAGCGATCGGAATGTGTTCGATTTCATTTTTGTTCACGTTATCTCCTCAATTCGCCTCCGCCGCGCCATGCTGAAGAAGAAGTCCAGATTTTCGAAGCGATAAGCGTCCAGCAGTACGCCGTTCTCCCCAGCAAGCCTGAGCTGGGCGGCTAACGTCTCGATCTTCGGGAAGAGGTAGTAATCAAGAATGTCTTCGTTGCCCGGCGTCAGCCGTGCGCCAATCGTAATGTCAGGATCGAGGGCATTCTCAAGCCTGATAAGCCAGCGATACTTGCCAGTTAGTGTTTCGCGGCATCGAGAGATCACGAGAGATGCCGTAAGCTCTTGATTGATTTCCCAAAGCCCGCCGTTGCCTTCTCGAACCTCTGCACCCTGATTTCTGAGATCCTTCAAGATCTGGGAGCAGTGATTTCTGTGGTACTCGCGCATGGCGCGATTGATCTCTATGTACCTCAAGTCTCGCAATGGTGTGTAGCCAATGAGGGCGTACGCCCGCGTGAGTCCACCAAAACGGCTCTGATAAACCGTGCTCGACGGCATGTCTTCAGCTTCATCAATGAGGATGCCGGACAGCTCGCCAATTCGGGCCAGCAGATCCCGCAAACGCTCTAGCAATTGCTCGTCCGTCAGATGCGTGTGGCGGCTCTCAATGATTGCAAGCGCTTGTGTGAACTGTTCAAGGGGAACGATCGGAGTAAAAGCGTTGTCGCACCTGATCCACATTTCGAGTGGGTTGGCCACTCGTTTTCGCTTTAGCTTGAACGATCTTCGGTTGTACACATTTGCGCCGGCATACTTGGGATTTGTAAGGATCTGACGTACTACGCCCGCAGTCCAACGCCGTCCGAGATCGGTGACCAAGCCTCGTTCATTGAGTTGCGCCGCAATGTCTTTTTCGGTCGAATGTTTCTGGGTGAAAAGATCGTAGACTTCGCGGACGACTCGCGTTTCCGATTCAGGACCCGGCACCAGGATTACGCGGTCTGTCTGAATGCTCTTGTGTTTACCTCGTGTCAATATTTCTTTCGGGTTGCGATCCTGATCGATCAACTGTCTGCGAAGGCCATAGCCTGCAGAACCGCCTTGACGGAAACCGCGTTCAATTAATCGGCACTGGCCGGCAAACACCTTGACCGAAAGCTCGCGGCTGTACTCTCCCGCCATTGTGCGCTTGATGGTCTTCAGCAATGAAGACGATAGGCTTCCATCGTTCTCGAACTGCTCGGCGCAGTAGTGCACGCGAACCTTGCCTCGCTTGCAGATGTACTCGTAATAGGCACTCTCATCAACATCTTGGAACCGCCCCCAACGGCTAACGTCATAAACCAAAACGTCGGTGTAGTCCGCACGGCTGGCCTCAACGTCGGATAAAAGTTGGCGTAATCCGTTCCTGCCCTCGATGTTCAGCCCGCTCCTCGCTTCGTCTGAGTAAGTTCTGATGATCTGCATGCTGCGCCCTTCAGCGTAGCGGCGAAGGACATCCATTTGGTTTTCGGTCGAATACTGCTGATGTTCCGTCGACATACGGACGTACTGTGCCGCCCGAACAGGCCCCTTCGGCGTTTCGCAATCACGTTCTTTGGCGGATCTCATACAGTGCCTGTCTCTTTGAAACTGCTGAGGCGATCCAGTTCGGACAGCCGGTCATTGGCCCTCGCCAGAAACAGTTGCTTTGCCCGGATTCGTTCTCGCATGTGCTCGCCCTCGGAAGACAAGTCTTGCCGACGGCCTCTCAAAAAACTGGCGGAGGCGCAATAGCGTCAGGATCATACAAACATTCTGTTACTGGTCTGTGAATTGAGGCGACGATCTTCCTCCAACTATGCCTCAGTCTTGAGAGGGGTCAGGGGAGTGCGAACGTTCCGGTAGGCTCTCGCATCTAGGCCGGTTGCCCGAGCAGCTTGCCGACGATGTAGCGGCATTGGTGTGCCGCGTTTTTCTTCCGGCACAATGGAGATTGGGGGAGTGGTGCGGGCGGAGGGAGTCGAACCCTCACGAACCTTTCGGCTCTACGGATTTTCGTACCGTCTACGGCTTTCGCCGCCCTGGCGCTGCGCTCGATAGCGCGGCGCCGGGTTTGCGGTCCGGACTATCCCTTCACCATCTCCCAGATAGTTCCGGGGCTTAGGTGCTACCCGTCTAGTCTCTACACCTTCCCCGGCGGAGTATTCCGCCGGGGCTTGGCTCGGGATTGCCATTGCAGGGTTCCCCGAATTTGGGCAGTTCTGCATCGCCGGTTTCCCGGCGGGCACTCAAGTTTTGTCTCAAGTCCGTTGCGTCTGCCATTCCGCCACGCCCGCGTGAACTGGCTGATTGTTTTCTATCACAAAAGCGGCCCGGATGATTTCATCGTGCCTTTTCCAGGGTTTTAACCTGTCTCTTCTTTGGCTTTGCCCGCATTTTGTTGATCGCCGAGGCGTCAAGCTGGGTCTTGAGGTGGGCTGCGTAATACTTCTCAATCATCTCGACGCTGGTGCGGCAGTTCTTGGCGATCTGGTAGATGTCGGCACCTTCCAACAGGCGCAGGCAGATGTATGTGTGCCGCAGGCTGTAAGCCGTCCGGGGGCGGCCGTCACGGTCGACTCTCATATTTTCCTCCTTCAGGATCGCGTTGAACAGTTCGCGCTGCCATTTCGGAAAGATGAGGTCTGAAGGTTCTGGCTTGTGCCATTCCCCGTTGGCCATGGTTTCGACACGGCTCCCTTTCCTGCCGGGGCCGCCCGCTGGACGGAGCCTTGCCTTGAGTCTCTCGAAGGGCAGCACGGCGCCCGGCATGCTTTTGCAGTAGCCGACACCGCGCTTACCGCGCACCTCGATCTCAAGGATTGTCTGACCGGTCCCCTCGTCCACGACGATTGTCACGTCCCGAAACTGGAGCCGCCTTGCTTCGTTGGGGCGCAGGCCTGTGTTAGCCGAGAACAGCACGTAATCGTGAAGTTGTTCTGATTCCCATTTGAAGCGCGGCTGTTTCGGCTCGTGCGCGCGCCTTCTTGTGGCTTCGTAGAGCGTTTTGTATTCGTCGGGAGAGAACCACGCCCGGTGTGAAATTTTCGGGGATGACCGATAGGGTGCCGACAAATCGGGCAGGTGATCGATCCATCCGTGGCGGATAGCGGTTTTCAATATCTGCCGCAAGGTCACGATCTCCTGGTGCGTGGTGTTGTGTGCCGGCGGCTTACCGCGGTTGGCCATCGCCTCTTCGAGTCGGTGAATGCGGTAGTCCTGTATTTTGCCGGCAGTGACTTCCGATAGGACCAGGCGGCCAAAGAACGGCACCAGGTGCCTGGCTGCTCGGGAGTGCTGGCCCCTGAGATAGGTTTTGCTACGCTGTCCGTGCGTGATGATGTCGTATTCGCGCAGGTATTGTTCGGCGGCCTCGCGGAAGGTTCTCCCGGTTTTCAATTCTCCGGTGCGGAGCTTTCCGCGGAGCTGGAGATACCAGTCCTCGGCAACCTCCTTGGCTTTCGACAGGCTTTCTTCCTTGGTGGTGGCCCGGCGATTCCTGCCGCCGAGATAGCTGGAGCACTGCCAGCAACTGCTGTTCGGCCGTTTATAAACGTGGACTTTGCCGCCGAGAATTGTGTACTGTTCAGCCATCTGCCGTATCCGTAAAAAAGAGCAAAATGTGAAATAGTTGTGTAACGTTAACGCAGACACAGAATTATGTCAATAGGTAATTTGTTTACAGTCACTTAGTAGAAACATTAGGTGGCAACTAAAGGATTTTAAGTCCGCTGCGTCTGCCAATTTCGCCATCCCGGCTGGGAAGGATTGCTTACTGAGTTGCCACACAGCGGGAGGTTTCAGCCTGCCATTGCACTGTCCCTTCCGAATCATATTTGCCCCACTCGGCGGCAGCAAATCGGCTACTGGCCAGTGTGACCTATCGAGGCGCAGTCTTAAAGATACGCTGCCGGGAAACCCCGAAGCTCCCGATATCAAGCTAGGGCTCATCACGGGTGAGAATAATCGGCGGTGCACCAGGTTTAGACAAGACCAGGGTCCCGCCCTCAGGAGAAATTACGTAATGCAAAGTACCGGGAGCAATCGTGGCCAGACAGCTGATAGCACCATTCCTCTCCTCGCGAGAGGCAGCCTCTAAGATCGTCATTTCGTCCGCAGTCATTTTAAATGTCGAATCTGCCTGAGCAAGGAGAGTGTCGTTGGCTTTGGAGCAGGTCGATATTTCCCGGATCTTACCGCGGCCTTTGTCCGCGCTTTCGTAAAAAATCAGTTTGATCGCGACCGTAGCCCCGCGTTCCTGGTGGACGGGCATCAGCCAGCTGCCATACAGACTGGGAGACAAGACTGCTTCGGGGGCCAGATCCTGGCGGGCGAGTTGGAAGCTGTTGGGGTCGCCACCCGGATTGGTGATCGTGATGCGATCTCCGTTAGGTGAAATTACATAGTTCCAAACTGCCGAATCGATGCTCGCCTGGCACTCGGCGCCCCCGGCTTTTTTCTCCGAACGGGAAGCGTTCTGTAAGATCTTGATGGTGTTTTCGGATACCTCGATCGGCGCCGTCGCCCGGGCGATTACTGCAATTGCTTCTCCCGCGCAGATGTGAACGGCCACGATCTCGTCTCGGCTGATTTCTGAATTGTGGCGGAATTCGTAGCGGACGGAATCCGTTGTGCTTTTTCCCGGGGGGTAGTTATACCAGGTCCCGTAAAGCCGTTGAGCGAAAGAAGTCGTTTGGGCTACAGCAGTGGGTGGGGAGATGAAGCTCTGCGCCAGACACCAAACCAGCAGAAAAATGCCTCCGTTCATGGTCCTCCCTCGGGGGACAATTTAACCTATCACATTGCGCTGGCTGGCCGCTCAAGAGGCGAAAGCGGAGGCCGCTCTGCGGCTGGGCGTTTGCACTTTCTTTGCAGGTTTCTCTAGACCGACGGCTGAGGCATGGTTGTGATAAGCCCCGAGCCGCGAGTTGCCCGTTTGGCCGCGTACATCGCTTCGTCCGCGGCTGCGTGCAACTGGTCCGGATCGTGGCCGTTGTCGGGGTAGAGGGCCAAGCCGATACTGAGACCGGTTTGCAACCGGGCCCCGCCAATATTGATAGGAGCTGACAGAGCGGACTCAAGGTCTGATACCAGAACTTCGGCTCCGGCTGAATCGGCAACCGTGCTAACCACAGTGAATTCGTCGCCTCCGGAGCGAGCCAGGGTGTCGGAGGACCGCATGCGGCTACTTAGCCGGCGAACGATTTCCTGCAAAGCCAGATCCCCAATGTGGTGCCCAAAGGTATCGTTCACTTGCTTAAAGCGGTCGAGATCGAGTTGCAGCACGGCCACTTTGTTTCCAGTGCGGTCGGCGTGAGCCAGGGCCTGCTCCAGGCGGTCTTCCAGAAGCCGGCGGTTAGGTAAGCCGGTCAAAGCGTCATGATAGGCGAGATGTTTGCTGGTCGCGATTTGATCTTCGAGCAGGGTGAGAATCATTCCCACGGCCACCAGGTATTTCGGAATATTCCACACTTCAGAGTCAATTTTCAGAGACGGAGCAAATAATTGCAGCAGGATGCCGGTAGGGAAGACAGCTCCCCACAGCACAAATCCACCCACCGTAGTTAAGACTCCCGCGCTGGCGCGCCGGTAACGACGCCAATAAAGCATGGCAACCACAAAATTCAATCCCGCCAGCATATAGCTAATGCCAAACCCGGGAGTCCCACGGGCAACTGTCCAAGCGATTGTGCCCGCAAGGGCGAAGCTTCCCGTCAGCACGGTCGCCGCATAAAGACTGATTCGGCCATAGTAGCGGCAGAAGAGCAGGGTAGTGGCTGTCAGCCCGACAGCAACCACACAGTAGTAGAAGCTTCGAGCGGTTACGTCCCAGATTATGGCGTTGGTATAGGCCAGGGCGGGGAGGGCAATCGCGGACGCAAACAGAATTTGCCGGCGACTATCCGAATCCACAATCGTCGATACCGAAATCAGGAAAGCAACGCTGGCCAAAATCAGGGCGTCCAGACCGATGGCGGTTGCCACCAGGCTCCATGTTCCTTGTCCGGTATCCAGAAATTGGGCGGCGAAATGCACCAGCACCAGGATCCAGCCAGCGAGCCAAAGATGCAGCCGCTCAGTAGTTCCCTGCAGCAAGATCGCACGAAATACGGCTACCAGGATGGCCAGCGCAATCAAGTTGGGCAAGACAGCGAAGTTCATGGCGTCGTCGTGGCTGAGTTGCCAAGATTATGACAGAATTTGACGGAATTCCTAACCAAAATCTACCGGAAAACGAAAGGTTGTGAGGTTTGGGTACCCGTTTTTCAGGGGAGAACGAGATAGCCTTAAGGCAATGCAGTCCATGAAACAAGGCCTTGAACGCCCGAATATTTCTGTAGCCATGACTAAACCGGAGTTTATTCCGGCTCAACAGGTTAGCGAGAAATTCATGGTTCAGGTTAGTTCTAACAGCTAATCTGGGGGGAAGCTGGATTCCACGGAGCCACCGCTTGCTGGGCTCCGGTCACTTACTGATGTTAACGTCAGGCTCGACCGACATGCCGGGTCGTAGGAGGCCATCTTTGTTAAAGTCAGATTTATCATTGCCATCGAAATCGATGCGCACCGGAATGCGCTGTACTACTTTCACGTAGTTGCCCGTCGCATTTTCGGGCGGTAGGAGACTGTATTTGGCGCCGGTCGCGCCTCCGATGTTGGAGACGTGGCCATTCCACTTTCGCCCGCCGTAGGTATCGACCTTAATTTTGACTGGCTGGCCGGGATGCATATGCGCGAGTTGGGTCTCCTTGAAGTTGGCTGTTACCCACACGTCGCGTAAGGGCACGACCGCCAATAGATCTTGTCCCACGGCAACATTGGATCCGACTTGCACCGATCGCTTGCCTACGATTCCGTCCACCGGAGCTGCGATGGTGGTGTAAGAAAGATTGAGTTGTGCCTGGTCAAGAGCGGCTTTGGAGCGCTGTGCCTGCGCGTCGGCCGACTCCGCCTTGGCCTTGGTAGCCTGTACGGTGTTGGGCGTGGCCTGAGCGTTTTTGACTTCGGCATTCGCCTGGTCGATCCGCGATTGGGCCTGTTTCACCTGGGCCTGGGCCGCGAGCAACTCCGCCTGTCGTGCCTGAACGGTGGCATTGGCAGCGGTCGCCGCGGCGATAGCGGCGTCAAACTGCTGTTGCGAGATTTCGCGTTTTCCCAGCAACTGGCGGTAACGTTCCACGTCGGTGTTTAACTTCTTGGCATCGGCTTCCGCCTCGACGATCTGCGACTGCGCGGCATCGGCTTGCTTTTGGGCAGCAGCCACCCCGGCCAGGGCAGAACTCATGTCAGCACTGGCGGAACGAATCTGACTGAAAGAGCCCACGCTGGAAACCGGCACGCCATACCGGGCTGCTATGGCCTGGGCTTGCGCGTCCTGATAGTCGGCCCGGGCGTGCTCCAGCGCCACCGTGTAGTCGGTGGGATCAATCACCACCAGCACATCGCCTTTGTGAACCAGCTGGCCGTCGTCGAAGTTCACTTTAACGACATAGCCGCTCACCCGGGCGCTTATGGGATAAATGTGTCCGTCGATCTCGGCATCGTCGGTGTCTTCCCACTGCCGGCTCTCCCACCAGAACCATCCCACCAGCAGAACCGCCACAATGGCTACCAGGAACACAATCGGTTTGGCGGCAGGATGCTTCTGAAAGAAGCTGCGGCGGTCCTCCACCGGACGGCGAAGCTCCGCTTCCCGGTGCTCTTCGTGGTTCTCCGCCGGCGCATCGGAATGCTCAAGATCGTTAGGATCGGTTGTCGTCGGACTCATTTGTTCATCACCTGTCAGCAACTGTTATTTATGAGAAATCGTGGCACTGGGAGCATCCGCGCTCCGCCGGTTCTGCGCCGCGGTTCCGGCGCTTGCATCTTGCCCCGGCTGGGTCGCGTCGAGCTGTCCCATTAACCCGCTCGAGGTTAGCGACGTATTGGGACTGATTCCCGGCATCGGGGCTGGAGCGGGTGTCACCGGAGGAGTCGGAGCAGTCGTGCCTCCCGGCGGCGGGTTAGCGGGCAGCGTGCTGCCAGGCTCGGACAGATACTGTTTGACTGCCTGCTCGGCATTGCCAATGGCGCGCGCCAGCAGGACCTTCGCGATGTTGTACGCGTACAGGCTGGCGATGTATTGATCGTTGGCCGATGCCAGTTGCTGCTGCGCCTGGATCACTTCCACATTGTTGGTCACGCCGGCGGCGAAGCGGTCTTGCGACTGCTCCAGTGTTTGCTGGGCATACTCGAGTCCGGTCTTGCCGACTTCAACTTGTTGCGCGGCAGCCTTGATATCGAGGAATGAATCTTCGATATCCTGCTCGATACTGCCTCTCAGGTTGTCCACCTGCGCCTGGCGCTGCTGCAGAACGGCCTGGGTCCGCTGGATGTCAGCCTCAATCTTGCCTCCCTCGAAAATTGGAATCTGCAGCGTGCCTGCCCAGGTCCAGTTCGGAGACATCGAATCAGGAGTGGTACCCAGCACGCCGTATTGTCCCGTAAACCCAATCGACGGCAAGCGCTGCTTCCACGCTGCCTCTCGGCTGAGCTGGGCCGAGCGCAATGTCGCCAGCGCGGCTTTATAGTCGGGACGGGTTTGCAGTGCCTGGGCAAATGCAGCCTGCTCGTCCATCTCCGGCAAGGGATGGTAGGGCACCCGGTTGACCAGGCGGAATTTCTGCTGTACCGGCAAGCCGATGACCCGGGCCAGGGCAATGCGCTGCTTCTCCAAATCGTTTTGCGCCTGAATTAGCACGGACTGTTGGGTTTGTAGCTGTACCCGCGCCCGCAGAGTATCGATATTGGGAGCAAGTCCAGCCGTCTCCTGGTCCACCGCCAGCTGATAGAGAGCCTGCGCCGCCTTCAGTTCGGCCTGCGCCGCCTCCAGACGGGATTCGTTCGCAATCGTCAGCAAGTAATTCGCGCCCACCGCAATGACCACCGTGTCGCGCGCGTCCCGGTACGTGAACTGAGCCGCTTTTACATCCTGGCTGGCAGCTCGAACCATATCGATGTAGTGTAAATCGCCTGGGTTCCACGTCCCCGATGCTTGCAGTTCGGTGATACCAAATGGCCCCACGGAGGTGGGAATTCCAGGTATCAGGGAGCCGTTTAGCCCCAGAGCCTTCAGGTTCAGCTTCTCTACCTCTTCTCCAAACGCGCCGTTGATGACCGGCATCAGGTTGCTGAGAGCGCGCAATCGCGCCGCCCGGCTCTGGTCGGTCGCGCGCTCGCTCAGGTACAGACCCAGGTTGTATTTCAGGCCGCGGTCCAGCGCGTCTTCGATGGTGAGATCGATGATTTCCGGGGTCGCCTTGCCCTGCGGTATTGATCCACTAAAAGCATCCTGCGGCCGCTGGATTACCTGCTCGGCGGAGGGCAACGGAGTCAGCCCTGGCTGGTTTTGCGCCCATGCCGGGATGAGAGACAACCCTGCCACCATGCCCGTCACGAACGAAATTCGCCCAACGATTAGCGCATGTCTCAGCAACTTGCTTTCACACTGTTCCATGTTGTATTTAGTACATACATGCATGTATGAAATCTTACAGCCGTCTTGACTTAGATGTTAATTCGAACATTCGCGTTGCGCAAAGTTGGCATCCAAGCCTACGGCTGATTCGAGTCTCTTTGAGGATAAATGAAAGCGACCGCTTCCACATCACGCCGCCAGGAGCGCGCCGAAACCACTCGGGCCCGCCTCATCCAGGCGGCCGAGAAGATTTTTGCCCGGGACGGATTTGAAGCTGCCAGGCTGGAAGAGATTGCCGCCGAAGCCGGCTACACCCGCGGCGCCTTCTACGCCAATTTCGCCAGCAAGGAAGACCTTTTCTTGGCGCTGCTGGAGCGTGAGATCTCGCATCGCATCGACAATGCAGAACGGGCGGTCGACAAGTTCCATGATCCGCAGGCCAAACTGCGAGCGTTTCGCGAATTCTTTCTGACCATGTGCCAGGATCGCCGCTGGAGCTTGCTGGCACTGGAATTCAAGCTGTTCTCGGTCCGGCATCCCGAGGTCAAGGCGCGCCTGGCTGCCATGAATCGCCGTCTGGTAGGTTCCAGAATTGGTGTTTTGCAGGAGATCATGGAGGGATCGGGACGGCAACTGCCGGCGTCAGTCAGATCGGTCGCGCTCTCGCTTTCCGCGGTGACCCACGCTCTGGCTCTGGAACATATGTTAGACCGAAGTGTGATGCCGGAGAACGATCTGAAGGAAATTTTTGCCAGCTACTTTGACAGCCTGACTGGCGCGCCACCCAGCGGCGCAAACAATGGGAAGAATCGGGGAGCTCGCCCTGTCAGGAAAGCTATGGCACGAGGTGGTCTGGTGGAGCACCCAATCGGAGCTACTCCGAAGTCCGGGTAGATGAGCAGCATTTCAAGCCCCTAACCCCTAACCAATCCAGCTTCACTGGTGGATGGCCGGCCCATCAGGTCGCGGATCGCATCTTCCACAGGTTTGCCCTGCTGCAGGATCGCGTGCATCTGCTCGGTGATTGGCATTTCCACGGCCGCCTTCTTGGCTAAACCGACCGCGGCGTTAGTGGTCAGCACGCCTTCGGCGACCATGCCATGCATTCCGGCGATGATGTCGTCCAGCCTGCGTCCCCGGCCCAGTTCCACCCCGACACTTCGATTGCGTGAGAGTCCTCCGGTGCAGGTGAGCACCAGATCGCCCAGACCAGCCAGGCCCGCCAGGGTTGAGGCTTTACCGCCGCAGGCGACTACCAGGCGGGTCATCTCCGCCAGTCCGCGGGTGATCAGCGCTGCCACCGTACTGTGTCCCAGATTGAGGCCGAAGAGAATGCCGGCGGCGATGGCCACCGTGTTCTTCAAGGCGCCGCCCAATTCCACGCCCACGACATCGTCGTTCGTATAAACCCGGAAGCGGGGATCGCCGAATTCTTTCTGCACGACCGCTGCCAGGTTTAGATCATCAGAGGCAATCGTGATGGCTGTTGGTTCGCCCCTTGCGACTTCTTTGGCGAAGCAAGGACCACTGATCGCACCGATGCGAGGCGTGAATCCGTCGCGGCCGCCTTCCAGCAGCTCAGTGATAACTTGCGTCATGCGCAGCAGGGAATCGTTCTCGATACCTTTGGTGGCGCTGACAAAAAGCATGTCGGCTCGCAGGTGAGGCCGCATCGCCTGAAACACCCGGCGGGTGTGATGAGACGGCATAACGCTGACCACGATCCCTGCGCCGCGCAGCGCTTCTTCCAGGTTGTTGGTGCAGGAGACGGTCTCGGGAACCAGCTCTCCCGGCAGAAACATTTCGTTCACGCGCCGGTCTTCAATGCTGGTACGGACTTCAGCTTCATGCGCCCAGAGCCGTACGCGGTGCGTACCTTTTCGCCCGAGCACAATCGACATTGCCGTGCCCCAGGCGCCCGCGCCAATAACCGCAATCTCACTCACCAGCAGTTCTCTTTAACTGAATCGATTCTCAGTGCCCGCCAGCAGGCGCCGGATATTCTCTTTGTACCGCAGAATGATTAGTAAGCGATGAGGCCGCAATGAATAGCAGGATAGGCGCCGTGGTTCGCTCGGCCGGGTTCCTCCACCACACAAAGAATGTCTCGCGGTACCCTGCAAAGCAGCTTCGCTTACTCACTCCAGTGGATAGCGCGCCAGTTTCGTGTACTTCGCTCCCGCCGGCGACAACTTACTTTCGTACAGATAGAACTCGCGCGCCGTCATTGTACCGAACTCCAGCGGCGCCAGGCTCTCCAGCTTTACTCGTAGGTGCTGCAATCCAAATGCGGCGCGCTCTCCGGGAACTGGACGCGGCCGCCCGCTTCCCGAACGCGCCAGCGTCAGATGCGGTTTGTAAGGCCCAGCGTCACGCTTGAATCCAAGAGGCTGCAACTTTTCCGCAACCGAGTTCACCAGTTCCTGCAAATGTTGATCCGATTCAATCCCCACCCAAAACACGCGCGGTGACTTCGGATTAGGGAAGAAGCCGGCATTCCGAAACGCCAACCATACGGCCGATGCCTTCACTTGCCCCAAAGCGCGCTGAATCACCTCTAGCTTGGTAGTTTCGCCCAGGAATTGCAGCGTCACGTGAAACGTCTCCGGCCCCACCCAACGGACATCGGGCGCGAAGGCTTTCATCTGGCTGCGAAAGTCGGCGATCCGCTGGCGAATCTCGGGCTCGATATCGAGGGCTACGAACAGTCGCATCGTCTCAAATCAACATGCGGCGCACCAGATCGAGCGCTTGTTGGCTGGCCCAGCGCCGGACGCGTTCACGGTCGCCAAAGAATCTCCGCTGCACCACTTCATGCTTGTGGCCGTTGCTGACCGCGATAAATACCAGGCCAACCGGCTTCTCCTCGGTGCCGCCGCCGGGCCCCGCGATGCCTGTGACCCCGACGCCGATATCGGCGTTGCACAGCTCGCGAATATTTTCGGCCAGAGCCAGCGCGACTTCCTTGCTGACGGCGCCGTGGGCCTCGATCATCAATGGCGGAACGTCAGCGAACAGCGTCTTCAGATCGTTGGAGTAGACAACGGCTCCTCCGAGAAAAGACCGCGAACTGCCGGCAACCGACGTGATCCGCTCGGCAATCATTCCTCCGGTGCACGACTCAGCCACGGCCAGCTTGGCATTGCGCATCTGCAAGTAATAGCTAACAATTTCCTCCAGCGATTCACCGCCGGAGGAAAACACCGCATCTTCCAGTTCCTCTTCCAACTCGTCGGCGAGCTGGTCCACCTCGGCTTGCGCTTCTTCCTTGGTCGCGGCGGTCGCACGCAGATGAAACTCCACTTGTCCCTGTCCGGCGAGCACCGTGGTCTCGACGTTGGGATATTTTCTGTAGATCGGCGCGGTCCGTAGATCGACCGCGGATTCGCCCATCATCGCGACCTTCAATACGCGCGCGGCCATCGCTCCCGGGGGAACCAAGGTCCGCAAACGAACCATGCAGTCCGTGTCCCACATCTGCTGCAATTCGTGCGGCGGCCCGGGGATCAGAGCGATGATCCGGGGCTTGCCCTCCAACTCGGTTTCCAGCCATTGCCCTGGCGCCGTGCCCTTCGAGTTGGGCAGTATCACCGCGCCCTGCAACACATCTGCCTGCTGGGCATTATTTTCCGGCATATGCAGACGGCGTTCGGCGAAACGTTTGTACAACGCGGCAACGATCGCGTGATCGCGCTTCAGTTCAATCCCCAGCGCCGCGGCGACGGCTTCGCGCGTCAAGTCATCCTGCGTAGGTCCCATGCCACCCATAAAAATGGCGACGTCGACCCGGCCGATCGCCGTTCGCGCTGCTGATGTGAGGCGGTCAAGGTTGTCACCAACAATCGTCTTGAAGGCAACACTGATCCCAAGTTCGTTGAGACGGCCAGTGAGGAAGAGGGAATTGGTGTCTTGCCGGTACGGAGTCAGCATCTCCGAACCGACGGCGATGATTTCCGCGATCACAGATTCAGTCTAGCACTGGGAATCGGGTCGCAAGGCAAAGAGTGTTCACCACGGAGGCACAGAGGGCACGGAGTTTCCTGAAAGTGTTTGTTGCCAATAGTAGGGCTCCAAGAAGCCAGTCGCCACGAGAGCTACCCGGGCAAAGTTGATTCAACCTCCCGGTGTTGGGCGCCGCCGATCCAAACCGCTAATCAGGGAAGCCCTGCGAAATGAATCCCCGGAAAACTCCGTGCTCTCCGTGTCTCCGTGGTGAAAGCCGTCTATGGCAAGTCTTTGGCGAAGGGCAGATCGATCACATGCAGGAAGAATGGCGGAGGAAAGTCCCAAAAGTTAGAGTCCACCTTCTTGGGAGTTTTAATGCCTAGCTGGTAATCATGCCGTTCTGTGGCTAGTTGTCTTCCCCGCTTGTCGAAGAAGTAGTCGCGGACCACCGTCCTATCTCCATGGAAACTGTTCAGGCGGGAATGGATGCGGGCCAACGTGCCGTCGGTCCGATAGCAGTAGTCGGTGTAATTCACCCAATCACCGAATTGATTTTGAAACGTGAAGAAAGCTACCACAATACGTCCGCCAACCTGATAAGCCGAGGCGGTGCTATTGCCGTTGTTGGCGGCCGCTTGCTGGTCCTTTTCGGATGTCTGGCGTTGCCATTTGTCGCGCGCCTGATCTTTTCTGAGGAAAGGCAGAGAAGAGAAATTGGGTTGGCTGGGCTTTCCTGGCGTGCAATTCCTGGGTGTCGCAATGGGCGCGAATCGTTGCTACGGAATCAGTACTTGGGACGGAACGGGTTTGACTCCGACTGACTCCCGGCGTGGTGGCAAGGACCACGATAGCGGTGAACAATCTGGCCTGCATTCGGCCCCACACTACGGCTCAGGCAGCAGCGATCGGCCTGCAATATCCCAGGAGAGGTGATGTACCCCGCTGGTGGTCGCTAATACCGCCGAGGCTCCAGGGCCGAAGGCCAGTCCCACCAGATTATGTCCCGAGACGACCAGCGATGCCTTGGCGTCCGGCGTTACCTTTACAATGCCGCGGCGCCCGTTGAGCGATGCCGCGACATAGAGATTGCCGTCAACATCGGCGGCCAGCCCCTGCGGGCGGCCCAGTCCGCGATAGAACACGCTGACTTCGCCATGCGGATCAATCTGGTGAATGGCATCGAAACTTGAGGTCGTCGGGCCGGTGACGTACAGGTTCCCACCGTTGCCGAATGCGAGATGATAAGCGGCCACGCTGGGTTCAAGCATGGCAAAAACGAAGATCTGGCGGTCGCGGCCAATCTTGAAAATCGTACCGCTGCGATCGCCGACGTAGAGATTTCCTTCCCGGTCGAACGCGATGCCGGTCGCTACTCCCATGCCTTCCGCGTACGAGGTCATGGTGCCATTCTGCGCCACGCGATAGACCGTACCGTCAAAGCGTGAAGAGACGTACAGGCTTCCGGAGCGGTCGAAGGCCATGCCGGTGGCGTTCATCATCTCGTGCAGGAACGGCTTCACGTTATAGCTGGTGTCGATGCGATAGATGGCGACCGGGACTTTCTGCCCACGGGCGCCGGAGAAGGTTACATAGATGTTGCCCTGGGCATCGACCGCCGGATTGGCCACCGGATGCAGGTTTTCGGCAATCGGCACAGCGACCCGAACTTCCCGCGGATTACTTTGACTACCGTTGGTAGCAACCACGACATCCCCGGAGGCTGCGCCTTCCGGAACCCGCGCCACGATGAACTGGTCAGAGCTGATAATGACCGAGCCATCGACATCGCCGAAACGCACTTGCGGACGGCGCAACTCTTGCGGGCGCAGGCGGCTGCCGATGATGCGGATCTCGCCCCCGGGCAGAGCGTACCCAGGATCGATGGAATCGATCTGCGGCTTGCCGTTCACGTTTTTGGTTCCGGTCTTTCGATCCATCATTTCTCAAGCCGTGCCATTACATCAAAGTTGTCGCCTACTCGGAGCTCTCGAAGCGGCGTCTCGCCAAACTGCTACTGGCCAACTGTTTTGAAGGGGCGCGTCTTTAGACGCGCCGTTAAACCCATCTTACTTAATCGCAAGCCGGCTTCAGCCGGCGACAGAACCTGACCGCCACTCATCCGCTAGCGAAGAAGCCCGAGGTGCAGGAGAAGTTGCAAAACCATCAGCCCGTAAACTCCCGCCCCCAGATCGTCGACCACGATACCCGTACCTTCCGGCAGCTTTTCCAATTGGCGTATCGGCGGCGGCTTCGTAATGTCGAATACACGAAAAAGTATAAAGCCGGCGAGCAGCGCTTGCCACATGATCGGACACGCCACCAGCGTGACCAATTGCCCGGCGACTTCATCGATCACTACGTGCTGGGGATCTTTCTTGCCGCAGCCGCGCGCTTCCAAGGTGGCAGCGGGGATGCCAATCGCCACCATGATCGCGATCAGTACCAGGATAACTGGGATGCGCACGGACGGCGGAAGGTGTGACGCTAACAGCCACCACAGCAAAACTGTCGCCAGCGATCCCCAGGTGCCCGGCCCGGGGTGCAATCGCCCTGCTCCAAAGAACGTTGCCACCAGGGTAGCCCACGCCGGCGCCGTCGAGCGAAGAGGACTCGGCTCAGTGCTTCTTGGCGCGTTCGTTTGGGTAGTCAGAACTGTCGGTCTCCGGATCGTTGATGGGCGTGGAGATAACATAGCCACCGCTGGCCCACTTACCGAGGTCGATGATACGACACCGTTGGCTGCAGAAAGGGAACTCGGGATCGGTGGCTAGCACGATCTTTCTGCAGGTGGGACAACGTAGGCTGCGAATTGCTTTCTTCGGCATTGCTCAATGGATCTGAGATGCTGGTTAATTAGCTGTGTTTTGTCGATGCGCTCTAAATCTTTTCCAATAGAAAATTACGCCGGTGTGCGCCATGAAAATTCCCACAAGTATCGTAGCCAAGGCGAATGCGAACGACCCAACGTGGGATTCTGCGACTCCGTAGCTCGCTATCTCACGGGCTCGAACCTGCCAGATCGATGAAACAAGGATCAATCCGACAAAGACAACTATTGCCCCAACGATAACCTGTGCCGCAAATTGGAACGGTGTTGTATTTCGCTCTTGTTGGTACGTGTAAAGGCCCAAACCTCCACGCAACAACCTACGCCGCTCGCGTTCCTTAAGAACAACTCTTCGTTCGGCCTCGCTCGGCATAGCTCAATCCTTACAAAATCCTGGCCACCAAATCGTAATCGTGCGCCTCAGTGATCTCGCAGCGGTAGAACTCGCCCTCGCGGACATCTTCGTTGTCGCCGAAATCGTTGACGTATACCGTGCCATCGATTTCAGGCGCGTGCATCGCGGTGCGGCCTTCCCACAGCAAATCGGTTTCGGAGGAAGCACCTTCCAGTAGCAAATGAAATTGCTGTCCGATCAGTGCACGCTTTTTCTTGCGGCTGATTTGCTTTTGGAGAGACATCAGCTTCTTTCGCCGCCGCTCGATTTCTTTCACGGGAACTTTGTCGATCAACTCGAAGGCCTTCGCGCCTTCCTCATCCGAGTAGCCGAACACGCCCAGCCAGTCGAACTGCGCTTCGCGTACGAACTGGCAAAGCATGTCGAAGTCCGGTTCGGTTTCGCCGGGAAAGCCGACAATGAACGACGTCCGCAATGTCAGGCCAGGAATCTCGCGCCGCATCTTCTCGATGGAGCGCAGGAAAATCTCCGCACCAGCGCCGCGCTTCATCCGCTTCAACACATCAGGTGAGGCGTGTTGCAAGGGAACGTCGATGTAGGAACAAATCTTGTCGTGGGCTGCGATGGTTTCCAGCAGCTTGCCGGTGATCTTGTTGGGATAAGCGTAGAGAAATCGCACCCAGCGCAGCTCTTCAATCCCGGCCAGCCGTTCCAGCAATAGCGCCAATCCATCTTTCAATCTGAAGTCTTCGCCGTAACAGGTTGTATCCTGCCCGATCAGGGTGACTTCACGCACTCCCTGTTGCGCCAAACGCTGTGCCTCCGCGATCACCGATTCGAATCGACGCGAACGGAACTTGCCGCGCAACTGTGGGATGATGCAGAACGAACAGGGATGATCACAGCCCTCGGCAATCTTTATGTAGGCGGAATATTTCGGCGTCGCCAATAGGCGAGGCGTGTTCTCATCGTAAAGATAGTTGGGCAGGTCGGCAATCGCACCATCCCACGCGTCCTTGGCGAATCGCCCGGCAGCCTCACGAGCATCTCCCTCCGAACGCGTCCCCAGAATTACGAACGGGGAATCACTGGCCGCGACGGACGGCTCGATTCCCGCAGCATTTAAAATCTGCTGCAGCTCGCCGGTGCCCACCACGGCGTCGACTTCGGGAATGTTCTTTTGGATTTCATTGCGGTAGCGCTCGACCAGGCAGCCGGCGACGATCAGCTTCTGCGCCCGTCCGGCTGTCTTGTGCTGCGCCATTTCCAGAATGGTGTCGACCGACTCCTGCTTGGCCGAGTCGATGAACGAGCAAGTGTTTACCACGATGATGTCGGCATCTTCGGCGCGCGGCGTGATCTGGGCGCCACCCTGCGAGAGCAGGCCCATCATGACCTCGCTGTCCACCAGGTTCTTGGGACAGCCCAGGCTCACAAATCCTATTTTCTTGGGAGTAGCGGTGGTTGGTTGCGCCTGAACGGCGTCCAGCAAGGCTACAGAATCGGTTTTCGGCTGCATGCAATTTCTCGATTTTACCATTATTTCGGGCGGCTCTCAGGTTCCAACGGACCCCTCCGCGGTTGCAGCTGCGCACCACACTACGCTGCAAAGTGATGCTATATTGAAACCTGTCGGGCGCTGGTCCCGCGCAACGCAATCTTGTGAATCCCGCCAGGTCCGGAAGGAAGCAACGGTAGCAGGCCAGTGCGTGTGCAGCGGTCAACTGGCGCCTGGCTTGTTAAACGTAGGCATTTGGCAGTTAGCACTTAGCCATTAGCCTTCTATTTCTTGCCGCTTGCGACCCCGTCGTACCGTTAGCCTTGTTCACGTAGACTTTCCTACGCATATCCTTCAGAATGAATGGTCATTCATAGCAGTCGAAGTTCTTCTGGGAGAACTCTATTGGCAAACGCTTCTCGCGCCAAAATTACAGCTCTCGGCACTTATGTCCCGCCACGCGTCCTAACGAATCAAGATCTGGAGAAAATGGTTGACACCACCGACCAGTGGATCCTGGAGCGCACCGGGATCCGCGAACGCCATTTGGCCGACAAAGGCGTGGCGGCCAGCGATCTCGCCGTGGAAGCCGTCAAGAACCTGCTGAAGTCACATCCTATCGACTTGCAGGAAATCGATCTCATCGTGGTGGGCACGGTCACACCCGACATGATGTACCCCTCGACGGCTTGCCTGGTCCAGCACAAGCTGGGCATTCGTCGCACCTGGGGCTTCGATGTCTCGGCCGGATGTTCAGGTTTCGTCTATGCGTTAAATGCCGGTGCACAGTTTATCGAGTCGGGCCGCTACAAGAAGGTGCTGGTCATTGGCGCCGACGTCAATTCCTCCATGACGGACTTCACCGACCGCGCGGTCTGTATCATCTTCGGAGATGGCGCAGGCGCTGTGCTGCTGGAACCGGCCGAAGAGGGCGAAGATTACGGAATCCTCGCCATGGAAGCACAGATCGAAGGCGTGGGCGGCCAGTTTCTCAGTATGCCGGGCGGGGGCAGCCTGCATCCAGCCTCGCATGAAACCGTCGACCAGAAGATGCACTACATCCATCAGGATGGCCAGCAGGTCTTCAAGTACGCGGTCAAGAAGATGTCGGAGATGACCGACCGCATTCTGCAAAAGAATGGTCTCACCGGTAAGGATGTGGACTGCTTCATCGCTCATCAGGCCAACAAACGCATCATTATGGCCACCGCTGACCGGCTGAAGATGCCGCTAGAGAAAGTTGTCATCAACATCGAACGCTATGGCAACACTACCGCCGGCACGATTCCACTAGCGATGCAGACCGCCGTCGACGAGGGCAAGCTGAAGAAGGGTAATCTGGTGCTGCTGGCGGCGGTTGGGGCAGGTTTCACCTCGGGAGCCACCCTGCTGCGCTGGGCTTTCTAAGTCCTAAGGATGGTCTGATTAAGCGTAGGCGAAGTCCCTCAGCGGCTAAAGCCGAAATGATTTTGCGCTACTTACGGACGGCCTGAAAGGCCGTCCC
Organism: Candidatus Korobacteraceae bacterium; assembly: GCA_049695855.1. Classification (GTDB taxonomy): domain Bacteria; phylum Acidobacteriota; class Terriglobia; order Terriglobales; family Acidobacteriaceae; genus Bog-257. The sequence continues at coordinate 40,878 of JBAVSY010000047.1, read as the reverse complement.
CTTCGAATATTAGACTTAATTAGTGTTTCCCTAGTCATCGTGGCCTTGGCGCCATTACGAGAAGAAAGGCGGCCCCGATTACTCAGAACCGCCTCTTCGAAGTCAAAGCCTTAACTGGATTGGTTGAAACCAGCTCTGGTCATTTCTTGTTTTGGTTGTAGTCCACGTACACCACATGCGTCTGGAAATACTCCTCCAGCCCATGCTTGCCATCCGCGCCGCCGATACCAGATTTACGCCATCCGGCATGGAAGCCCTGCATCGCTTCGAAGTTCTCGCGATTGATATACGTTTCGCCGAACTTAATCTCGTTGCAGGCCCGCATGGCGACATCCAGGTTCTGGGTGTAGATCGAGGAAGTCAGGCCGTATTCGCAATCATTCGCCATTTCGATGGCCTCATCAAGGTCCTTAAATGTAGTGATAGGTAGCACCGGGCCAAAGATTTCTTTCTGCATAATGGCGGTGTTTTGTTTGCAGTTGGTCAGCACCGTCGGCTCGAAGAAGAAACCGGGCTTGCGAGTCGACCGCTTGCCGCCGAGCACAACTTTCGCGCCGTCATGAACTGCCTGCTGCACGGCCGCGTCCACCAACTCCAACTGCTGCTTGCTGACCAGCGGACCCATTTCAACATCCGTATCCAGCAGGGGATCACCGACCTTGGTTAGCTTCATCGCCAAGGTCACCTTCTCGGTGAACTTCTCGGCAACGGACTCATGGACGTAAACCCGCTCGGCGCAGTTGCAAACCTGGCCGGTATTGATGATGCGTGAGTTGCGAATGGCAGTGGCCGCCAAGTCGAGATCGGCATCCTGCATTACGATGGCGGGAGCCTTGCCGCCGAGCTCAAGAGAAACCTTGGTCACATTTTCGGCAGCAGCGGCCATAACGGCTACTCCGCCTTCCACGCTGCCCGTCAGGGTCACCATGCCCACCTTGGGATTGCGAGCGAGAGCGTTGCCCACAACCGAGCCGGTCCCGGAGATGAGGTTGAAAACACCCGGCGGCAACGACGTCTCAGCCACGATCTTGGCGAACTCGAAGGCGTTGTTGGGCGTCTCGCAACTGGGCTTGATGACGATGCAATTGCCGGTGACCAGCGCCGGCGCCAGCTTGCGGGCGATAAGGAAGAAGGGGAAATTCCAGGGCAGGATGCCGGCGATCACGCCAATCGGCATCTTGAACAGAAAGATGTTTTCATTGGGCCGGTCACTGGGGATGATTTCTCCCTCGAAGCGCCGCGCGAACTCGGCCATATAGTCGATATAGTCGGCCGTGAAACTGACTTCCACTTCAGCCAGCGGCAATATCTTGCCCTGTTCTTCGACAATCGTGCGGGCCAGAAAATCCTTGCGGCCGCGGATGGCTGCGGCGATTTCCCGCAGATATCCGGCGCGCTTAATGGCTGGCAGTTTGCACCAGCTCTTCTGCGCCTTCTCCGTCGAGGCCATCGCTAGCGCGGCATCCTCGACCGTGCCCGCGGGTATTTCTGAAATCACTTCTTCCGTGGAAGGGTTGATTACCGGGATCATCTTGCGGGTCGCGTTCGAAACGAACTCGCCATTGATGAACATTTCATAATGCTTCACAGCAACTTGAGAACTTGCCATTTAGAACGCCTCCTTGAATGCTGGGTGAGAAAACGAAATCGGTTTATCTCTGGATATGTCTTTTCGAACCGGGCGCCGGAGCCGGGTTAAACGGCTTCCTGTTGCCGCTCAGCGTGAGCGGGTTCGTGGTGCCTGATCTGAGGCAGCTTCGGCAAATTAATCTTAGGGATACTTACTGCCATTTTCAGTGACGCAGGTGTCACCGCACGGTGATAAGGATTTGGCGGGCCGGAACACTGGCAAAGTGCCTCAGTTAGGGCTGAGATCGAAGGATTTGGTGGAGGAAAAGTCCGCCCGAAGAAAGCCGGAACTGAACTTCCCATCAGTCTGGCCAGCACTCGTCGGGGAACCGCACCGGCACGGCAAACGTATTATGTTGAGTTATGCGTTACCGGCGAGAAGCTCCCCAATTATTTTTGCTGCTCATGTTCTTGATAAGTTTTGTCGTGAGCGCTTCTAGCTTCATTGCTGCCGAGAATCAAGCTCCGAATCCTCCCGACCTGGCTTTGGTGGGGGCGAAGGTTTATCCGTCACCTAAGAGCACACCCATTGAGGACGCAGTGGTGCTGGTCCGCAATGGCGCCATCGCAGAGTTCGGAAAGCGTACCGCGGTCAAAGTGCCTGGGTCGGCTCGGGTTATCGACTGCCGGGGCAAAGTGATCACGGCGGGCTTCTGGAACAGCCATGTTCACTTCACGGAAGATGTCTGGAACGACGCGGCTAGTGCTCCGGCCGATAAGCTGGAGCCACACATGCAGGAGATGCTGACCAAATGGGGTTTTACCTCAGTCTTTGATATCGGCTCGAATCCCTATCAGACGATTCCGTTGCGCAAGCGGGTTGACGCCGGGGAAATTCCCGGCCCCAGAATTTATACGACGGCCGGCACTATTCTCCCGGAGAATGGTATTCCGGTTTATGTTCCCCGCGAGATCGCCGCGCAGCTCAAGCAATCTGAAGCCGCAACGCCTGCCGACGCCGCTCGGCTCGCGAAGCAGTCACTAGCGATGGGGGCTGATGGAATCAAGCTTTTCACCGGCTCCATCATGGGACACGGGAAGATTACGCCTATGCCCACCGACGTCGCACGCGCAGCCGTGGAGGTAGCGCATGCGCAGGGCAAGCCGGTTTTCGCACATCCCTCCAATCATGTCGGTACAGACAATGCGCTGGCGGCGGGAGTGGATATTCTGGCCCACACCATCCCCATTGAGGATGCCTACACGCCGGATGAACTCGCCAGGATGAAAGCGCAGCACACGGCGCTTATTCCAACTCTGACGTTGTGGGAGGTTGAATTGGAGAAAGACCATGCTTCGGCCGAAGACGAGCAGGCCTTCGTGCAACGCGGCGTGAACGAACTCAGAAGCTTTTTCGATCAGGGCGGCAGGGTGCTGTTCGGTACCGATGTCGGCTATACCCAGCATTACGACACGACTGAAGAATATGTCCAGATGGCGAAGAGCGGCATGACCTGGCGCGACATTCTGGCCTCGCTGACCACCAATCCGGCGACCTTCTTTAAGGCTGGACACACGGGGGAAATAGCTGAGGGCAGCGCCGCCGACCTGGTTGTGCTAAACGCCGATCCCGCCAAGGATGTTCGCAACTTCGCCAAAGTGGATTACACGATTCGGGCCGGGAAGGTGATTTATAAAAAATAGCTTTCAGCTGTCAGCATTCAGCCATCGGCTTGCAGTGCGTACTGTTGGACGCCTGTGCCCTTGACGTCCTTTCCAACTTGCCCTTTCAGCGCAGAATCCGTTTCCACGAATCCCCGCTCTTCCTAGCCGCTGCCTTTCACCTTCTCCCTGTCCTTTGCCGCATCCAGTGGCTGCATCGGTTCCGTCATCCTTGCCGGATCGAGGATCTCCTTGATCTGCTCTTCCGTCAGGTCACCGCGTTCGCGGGCGATATCGATGATCGACTTGCCGGTCTTGACCGACTCTTTCGCAATCTCTGCCGCCTTAGCGTAGCCGATGTAGGGATTCAGGGCTGTGGCCAGCGACACTGTGCTCCGTACGTAGTAGCTGGTGCGCTGCTCGTTCACCGTAATGCCCTTGATGCAGAACTCGGTCAGTTGGTGGAGCATATTGGTCATGATCGTGACCGAAGAGAGAACACTGTACGCCATGGTCGGCATCATTACGTTGAGTTCGAGCTGTCCCGCCTGCACCGCCAGCGCCACTGCCGTGTCGTACCCGACGACCTGGAACGAGACCATCGCCGCCAGCTCAGGCATTACAGGATTGATCTTTCCCGGCATGATCGACGATCCCGGTTGCAGAGCCGGTAGATTGATTTCTGCCAGGCCAGTGTTCGGGCCGGAAGAAAGCAGACGCAGGTCGTTGGAAATGCGAATGACTTCGAGCGCCAGGTTGCGCAGGGCGGAGCTCACGCTCGACATCGCCAAGTTTGATTGCATGGCATAGCGCATGTCGTCGACGACATGCAGCTTCTGTCCGGAGACGCGGGAAAGGTTGGCGATTGCCTTACGCCGATAATCGGGATGGGTGTTGATGCCGGTGCCCACCGCCGATCCGCCGAGCCCGATCTCGCGCAGCAGCTCGGACTGCTCCTGAATGGATTTCTTGGCCCGCTTGATGGCTGCGGCATAGGCCGTGAATTCCTGGCCCAGGCGCATCGGAACTGCGTCTTGCATGTGCGTGCGACCTGACTTCAAGACGTGGTGAAACTCTTCGCCTTTTTGCGCCAGCGCTGCGATGAAGTTATCGAGCGCGGTATAGAGTTTCTGCAATTCCAGCAGCGTCGCCAGGCGCATGGCGGTAGGGAAGACGTCATTGGTCGATTGTCCATAATTGACGTGGTCGTTGGGATGAACATGCTTGTACTCGCCGCGCGCACCGCCGAGCAGCTCGGAGGCGCGGTTAGCGATGACCTCGTTGCTGTTCATGTGGAAGCTGACGCCGGCGCCTGCCTGAAAGACGTCGACCACGAAGTGCTCGTCCCACTTGCCCTGCTGGACTTCCTGGGCAGCCTCAATGATCGCGTTGGCCGTTCTCTGATCAACCAGCCCCAACTCGCGGTTGGCCTCGGCGGCAGCTTCTTTTACCATCGCGATCGCGCGGATGAGCGTGGGGTGGGCGCGCAACCCGCTGATGGGATAGTTTTCCACCGCACGCGCCGTCTGAATGCCGTAGTAGACATGGCCGGGAATTTCCTTGTGGCCGAGAGAATCTTTTTCTGTACGGGTTGATTTCGTAGGATCGGACATGCGAGGTTCTCCACAGTTAAGAGAGCTTTGGAAACTTCGTGCTCTCTGGTACGAGGGCTAAAGAGACAGTGTCGCGAGTGGTGTCGCCGCTCTGCGGCTCACGACTGTTTCCCACTTTCCCGGGGGCTTACGCCCCCCGGCTAACTTCATCCCGCCGCGTTGCGGCTAGTTTGACTGGTTATCCCAGTAGTTTGTTCCACCAGAAAGCTTTCGTTCCGGTTGCGACACAGTTTCTAAAGCCTTCTCTATATTTACACCCGCTTGGACGCTGGCCCGAGGGCCAGCTCTACCGTAAGGGGTAGTTTCCTAAGTCTGGGACACTATCGCGTAATGTGGTTGCACACTCGAACTAGCTCAAGACGCGACGATTTCGGTATCTGGTTTTCCCGGCTGGTCGCCGTTGAACGCGGGCACAATAAAGCGCAATGGATTACGGATTGCATGCTGGAGCAGGAACCGCAGAATACCCCACTGCTCTTTGGGACCGACATCGTACGCCCGGAGCGCGACAAATGCCGCGATGGTAAAGCTTACAAACAAATTCAGGATGAAAATGACGGCAATGCCAACCGTGGCGTGGTAAAACCAGCGGTTGCCCAAGCTGGCAGTTCCAAAGCGCGCCGCCGCCAAAGCCAGGGTTCCGCTGGAAAGGGTGACGTGCCTGATGTCAATCGGCAGCCCGAAGAATTCTCCCAGAACCGGCGCGAACCCCAACAAATATCCCAGAACGATGCTGGTCGCCCAGCCGCCGATGTTGTGCTTCACGATACGCGACATCTTCCGGGAAAACTTCTCGCCCAGACGTAAGCCGAGAGGGTGTTGTGCCACCGCTTCGGCCAGGCGGTAATAAACCGCGGCATTCTCCAGCCAGCCTCCAGCCAGCGCAGCCAGCCACAGGATTACTCCCGTTTCGATGGCATAGAGTGCAGTACCGGAGGCGTAGGGATTCAGCGTGTCGTAAACATGTGTCGCGCTTAGCTCTGGCAGATACGAGTGGCTGAAGATCACGCGCCACAGCAACTCGAACAACACAGCGCCGACCGATACCGCGACCACGTTGCCGAGGGCGGCCGCCAGTTGCGTGCTGGTGATGCGGGCAACGAAATCGGTGAGTTTGCTCGATCGCTGATCGCCTCGATTGTCGCGGATGATTCGCGCGAAGGCCGCGGCCGTCGTAGCCGGCTGCTTAGTGGCGAGCACCAGTCCGAAGACCTGCAACAGTACGAAGCTGACTGCGTAATTCGTGCCGCTGGCCAGGCCTTCGACGAACGGCGGCAGATGCGCTTCGATGATGCGTAGCTTGACGGCCGCGGTGAACACCGTCAGCACTCCGCCGCCGATGGCGGCCCGCCACATGTGCCAGTATTCCGGCTTACTATTAGCGATGTAATGTTCGCCCGTGTCGCCCGTGCGGTCGACCACCTTGCGTGCCAGCAGGTTGAGGTTCTCGCGCAGCAGCGACGAGATCTGCTTATCGCCGATGTTGCCCTCAATCAGCCGGCCCAGCAGCGTTTGTACGCCCAGCTGACGTTCCTGGGGATCGGCAGCACTGACGACCTTGGCGATCGTCTCCATTCTGGCCAGGCAGGCTTGCAGGATTTTCAGGTCGAAGACCAGCTCGACGCTGATGCCCTCCGACTCCATGTGCTCGTACACAACTTCCATCTCCGCGCGGCAACGTGCGACCACCTGTTTCCAGACGTCGAATACGGCCGGGGCCGTTTCGCTTGACTTTGACGCCATCAGCTCTTCGGTCTTCAGCACCAGCTCATAAAACGGCGAACGCGCAACACGCGAAGCGGTTGAGCGGTCTCGCATTTCGGGCTGGAGTCCCAGGCCGCTAATTCGGGATGCCAGCAGTCGCAGGGCCTCTTCCAGGTCGTGCTCCTGACGCTGCCAGAAGCCCGGCTCATCGGCCGGGGTGAGCACGCGGGTGACGCGGGCGAAGAACTCGGGAGTGATCGCCGCAAACTGATGCATATATTGCTGGGAGGAGTAAAGGTCGGTCAGCAGCTTGCGCGCGTCGGAGTCCTTGCGCGCCGAAGGGATGAACTTGGCTACCGTGCGCTGCACGATCTCGGTGGTAAAGGCGTGAACCGAGGGCAGGCCAGCTTCGGCGAAAAGCGGCAGACAATCCAGTTCGGCCAGCAGTTGCCCGAGGGATTGCTGCACTCGATGACGTAAATCGCGATCACTCTCGAGAAGTTGCACAACGGCGAGCAAACGGGGCGGCTCCGCGGCTTTGCGTTGTCCGGCACGTGTCCAACGGACGAGTTGGACGAAGGCGATGCGGCGTTTGCGCAAGGAATCAGCCGCGCAAAAGGCTTCGATCGCGGCACGCAAATCTTCGGGCAGTTGCGCAGGGGATTCGAGCCGGGGCGGTTCCGTGGGTGCAAGCTGCGGTGCCGAGCCGTCGGTCAAACGTAATCACCTAATAGATGGAGTGGGCTGCCCGCGGAGAGATTAACACAGGTGGGTCGAGGGCCGGAGGTCCCAACGCCAACTAGTCGACAGTCATTTACCAGAGGTGGGGCACCAATCGGTATCGGACCCTCTGCGTATAAGAATCGTACCCTGCCAACTTGCGGCGAAGGAACTGCTCCTCGAAAACGATACGCACCGCCAGCACTGCAATCGGAATGACGGCTAGCAAAGTGGCGGCATAAGAACCCAGCCACAAAGGCATGCCAACAAAAAACAGGATGGCGCCGGCATACATGGGATGTCTGACAATGTGATAGACGCCGCTATCGATCACTTCCTGGTGCCGCTCGGTCTGGTGGCGCACCACCAGCGCAGCGAAGGTGTTGGCTTTCATCGCCAGCAACACGATGCACCACCCGGCGATAAACAGCACAAAACCAAAGCAAGAGACTAGAAGGTCCGGTTGAGGCAGGAGGTGGAGGTGAAAGATATCGATCGGGATGAAGCTTACGACAGCAAGGAAGGCCAGCAACAGGGCGATCACCAGGACGCGGTCGACGCGTGGCTGGCCTTTCTGGATGGGAGGCTTGAAGCGTTCCTTAAGCAGTTCTGGATCAGCCCGAAATACTGTCACCATGCCAACGACAGCCAGAACCAGCATCACTGCCAGGAACCACCAGGCGCGGGCCCAATGCAACGTGCCCGACACGCCGAACATCAGGCCGCCGAAAATCACCAGGTTCCAAATGACGCCAACAATCAGCCTAATGACGAACTTTGCGTTCCACATGATCCAGCCGATGGGAAAGTGTACGCTTCTATCCGATTTCCACCAGTTCCGCGATCTTAGCTTGCCACTCCTTAGGGCCGCTCTCGTGCACAGAATTTCCATTCACGTCTACGGCCACCGTGACCGGCATGTCTTCCACCTCGAATTCGTAGATGGCTTCCATGCCCAGATCGGCGAAGCCCAGCACGCGCGATTTCTTGATCGCCTTCGACACCAAATACGCCGCGCCGCCGACTGCCATCAGGTAAACCGCTTTGTGATCGCGAATGGCTTCGATCGCAGTCGGTCCGCGTTCGGACTTGCCAACCATGCCGAGTAAGCCAGTCTCTTTCAGCATCTGACGGGTGAACTTGTCCATACGAGTGGAAGTTGTTGGACCCGCTGGGCCGACCACTTCATCTCTAACCGGATCAACCGGTCCCACATAATAGATAAAGCGATTGGTGAAATCTACCGGAAGCGTTTCTTTGCGCGACAGCATCTCGGTCATGCGCTTGTGCGCGGCATCGCGACCGGTCAGCAGCTTGCCGCTGAGCAGAATCACCTCGCCGGTTTTCCATGTCGCCACGTCTTCGCGAGTGACCGTGTCCAGGTTGACCCGCCGCGCGCCCGCCGGATTGTAAGTCAGGGTTGGCCAGTCTTTGAGCGAGGGTGCTTTCAACTCAACTGGGCCGGTACCGTCGAGCACGAAGTGTACATGACGCGTCGCCGCGCAGTTGGGGATCATCGCGATCGGCAAGTTGGCGGCGTGCGTCGGATAATCTTTCACTTTGACGTCGAGCACCGTGGTCAGTCCGCCCAGCCCTTGCGCGCCGATGCCCAGCGCATTGATCTTCTTATAAAGCTCGACGCGCAATTCTTCCGCCGTGCCCTTCGGCCCACGCGCGATCAGGTCCTGAATGTCGATCGGTTCCATCAGAGATTCTTTGGCCAGCAGCATGGCTTTTTCCGCCGTGCCGCCGATGCCTATGCCGATGATTCCCGGCGGGCACCAGCCTGCGCCCATGGTGGGAACAGTCTTCAGCACCCATTCGACGATTGAGTCTGAGGGATTCAGCATGACGAACTTCGACTTGGCTTCCGAGCCACCACCCTTGGCCGCGACGATGACTTCCAGCTTGTCGCCGGGAACAATCGCCATGTTGATGACGGCGGGAGTGTTGTCTTTGGTGTTCTTGCGAGCTCCGGCGGGATCGGCCAGCACGCTGGCACGCAGCTTATTGTGCTCATGCAAATAGGCGCGGCGAACGCCTTCATTGACCATGTCTTCCACACTCATGGTCGCATTCCACTGCACGTCCATCCCGACTTTCAGGAAGACAGTTACGATGCCGGTGTCCTGGCAAATGGGACGATGGCCCTCGGCGCACATGCGCGAGTTGATGAGCAACTGCGCAATGGCATCACGAGCAGCCGGCGACTGTTCTTTTTCGTAGGCACTGGTCAGGCTGCGAATGAAGTCGACCGGATGGTAGTAAGAAATATATTGCAGAGCGTCAGCGACACTCTGGATAAGATCGTTTTGCTTGATGACTGTCATAGTTGACCTGCCAAGCGAAATTCTTTTCACCACGGAGACACGGAGACCACGGAGTTTTGGGAAACCGAATGACGGTAGAACAGTGTCTGTGTTCTGAGCGAGGATTCGTTCTGAGACCCGGTGTAAGCCTCGGCGACATCACCCGACGGCTTTGATTATATCGTCCGTACGAACCGCGGCTTGTGATCTGCGAACATGTTCGATGGTTGCGACGCAGGCGGAATTTCGTCTGGGTGGAGAAGTGGCGATTTCGTGACGCCCGGCTTGCGCCTGAGGCCCCCTGGGTTGCGCAGGCCCCGGTTTCTGCATCGAAAAGCAAGATGAACAGTCTTCGCCACAGTTCCGGCCTTCTCTGGGTAATCCTGTCGTTGTCGGCTTTCGTCTATGCCGGAACGCCGGGTTCCTTCCGGGGCAAGATCGTGGAGGGTCCGCACGCGGCTGCCGAGAAGGATTGGATCTATGTGGAAGCGCGCAATGGCATGGTCCGGCGGGTGGAAATTTCGCACGCCCAAGTGGAGTATGACGAAGACGTTCCAGCGGCAAGACGCTCGCGTAATCCGCAGGACGGGTTGAAGGCTGGCGCCGAAGTAAGGATTACGGCCGAACAGGGAAGCGATGGCGAGTGGAGAGCGAGCGCGATCGAAATACTGAAGTAGCCGTCACATTCAGCCATGATGAGCAACGATGGTTGCTTTGTATTCTCAAATTATGAATGAGGATTAAAGCGGTCTGTCGTGCCTACGGCACTCTATCTTCGGGGCACCCTACCCAGCGCTGAAGCGCTGGGCTAAGCTCTGTCGTCCCGCTGGGCGGGACTTGTCCCTGTGCGGCTTTGAGTTCAACACCGCTTTCCATACTGCGACGTGTACTGCAATCCAATTTCTCCGCAAGTGCACTGATCTACCGAGTACACGACGCAGGAATCGAAGGGTCGAGAGTAAACGTGCAGCGTAACCGCCCGAGTAGCCCATTCTTTCGGATTCCGCACGTCGTGCACCGGGTTCAGCGGATCGACTGCAACCGGATTCTCGGCGGTGATCTCTACCACGTCCGTGGGAACGATGTTGCAGTGATGCGCGGCCAGGTCTTCGGAAAGCAATTTGTAGTTCTGCACGGCAAGCCGTCCCAGGGGCGCGGCCATCCAGCAGTTCTGGCCCTTGTGATTGTGGATCGAGCTGCGATGTCCGACTTCCCAGCAGATCGCCAATAGCTCGTAGAGTTCGGTCTTGTCGATCAGGTTGCGAGTGTAGTGCTGGGCGTCCCAGAATAAGTAACGCTGTAGCGATTCAGGATCGACGGGGTTGGCCCGCAGATAGGCCAGGGTGCCTTGCACCCCGGTGAAGTCCTGCTCCGGCAGTTGGCGCAAACCGCTGATGAAGTTCTCAATCGAAACTCGCTGTGTGATTTCCTGTGAGGATGTCACCGTAGCCATGAAATGCGCCTCCTGGGACGAAACGCTCATTTTACCCCGGTTTCGGCAGCTGCGGCGGGGGATGGTGCGTGGGTCTGGGAAACTAGGCTGCGGGAAAACTTTGCATCCAAACCGGTTTTTAGAAATCCAATCCGCCACAAAGCCATTCCAAGCATATAATGACCGCAAGAAGCACCCCGGCAAGGTGCGGATTCAGCGTTCGGCACTGGAGTTTCCCATGAAGTCACGTGCTGTAGCAGCTGCGATCGTCGTCCTGCTGAGTGCCAGCCTCGCACTTCCGGCGTTGGCCCAGAACAGTTCGTCGCCGCAGACTTCAACCCCATCGCCCGTCAATCCACCTGACCAGACCCCTGCTGCGGCGAGCCCAGATCAGACCACGCCTGCGGCCGATAGCGCTGCCGCAACCAGCACTGCGACCGCTCCCAAGGAAACCCACGATAAGGGCAAGAACGATATCGACGATATCGGCGATCGCAAGATCGGCTCGACGGGAAAGAGTGCAGGCGACTGGTACTCCATCGATACCGACATCAAGATGGGCAAGCAGTACGCCATGATGGTGGAACAGAGCGCGCGCATGATTCAGGACCCGGTGGTGAATGAGTATGTCAACCGGATTGGGCAGAATCTGGTGCGCAACTCCGATGCGAAGGTGCCGTTCACGATCAAGGTGATCGACTCGGACGACATTAACGCTTTCGCTTTGCCGGGCGGCTTCTTTTATGTGAACAGCGGGCTGATTCTCGCCGCTGACGATGAAGCGGAGCTGGCCGGAGTCATGGCGCATGAGATCTCCCACGTCATTCTCCGCCATGCCACCCGCGAGATGACTCGCGCAAATTATGTGCGGCTGGCGTCGATTCCGCTGATCTTCGTGAACAGCTGGGGCATTTACGAGGCGGCGAATGCGGCCATGAGCCTGGCCATGCCGGTGGCTTTCATGAAGTTCTCGCGCGACTTTGAAGCCCAAGCCGACTACTTCGGCCTGCAATACATGTACAAGGCCGGCTACGATCCGCAGGCGTTTATCTCCTTTTTCGAGAAGATCAAAGCTCAGGAAAAGCAGAAGCCCGGAACGTTGTCCAAGACTTTTGCCAGCCACCCGCCGACGCCCGATCGCATCCTGAAGAGCCAGCAGGAGATTCGCGATATCCTGCCGCCGCGACCGGAATATATCGTGAACACGTCGGAATTCAACGAAGTGAAAGCTCGCCTGGCGGCGTTTGAGAATGGCAAGAAGGCGATTCCCAAGAATCAAAATCAGCCTACCTTGCGACGCACGCAGACTGCTGACAGTGATAAAGGTCAACCCACCAATAGCGGTGATGACCGTCCAACGCTGCAACGCCGGGATGACGACTACGCTTCGGCGACCCCCGGTCAGTTCTGAATCGTCAGCGAAGAGTGAGAAGTGTATCGGCGGCCGCGTGCCGCCGATTTTTTGTGTGCAGCCAAGAGCGAGAACGTAGCTTTTCGAGAGTGCAGAGGGAAATACCCTTCGGCACATCTATTTCACTTGGCCGCTGAGCCCACGGGAACTGCAATCAGTTCAAAGACGGGATAATTTGGCGCAAGGCTGGCGAATGCTTGCACGTCGGAGCCTGCCGCTACCGGGAAGTAGCGCTGCACGGCTGTTTTGAAGCTGTCGAGGTAAGCCATCAGCAACTCCGGCTTTTCGGCGTCCGGTACGGGGCGCAGCCGATAGCTCTGGCGCGAGCCTCCCTTCTTGAGGGCGATCTCTCCGGTGGCCTCGGCGTTGCGAACCCATTGTGTGCGTCCCCGCGGAGCTACCAGAAAATGCTTGCCTCCGACTTCCAGAAGGTCGATCGGCGTCGAGTAGAGTTTGCCCGACTTGCGCCCACGCACTTCGAGCAAGTAATTGTGCTTCATACCCAGGCCGAGCCCAACCAGGAATCCGAAGAAGCGGTTGAACAGACGCTCGGAAGCGGTTGGCTGGAGAAAGACAGGTGGCTGGGAATCGGTTGCCATAGCCACCCATTCTAAGCGCTGCCAGATTGGCGAGCTGTGCCATTTTGGGTTTTCGAATCGGGCATCTTCGCGCTTCTGGCCATTTTTGCTTTGCCTTTCTGACCCCCACTCTGATATCGTCCGCGGCAAATAGGGGCGTCCTTGGGGAACCGCGTCGACAGCATCTTCGACTCGGGAAGAGGATGTCAATTCCCAATCGAAGCAGGGAGGTTCGAATGGCATTCTGTCCAAAATGCGGTTCGCAAGCTGCCGACCAGGCAGCGTTCTGTCCCAACTGTGGTGCAGCTTTGGGTCAGGCAAATGCCGCCGGTTCGGCGCCGCCGCCCCCTCCACCTAATGCCGGCTATAGTTCGCCTACGGTTACGGCAGCCCCACTGGAGGAGAACGTGGCAGGGGCACTGGCGTACGTTACGATCATTCCAGCCATTGTGTTCTTGCTGATTGAACCCTACAATCGCAACCCCTTCGTACGTTTCCATTCATTCCAATGCCTGTTCGTCGCAGTGGCGCTAGTGGTGGTCGACATCGCCCTGAGTATCATTTCCGCAATCTTCCACCTAGTGCCCGTGATCGGCTGGTTCGTCGCAGCCCTGATGTGGCCACTGTATGCCCTCGCTGTTCTGGCGCTCTGGCTGCTGCTGGTCATCAAGGCATACCAGCACCAGATCTACAAACTGCCGATCATCGGCGATATGGCTGCAAAACAGGCCGGGGTGTAGACGACAAGCACTATCGAACAATTTTAAATAGCTTGAGGTCGCCAGGATCTCGTTCCCATGCATAACACCCCCGCTGCCACTGTGGTCCAGCATTTGCTTTTTTTCTGCCTGCTGGTTGTAGCGCCTGCATGGGATTACTACGACACTAGCCGGCTACGCAAGCATCCGGAGTCGGGCCGAAAGATCCGCTACTATCAAACGCTTGCCAGTTGGCTGTGGATTGCCTCGATAGTGGCGTATTTGGTAGCGGGCTTCCGGGCCTTGTTCACGATTATCCCAGCGCCTGGAGACGCAGCTTGGTTGTTTGGGCATGCCTGGGTGCGTTACCTGGTCGAAGCGGTGATTGCGGTTTTCATGGCGCTAATTCTGCTGCCGCCCGGCATCGCGATCTGGAAAAACCTGACGAAGCAGCCGCGCAAATACTCCTCTGCTGATGCGATGAAATCGCTCAGCTACTTCTTTCCCGCGACCTGGACGGAACGCCGCTGGTTCGGTTTTTTATGTATCACTGCCGCCATATGCGAAGAGACGCTCTTCCGCGGATTTCTGCTGCACTACTTGCACGTTGTCCCCTGGTCGCTGAACCTGACGCTGGCGCTGCTGCTGTCGTCGATCATCTTTGGACTGCAACATCTCTACCAGGGCGCCGCTGGAGCGGCGTCGAGCGTGATAATTGGCCTGTTGTTCGGCCTGCTCTTCCTGTTGACCGGAAATCTGCTGCTCCCCATGCTCTGCCATGCGGTGATGGATTTGCGCCTGCTGCTGCTCTTACGACCGCCCGACTCCGAAATCACGATTGCTGCTTGACATTCCCGGCCCGGAAATGTCATTTCTATTTACTTTTCATTTTCAGCCAACGCCTGGTGGGCAGAGTCCTCTATACTAAACAGCTTCACTGCACCAGAAAGGGCCTGTGAGGATCAAAGTCTTTTATCACGACAAGTGTTTTGACGGCGCCTGCTCGGCCGCGCTATTCACGCGCTTTTACCATGAGCGCATTCGCCAGCACGCGGAATTCGAATATCAGGGTCTGGTACATCGCGCCGGCGCTCTCTTTAATGAAGACGACTTCACCGGCGATGAAAACGCTATCGTCGATTTCAAATATTCTTCCTCACCGCGCATTACCTGGTGGTTCGATCATCATCAGAGCGCATTTCTCACGCCCGACGACGCCTCTCACTTCGAACAGGAGTTGAGCAATACCAAGTTTTACGATCCCGACTTCCGCTCCTGCACGAAATTCATTGCCTCGGTGACCGAGCAGCGTTTTGGATTTAACCCGGCGCCGGTGGCGGAGTTGATCGAGTGGGCCGACATTATTGACGGCGCCCTCTATGACGACCCCCAGTCGGCGGTGGAGATGAAGGCTCCGGCCATGAAGCTGACCATGGTGATCGAATCGAATCAGGATCCAAAGTTCATCCCTGGTCTGATCAAGACCCTAGCCTACAAGCCGCTGGCCGAGATCCTCGCCGAGCCTGCGATTGCCGAGCGAATTCCGCCGCTGATGGAACGCCACCGGCGCTCGATTGAAATTCTGCGCGAGCGGTCTGAATGTAAGGACGGAACGGTGTTCTTCGACCTTACCGGCTACGACCTGGAGGGCTACAACAAGTTCATTCCGTATTATCTGCATCCGCAGTGCGTCTACAGCGTGGGACTCAGCAAGAGTAGTTTTCGCACCAAGGTCTCGGTCGGCTCCAATCCCTGGACTACCGTCACCCAGATGGAGAATCTGGCCAGGATTTGCGAGCGCTACGGCGGTGGAGGACACGCCCGCGTCGGGGCAGTCTCATTTCCACCAAACCGATTTGAGGACGCTCGCCAGGCTGCCGGGGAGATTGTGGCCGAGTTGCGCGCCAGCTATCGGCTGCACGAGGGAAAATAGCAAAAACACGACCCGACATGCGAGACCATGAGGGTATCGGTTATTTATTCAGCTACGGAACTCCGACACGAACTGAGCGCGCGGAATCGCGCCTGGGCGCAGCAGCGGCAGTTGCTGCACGCGGAGAGCTGTGGCGGCACGCCGGTTGTCGTATATGAGGCGCAGGAAGACGAGAGGCGGCACGGCAACTTCGTCGATGGGAGCTATGCCGCGATTCTAAGCCATGCCGCCTGGCGCAAACGCCTGGGCAAGACTCATGCCCAGGCTCGAATGTGTCTGCCCCGGGACGGGCGAGGGTGGAAAGAGCTGGACTCCTGCAATAGCTCGGACGCCCTGTTGATGAATATTTTTTGCTACCCCGGGGTGGCCGAGTGTGTGAAGGTCGCATCGCTGCTGAGTATCGAACCGGCGCAGATTCCGGAGTTTGGATTCAAGGCGCGAGTGCCGCTGAAAAATGGCCATGTCGATCGCACCGAGGTGGATATGCGCTTGGGAGACCTGCTGGTCGAGGCTAAGCTGACGGAGTCCACTTTCCAAGCCAAGGACGTCGCGGTGGTGCAGGGATATCGCGATTTTCGGAAGGTTTTCAGCCAGCGGCTTCTGCCGAAATCTGGTGGCCAGTTCCTCGGGTATCAACTCATCCGCAATGTGCTGGCGGCGTTTGCCATTAACTCTAGCTTCTGCCTCCTTCTAGACGCTCGACGGCCGGATTTGCTGGAAAGCTGGTATAGCGTGGTGCGCGCGGTGCGCCTGGTGGAGATGCGATTGCGCTGCAAGGTTCTAACCTGGCAGGAGTTGAGTGAGGCACTGCCTGTCAGGTTGCGTGAATTCCTGGATATCAAATTCGGCATTGTGCCGGCGGGATGTCTGGCTTCGCCGGTCCCGGGTACGGAAAGGATAGTTTGACGAAAACGGGACACAATCTTTACATCTCGGTGACAATCGCAAAAACCGTGGGAGGTATTTTGAGGGCAATGGCGCTATGTCGGCGGATGGGTAGGTCGACGCGGACCAGCGACTCCTAGGCAGATCCCCATTCGCCGATTGGTTAGGCTGGAAGTTCTCAGGTGTTATTGGAAGAGAAAGAGTTTCCCGTCGGAACGGGTTTGAGGTGAGGGCGCGACGGCGGTCGCGGACCCGAAAGCCGCGCCAGGTCCGCTCCTTTTGGCGCGACAACACACAAGGCACGGGTGCTCACCGTGCCTTTGTGTTTTATGCACGCCTGAAGGCGCGCTCGACCCAGGGCGGATACAGCAAGTCGGAATCTAGTACGCCAGCAGGATTCGCAAGTCGCGAACATTGTTGCCGGTCGGTCCGGTCATGATGGTGTCGCCCATGGCGTCGAGTAGGGGGAAGGCGTCGAAACCTGCCAACGCCGCGGCGACATGCAATTCCATTTGCCGCGCCCGTTCCTCCGTCGACCCGTCCACAATCGCCCCGGCAGCCTGGCTGTTGCCATCGATGCCGTCCGTGCCGGCACTCAGGACGGTAATATTCTCGCCTGCAATTTTCTGAGCGCAATAAAGAGCGAATTGCTGATTACGCCCGCCCACGCCGGACTTCGCTGCAACCTTTACCGTGACTTCTCCACCGGAGATCAGACAGGCGCGGGAGACGCCATGCCGCAAATCGCGCAAGCGCTGTAGCAGATGATCGGCAGCCTGCTGATAGTCCCAGTCATCGCAAGCGTTGTCTATTTCCACGGCAAAGCCGTTTAGAGCAGCGCGCTCGACGACGGCGTTCACGGCGCTGGCGTTCGACAGCACGGTGGCATAGTGCGAGCGAACGAAGGCGGGATCGCCAGCCTTGGGCGTCTCCTGCAACTGCTGGCGCTCGAATAGAGCCCGCACCGGCGCAGGCAAGTGTTGCAACAGGCGATAGAGTTTCACGATGTCGTAGCAATCGGCGACGGTGGTGGTGTCGGGCATGGTTGGACCGGAGGCAAGCGCATCGAGCGCATTCTCCGGCACGTCAGAAACCAGGATCGAGGCTTGATGCGCCGGAGCGGCAGCCTGCGCCAGGCGTCCGCCTTTCAACGCGGACAAATGTTTGCGGACGGCGTTGATCTCGGCAATGGGGGCTCCCGAGTGCACCAGCGCCTGATAGGTTGCGATCACATCGTCCAGCGAGATGCCGGCGCTGATCGGCTTCTCGGCGATAGCCGAAGCTCCTCCGCTGATCAGGTACAAGACCAGGGTTTGGGGCGATGTCGCTTCCACCAGCCGCAGAATGGCATCGCCGGCACGCAGTGAATCCGCATTGGGAAGCGGATGCCCGCCAATGAAATAGCGAAAGCCAAAAAGCTGAGCGGGGGGCGACGTCGGGGTAGCAATAATTCCCGTCAGCCCGATGCCCACAATGCTGGTGAGCGCCTCCGCCATGGTGTGGCCGGCTTTGCCGATGGAAACAACCAGCGTGCGGCTGAAGCTTCCCAGATCGTAAAGCAGGTTGCCGATCCTGAGAAACCTGCGATCATATTGCAGACTGCGGCTGAACGCCTGGGGGATGCTGCACTCGTTGAGAGCGTGCTGGAACATATCGCGTACCCGGTCGCGCATTTCGCGCTGTAGGGCTTCCGATGCCGGATTGGCGGGAGGCAGGGATGAGGGAGGCATGTGGCGAGATTATAGCTGCCGCGTATTCAGCCGATGTGCAGCAATTCTTGCAACCAGCTCTCCAGAGTAAGACGCATCTCGGTGAGATGGCCGGCGAAAAAGTGATCGCCGGGAACAAAGACTAGTTCCTTGGGATCGGCGGCTTGAGCAACCACGTGTTCCAGAGCCTGATGTGGGCCGTATTGATCGTGATCGCCGCTGACGAAGAGTTTCGGCTTTTTGCAGTCGCGCAGAAAAGAGTAAGAGTACAAGCGACCTTCGGCCTGGACCGGCGTTCCGATGGAGATCAGGGCTCGGACATTCGGATCGGGACAGGCAGCACGCAGTCCGGCTGCGGAGCCAAAGGAAAATCCGGCGAAAATAATTGGCAGAGCGAACTCGCTCTTCAACCAGGCCAGCGCGGCTTGCACGTCGGCAATTTCGCCGCGTCCCTGATCGTGCTCCCCGGCGCTCAATCCGGTGCCGCGAAAGTTGAAGCGCAGCACGGGAAACCCGAAAGAGTTGAGGGCCTTCATGGCGTGAAAGACGACCTTGTTGTGCATGGTGCCGCCGCCCAGCGGATGAGGGTGACAAACCAGGCCGGCGTGAGTTGCAGCGGGAGAGCCGGCGTTCAACAGAGCTTCCAGACGGCCGGCAGGGCCGGGCAGAAAGAATGATTGGATGGCTGGCTGTGCGCTGGACAATTTAGCGGCCTTTGGCAGCAAAGCGAGAGCGTGCTCGAAAATTGCAGACCAGGGCGAAACCCGCGCCCTATCAGGCATTCAAACTTTTGCCCCGCGGGCTCGCTATTCACCGCGGGGCGTTCGCGTCTGCGGTCTAGGACCGCAAAGCAGGAAATAATGTAACCCAAATCGAGGTACAAGAAATTACTTTTTCGTAAACATTTGTTGCAGCTTCTCAGCAGGATGAAGGAAAGCGGATTGGCCACTATCGCGATAGTGGCTGTGGACCCGCATTTTTACAGGCTCATTGCGATACGACGGAAAAAAGCCCACCGTATTTTGATTCAGAAAGCTGCAACAAAATTCACCGCCGATTTTGCAATACCCTTGGACAGATAACCTCTCGCAGGGCAACTGGCCGGCAAACTCAAACGGAAGCAGGACAAATGGCCAGCATCTTGTTGCGCGACAGCCCGGCCGAGCGCAAGAGCTCCTCCGACGCCGCCAGGATCTGCTCGGGAGCAGGAAAGCCGTTGACCAAGCCGCGGCGGGTGCGAATGCGCTGGGTGTTCTCCGGAAACAGCGCTTTCACCCGGGCGGTGATGGTGGCCGCAACCTTGCCGTTGAACTGCTGATAGATGATCGACTCCAGCAGCGCCGCGAAGATGCTCTGGGTCGTCTCCTGTTGCAGGTGGCAGGCGCCGTAGCGGGCAATGATGCGCGCCAGCCGGCGGTCGACCCGCGACAGATGTTCACAAGCGGCAGTGTAATCGAGTTTCATGAGAGGCAGTTGTCAGTTGGATGCGTTGGCGATAGGTCTTGAAGATTGGATGCCCCGAGATTGCATTGCTTCTGAGAATCGATTTGTAGCAGACGCCGCGCGCCCGGAACCTGATGCCACTGGATCGTTACCCTCGACCACTGACAACTGACGGTTACTGACTACTTCTTTCCTCCTCTAGCGCCGCTAGCACCTCGTCGTCCACGTCCCACGTCTTCAGGATGCCAAAGATGATGCGGCTGGGGAAGCCGGCGCGCACCATCATGCGAAAAATCCGCGCTGCCTGCTTCTGCCCCTCGGGTTTGGCGACACGTTTGCGTTGCAGGAAGGCGCGCGCCAGTTGCTCCTCGTTGACGCCCTCATAGGCTGCACCCACCACGCTGTCGATGATGTCGTTGTGTACGCCTTTGATCTTCAGATCCTGCACGACTCGCATGCGTCCAAACTTTTCGTTCTCTTTGCGAAAGCGGGAATAGCTCTCGGCGTAGTTGGTGTCGTTCAGGTAGCGTTGGGCTTTGAGCCGCATAACCACCATTTCCACCAGCAGTTCTCCCTCCGGTTGCGTCTTCACCCGATTGCGCATCAGGCGCTTGATCTCGGCGACCGTACGCATTTGCCGGCCCAGCGCCCCTACAGCGTACTCGTAGAGCATCTCCTCGTCGTAAATCTTGGGGGCGCGCTGGAAGGGCATAGGGAGATTATAGGCGGGGGTTCATTTTGCGAATGACAAATCCAGATGGCGATAGGGGTCCTTCGACTCCTCGCTACGCTCGTCGCTCAAGATGACAGATTGTAGAAGGTGTCATGCTGAGCGAGGGTTCGCCGCCTTTAGCGAACCGGACTCGAAGCACCTCTATACCCCAAGCCACTCTGTGGTAGCGATAGGGGTCCTTCGACTTCGCTCCCTTCGGTCGCCTGCGCTCAGGATGACAATCTGAATAGGTTTTAGCGCAAATCCCGCGTACCTACGGCGGCGCGCAATTGTTCCAGCGCGCTCATGTAGGCGGCCACCGACTGGCGGTAGCTCAATTCGGTGGCGCGATAGCTGCGTTCGGCATCGAGGAAGTCGAGCAGGGAAGCGGCCCCGTGCTGATAGGCGAACTGCGCGATCTCCAGCGACTGCTTCGCCTGTTGCAAATATCCGCCGTTGTACAGCTCGATCACCTCTTCGCTGCTCAGCAGGTTCTCGTAGCCGTTCTTCACGTCGGTCAGTACCTGCTGCCGCGCAGCCTCGGCCAGAAACTTCGACTGAGTCAGCGCGTAATAGGTCCGCGCCACCTCGCCCTGATTGCGGTTGAAAATCGGCAAAGGGATGCTGAAGTAAAACGCCGCGAGGTTCGACGCGTTCACGTGGCTATAGTCGAAGGTGGCGTTCAGGTCCTGCTTGGAGTTGGCTTTGGCCAGGCCAATCTGGCTTTGTGCCGCCGTGATGCTTCGCTCGGCAGCCTGCAGATCGGGACGATTGTTGAGCGCGCGCGCCCGCAGATCGTCGACCGTCAAATTAATGGGCTCATAGGCCAGGCTTCCGCTGACGTCGTAGTCGCGGGGCACCGAGTCGAAGCCGAGCAGCTGGCGCAGCGAATTCAGCGCTTGCAGAACGGCGATCTTGGCCGTGGTGACGTCGGTCTGGAACTGCAGCGTCTGCAACTGAATTTTCAGCAAGTCAGACTTGCTGATGGCGCCTGCCTTCTGCTGTTCCTGGCTGACCCCGACGGTCTGCTGATAGGTCTTCAGCAATTGTTCGGCAAATTCGTAGTTCGACTTGGCCAGCAGCACAGCCACAAACTGCTGCCCGGTGTCGGCCACCACGTCGCGCTCGGCATCCAGCACTTGCGACTCGGTAACCGAGGTGAAATCCTTGGCCGCCTGCAACCGGTGCTGCCGCTTTTGTCCGCGCTCGAACAGATAGCCGAGCCCGGCGTCGAACTCCGCCGTGTTGTCCATGTACTCGGAGGAGAACAGGTGCGGGTCAAAGATGGGCAGATACTCCGCGTCCCAGGAAAGCGCGGGGTTGGGACGAAGATTGGCGGTGACCTCCTGCTCCTTGTTTTGCATGATCTGCGTTCGCTGCGCCTGGAGCGACGGGTTGTTCTTCTTCGCCAGCTCGATGGCCTGATCGAGGGTGATGACCACCGACGGATTTTGCGGCATTGTCAGACGGTGGGCGCCGCCTGAGGTTTGCGGAGGCGCCGCAGGCGGAGCCTGTGCCGGCATAGTCGCCGGAGATTGCTGCGCCGGCGGTGATTGCGGAGTTGCTGCCTGCGCCCAGCAGCAACCGGAAGCTCCCCAGCACGCCAACAGAGCGATCCCTGCAATCAATCTCATCCGATTGCGAACCGCAGCCGACCAGGCTGCAGCGCCCGGCCAGCGGCGCCAGACGCGCGTCAGAAGAAGCACAAATCTCATTCGCTGAGGCCCTCCTCTTCTTCCGGCAGCACATCCGTCGGCTTGGCCACCCACGAGTAGAAGGTGGGCAACAGCACCAGGCTGAGCGCCAGCTCGGTCAGCAGGCCGCCGACGATCACGATGGCAAAAGGCCGCTGCGAGTCGGAGCCGATGTCGTGTGACATGGCCGCCGGTAGCAGGCCCAGCGACGCCACCAGCATGGTCATCATGATAGGACGTAGCCGCCGGGTAGCGCCCAGCAACGATGCTTCCTGCACGCTGTGGCCGCGCGCCCGCAACTGGTTGATGTATTCGATCATGATCACGCCGGTCTGCACCGATACACCGAAGAGTGCCAGAAATCCTACTCCGGTGGAAACGCTGAAGTGAGTTCCGGTAATCCAGAGCGCCAACAATCCGCCCAGCGGCGCCATGCTGAGGTTGAGCAGCACCAGCAGTCCCCACTTGAACGAGCGGAACATGGAATAGAGCACCAGCATGATAACTAGAATGGTGAGGGGAATCACCATGGCCAGACGATGGTTGGCACGTTTCTGGCTTTCGTATTCGCCGGCCCAGTCCAGGGTGTAGCCTTGCGGCAGCTTGACCTCGCGATTAACCTTCGACATCGCCTCTTCGACGGTGCTGCCCAGGTCGCGGCCGCGCACGCTGTACTTCAGCGCGATGTAACGCTGATTGCCTTCGCGGTAGATCATCGACGCGCCATCATCGACGGTGATGTCGCACAGCTCGCCCAGCGAGACCCGCTCGCCCGAAGGCGCCAGTAGCCGAATGTTCTTGATAGCGTCGATCGAGGAGCGGAACTGCTCCTGATAACGCGGCACCAGGTCGAAGCGCATCTCGCCAATCAGGATCTGGCTGACCGGATTGCCGCCAATTGCGGTCTGCACCGCGTCCTGAATGTCGGAGGCGTTGATGCCGTAGCGGTCAGCCTTGGCGCGATCCACCTTGATGTTGACGTTGGGCTGGCCCAGCACGCGGAACAGGCCCAGGTCGGCGACGCCGGGGACGGTCTTCATCACGTCCATGATCTGCTCGCCGGTCTTTTCCAGATCCTTCAGGTCGGAGCCGAAGATCTTTACCGCCAGTTCGCCTTTCACGCCGCTGACCGCCTCTTCCATGTTGTCGGCGATCGGCTGGGAGAAGCCCCACTCCACGCCGGGAATCTTCTCCACGGCTTGGTCCATGGCGTCGATCAGCAACTCTTTGCGACCGTGAAATTGCGGTCGCCATTCGGCGCGCGGCTTCAGGTCGACAAAGTATTCGGTGTTGAAGAAACCGGTCGCGTCGGTGCCATCGTCGGAGCGTCCCACTTGGGAGACAACCTGCGTGACTTCCGGAAAGCCGGCAAAAATCAGGCGCGCCTGATCCATCACCCGCGTGCCTGCGGTAGGACCGGTGCTGGGAGCCAGCGTGCCCCGTGCCCAGATCGAGCCTTCGTCCAAATGCGGCAGAAACTCGGAGCCAATCACTCCGCCCGCCGCCAGGTACAGCGACACGCCCAGGATCACCAGCAAGGCGACCAGGGCCACCATGCGTCGCGCCATGATCCAGGTCAGCGTCTTCTCATAGGACTGGGTGATCCAGCGCACCACCGGATTTTCCCAGGCCTTCACCCCTTTGCGGAAGATGAGGCTCGACAGCACCGGCGCCAGCAGAATGGAAAATACCAGCGAGCCCAGCAGGGCGAAAGCCACCGTCCAGGCCATCGGCCGGAACAGGCGGCCCTCGACGCGCTGCAAGGTGAAGATGGGCAGATACGACAGGATGATGATCAGGATGGCGTAGAACACCGGCCGCTGCACTTCATGTGCGGCGGAGCGAATGGTCTCGTCCATGGAGCCATGATCGGTGCGGATCTCCAGCCGCCGCTGAATGTTTTCCACCATCACCGCCGCACCTTCCACGATCATGCCGAAGTCCAGCGCGCCCAGCGACAGCAGGTTTGCCGGAATATGCCGCAGGTCCAGCAGGATGGAGGCGAAGAACAGTGAGAAGGGAATGGTGACGGCGACGATCAAGGCCGAGCGAATATTGCCCAGAAAGAAAAACAGCACAATGACGACGAGAAGAATTCCCTCGGTCAGGTTGTGCAGCACGGTGTGGGTGGTGAGATGCACCAGGTCGTCGCGATCGATGTGGGGCACAATCTTCACCCCCGGCGGCAGCACGTGCTGGTTGAGGAAATCTACTTTGAGATCGATGTTGTGCAGCACGGCTTCGGCTTCGGCGCCCTTGCGCATCTGCACAATTCCTTCGACTACGTCGTCGTTGTCGATGACCGTGCCGTCTTCATGCCGGATGGCCTTGCCCAGCTTGCCCAGGCGGATCTTGGGGCCCTCGGTCACGACGGCGATGTCGCGCACCCGGACCGGCGTGCCGTTCTGCACCTTCAACACAGTGGCGCCGATGTCGTCGGTATTCTCCATCAGTCCGACGGCGCGGATGTTGTAGGCTTGCTGGCCTTTCTCGATGAAGCTGCCACCACCGTTAACGTTGTTGGCGGTTAGTTGCTGCTCCACCTGCGCCATCGAAATCCCGTAGGCCACCAGCTTGTCGGGATCGACCTGCACCTGGTACTCGCGCGTCTCGCCGCCGAAGATCGAGACCGCGGCCACGTCTGGCACCGACATCAGGTGCTTGTAAACCACCCAATCCTGCAGCGCCTTCAAGTCCATGATGTCGTACTTGGGATTGGTGCTTTGCAGCGTGTAGAAATAAATTTGGCCGGTGGGACTGAAGTCAGGCCCGATCTGCGGATTCAATCCCGGCGGCAGACTCACCAGCGTGAGTTTCTCCAGCACTTGCTGCCGGTTCTGCAGGTTGTCGGACGCATCGTCGAAGATGGCGGTGATGAACGAGAGGCCCGCCAGCGAGGTCGAACGCAAATGAGTGAGATGGCCGAGGCCGTTCATCTGGGTCTCGATGGGAATGGTGACCTGCTGCTCGACCTCTTCGGCGGCGCGTCCCGGCCACTGCGTAATCACCCAGACATATTTGTCGGCTACGTCAGGATAGGCTTCCACCGGAAGATTGTGAAACGAGATGATGCCCCAGATCAGCAGGGCCACACCCAGCGCCAGCACCAGCATGCGGTTTTTCAGCGCGAAATCAACCAGGTAGCGGATCATGCCGGGCTACTCCTCCGCCGCGCTGGAGAACTGAAGCGCATTCGTGACTATCTGATCGTTCGGCTTCAGGCCGGTGATGACCTGCTCATAGCCATCTCTCTCCTGAGGTCCAAGCTGCACTGCGATGCGGCGAAAACGGCTGTCCCCGATGGGCACGTAGACCCAATCCTTGTCGTGCAAGTGGACGATGGCCGAGGCCGGCACGACTACGCGGTCGACTTTATCGGGCGAGCGGAACATAGCCGTCACGTACATGCCGGCCCGCATGATGTGGTTGGGATTAGGAATCTCGATGCGCACTTTGGCGGTCCGCGTATTGGGATCGAGCACTTCGCTGACGTTGGTTACGCGGCCGGGAAACTCGTCGTGGGGAAATCCGTCGATGCTGATTTCGGCAATGTCGCCGACATGCACCCGCGCCAGCATGTCCTGATAAACGTCGCACAGCACCCAGACGCGCGACAGGTCGGCGATGGTGAACAGCGCAGTCTGGTTATCCAGCGAGCGCACGCCGGTGCCGCCGGTAGTCTGCTGATCGACAATGGTGCCGGAGATGGGCGCGCGTATGGCTAACAGCGGCGAGGGATTGTTCACGTCTCCGCCCAGTACATGCACGTGCTGGATCGCAGTCTGCAAGTCGACTTTAGCCTTGGCGTCGGCATCCTGCGCCGCTTCCAGTTCAGCCTGGGCGATGGCGCCTTTGTCATAGAGAAGCTGGGCGCGCGCCACCTGCTTGGCGGCCAACTCCTCATCGGCCTTGAATTTCTGATAGTCGGAAAACGCGGAGGAGAAGTCAGGGCTATTGAGCAGCAACAGCACTTGGCCCTGGGTGACGTAGTCTCCCAGCTTGGTTTTGATTTCGACCACGCGACCGCTGCCCAGCGAGACCACCGGGACGGAAAGATTCACGTCCGGAGTCACCACGCCGGTGACGTGGACCTGGTCGGTGACCTGGCGCACCTGCACGGTGGTCAATGGAAATTCCGCGCCGCTTTGCATGGTGAACACGTCCGGGTCATTGTTGGTTTCCACAACTTTCGTTGGCGGGGCTTCCGTTTTGCCTTTTGAACAGCCGGGGAAAAGGGAGGCAGCAACCAGCAACAACCCAGAACAGCCAATGCGTGCTATGCGCGGTCCACGATGCTGCCCGCTGCTTTCTTTCTTCATTCCGCGAACTCTCTGCTGCTACGCGGCATTGCCGATGGGCCAGGCGCAGTCGCGCCGCCGGGACACCAGAAAATGCCAGAAACGATAGTGAGAAACTCCCCCCAGGATTGCGGGGCAGATACTGAGCCAGTCAGTCGCCGAAGGCAGGAGGAGCTCGTCCGCGGGAACAAAGGCGATAGCCGCTCAGGGAGCGGGTCTTGGTCTCTACCGGCTGCCAGGGTTGCCACATGGTCAGCGCCAACAAAAGCGACACCACCAGGCTTAGCAGCGGGGGCACCAAAGGAGTGGTCGAGCGATCGTGGGAGAGTCGCAAAACCGAAGCATGCGGCGAAATCCGCCTGCTGGCTTCTTCCATCAGCGTCTGCGTAGGATGCAAGTCGTCGCTGGCCGAAACCACCGGAAACAGCAATAGCAGAACACAAGCCAGGGCCAGCAGCGATCGGCGAT
Organism: Candidatus Korobacteraceae bacterium; assembly: GCA_049695855.1. Lineage (GTDB taxonomy): Bacteria > Acidobacteriota > Terriglobia > Terriglobales > Acidobacteriaceae > Bog-257. The sequence goes on along the minus strand of JBAVSY010000047.1, from coordinate 14,040 downwards.
AAGACACACTTTGCCGGTTCGATCGCGGGGAGGACCTGATGAAGATCAGGAACCCAGCCATGCCCAGGGCGAACCAGACCAGATTGAGCAGCAACTCCATAGCGACGTTTCCGTAAGTTTAGCATCCCGTGCGCAACCTCCTATAGCGGAAGACCTGCGCCAGTGCGGGAAATTCATCGGCTATTCAAATCATGGCTCGCTGCGTTTGTGCGAGAAGGAAGCAGGCTTGGCGCGGCGATAACTACGCGGTCTCGATTTCGGCTTCGTTTTCCAGACCCAGCTCCTTGACGGAGATTTCACGCATGCGGAACTTCTGAACTTTTCCGCTGATGGTGATCGGAAACTCCTCCACGAACTTGATGTAGCGGGGGATTTTGAAGCGGGCGATCTTGCCTTCACAGAATTGCCGGACCCCGTCGGCGGTCAGGGTCGAGCCTTCTTCCGGCACGATCCAGGCGGCGATCTGCTCGCCATACTTGCGGTCAGGCACGCCTATCACCTCCACGTCGCTGACCCCTGGGCAGGTGTAGAGAAATTCTTCGATCTCGCGGGGAGCGATGTTTTCTCCGCCGCGAATGATGATGTCCTTGGCCCGGCCGGTAATTTTGAAGTAGCCATTTTCGTCGAGCACCGAGAGATCACCGGTATGCAGCCAGCCGTCGGCATCGATGACGCCGCGCGTAGCTTCCGGATCGTTGTAGTAGCCCTTCATCACGTGATAGCCGCGAGTGCACAGCTCACCTTGCTCGCCCACGAAAACGGTGGCGCCGCTTTCCGGATGGATGATCTTGACCTCGGTGTGCGGCAGCACCTTACCGACGGTGGTGACGCGCAGCTGGATGGGATCGTCGGTCGTGGTTTGGGTGATGACCGGAGAAGCCTCGGTCAGTCCGTAAGCGATGGTCAGCTCGTGGCAGTGCATCTGGTTTACCACGCGCTTCATGATCTCGATGGGGCAGGGCGAGCCGGCCATGATGCCGGTGCGCAGGCTGCTGAGATCGCAGCTGGGGAAGACCGGATGCTCCAGCTCCGCAATGAACATGGTGGGCACGCCGTGCAGCGCGGTGCAGCGCTCTTCGGCAACCGCGCGCAAGGTGGCTTCGGCGTCAAAGTAAGGCGCAGGAATGACCATGGTGGCTCCCGTCGTCACACAGGCAAGGTTGGCCAGTACCATGCCAAAACAGTGATAGAAGGGAACCGGAATGCACAGCCGGTCGCGATGAGTGAAGCGCATGGCGTTGGCGATCAGCATGCCGTTGTTGATCACGTTGTGATGCGACAGGGTCGCGCCCTTGGGTAGCCCGGTGGTTCCAGAGGTGAACTGGATGTTGATGGCGTCGTCGAAATTGAGCGTCGACTCGCGCTCGCGTAGTTGATCGAGCGGCAGGTTATCGCCCATCGAGAGCAATTCGTTCCAGCGCAACATGCCGTGAGGAACGCCGTCGGCCTGCGGGGTGGGACTACAGTTATTCGCGCCCAGGAAAATCAGGCGGCGCAGCGCGGGCAGCCTGTGGGTATGCAAATGTCCGAATGACGCTCGCTCCGCCTCAGGACAAATCTCGCGCAGCACCTGCACGTAGTCGACGTCACGAAAGCCCTGAATCAGCAGCAGCGTCTGGCACTCCGAACGGCTGAGGGCGTATTCGAGTTCATAGGCGCGGTTGGAAGGATTGATATTCACCAGGATGGCGCCGATTTTGGCAGTGGCAAATTGCGTGATCACCCATTGCGCGCAGTTGGTGGCCCAGATTCCGATGCGGTCGCCACGCTGAATGCCCTGCGCCAGCAGGCCGCGAGCGGCGCGCTCGATCTCGGTGCGCAGTTGGGCATAGGTATAACGCAGTTGTTGATGGCGAACGATGAGGGCGTCGTTTTCCGGATACGCAGCCGCGGTGTCGTCGAACGCCTCGCCGACGCATTTGCCAAGCAGCGGGACCGTGGCAGCTCCGCAGGAATAGCTCAGCTTTCTCGCACTGGCCGTCGCACTCTGCATGATGACAGGCCGCGTGGGCCATACAGAAACTATACGGAAGTTGGCGGAGGGAACGGGTGCGAATTCGTGTGCGGCTTCTACCACATTGGTAGAAGGGGCGGCAGGACAGGGATTAAAACAATGTCATCCTGAGGAATCAAAACCTCTGTCATCCTGAGCGGAGGCTGCGCTTCGCCGCCGCAGTCGAAGGACCCCTATTGCTGGCAGCTCGTTCGCAGCGATAGGGGTTCTTCGCTTCACTCAGAATGACAAACATCAAGCGCGGCGTTTTCAAATCGCCACGCACACGGCTTTCACTTCGGTGTACAGCTCTAACACTTCGTGGCCCATCTCGCGGCCCCAGCCCGACTGCTTGTATCCGCCGAAGGGCAGCGCCGCGTCGAACACGTTGTAGCAGTTAATCCACACCGTGCCGGCGCGCAGCTTCTCGGCAATGCGATGCGCTTTGCTGATGTCTTTAGTCCACACTCCGGCGGCCAGTCCATACTCGTTTTGATTGGCTTCGGCCACCAGTTTGCTTTCGTCTTTAAACGGAGTGGCACACACCACCGGCCCGAAAATCTCTTCGCGAACTACTTTCATGTTGGGATGGGTGTTGACCATCACCGTGGGTTCGACGAAGTAACCCAGACCTTCGCAGCGTTTGCCGCCCACCACTGCCTCGGCTCCTTCGCTCAGACCGGCTTCCAGATAACTACACACGCGGTTGAGCTGCTCCTGCGAAACCAGCGGTCCCATGTGGGTCTCGGGATCGAAGCCGTGGCCCAGCTTGATGCCTTTTGCGTGCTCGGCCACGCCGCCCACCACGTCGTCGAAAATGTCCTGCTCAACATAGAGTCGCGATCCAGCGCAGCAGCACTGGCCGTGGTTGAAGAAGATGGCATTGGCCGCGCCCGGAATCGAATGCTGCATTTCCGCGTCGGCAAAAACTACGTTCGGCGACTTGCCTCCCAGCTCCAGCGAAACCTTCTTCAGATTGCCGGCGGCGGCTTGCAGGATCAACTTGCCTACTTCGGTTGAGCCGGTGAAGGCGATCTTGTCGACCTCGGGATGGGCCGCCAGCGCGGCTCCCGCGGTTTCGCCGTACCCGGTCACCACGTTGACCACGCCGTTGGGAAATCCGGCTTCGGCAACCAGTTCGGCCAGCAGCAACGCGCTCAATGGAGTTTGCTCGGCCGGCTTCAACACCACGGTGCAGCCTGTGGCCAGCGCCGGACCCAGCTTCCAGGCGGCCATCAGCAGCGGAAAATTCCAGGGGATAATCTGCCCCACCACGCCGATGGGCTCGCGCCGAGTGTAGGCGTGAAACTTCACCTGCTTCGATCCGGCTGAAATCGGAATCGTGTTGCCTTCGATCTTGGTGGCCCAGCCCGCCATGTAGTGAAACAGGTCGACTGTCAGCGGCACGTCGGCGACGCGCGCGATGGCCAGCGGTTTGCCGTTATCCAGACTTTCCAGTTGCGCGAATTCTTCCAGATGCTCTTCGATCAGGTCGCCCAGCTTCCAGATCAGCCGGCCCCGCTGCGAGGGCGACATATCCGGCCAAGGCCCGCCGTCGAACGCCTTGCGCGCAGCCTTGACGGCGCGCTCGATGTCTTCGCGATCGCCTTCGGCGATTTGCGCCAGCGCTTCGCCGGTAGCGGGATTGTAGGTAGGAAACGTCTTACCCGACGCCGACTCTACCCATTTGCCGTCGATAAACATCTTGCGCGGTTTAGCGATGAATTCCTGTACCCGGTTGTGAATCTGCGGAGCACTGACCGTGGTAGCCATACGAACCTCCTGGAATAGAGCGGCGTTGCGCGTGCGAGCGTCGCGAGAAAATTAGGTTGAAGGGAATGCAGGTCTGGCACGGCGAAGGCCCAGCACATGCGCCCACTCGCGATAATCCCCACATCCTTGCCGAAAAGTCTATCAGAGGACTGGCGTGACTGTTTCCGGGTTTCAGCAAACTGTTCCAACTCCTGCCGGATGCGCCGCGGTGACAACTCCAAGGCCGCGCCCCGGAGATTCTCCTCCCCACGCTCACGTTATGATGGAATCACTGGCTTTCATCTCTGCCGGCAGTTTGGGGTAGGTATCTTTCATGTCCGAGGCTTTTATCTGTGATGTCATCCGCACTCCGTTTGGCCGCTATGGCGGCTCGCTGGCTGCGGTTCGCACCGACGATCTCGCCGCCATTCCTCTCCAGGCGCTGTTGGAGCGCAATCCGTCTGTCGATTGGAGTGCGGTTGACGACGTAATCCTGGGTTGCGCTAATCAGGCGGGAGAAGACAACCGCAACGTGGCCCGCATGGCGCTGCTGCTGGCCGGGCTGCCGCAGTCGGTGCCGGGAACCACGGTCAATCGGCTCTGCGGTTCCAGCCTGGATGCTGTTTCCATCGCGGCGCGCGCCATCAAAACGGGGGAAAACTCGCTGCTGATTGCCGGCGGCGTGGAAAGCATGTCGCGGGCTCCATTCGTCATGGCCAAGGCTGACGCGGGATTCTCCCGAGGCATGAAGCTGGAAGACACCACCCTGGGATGGCGCCTGGTCAATCCCTTGATGAAGGCTCGAAACGGAGTGGATTCCATGGCCGAGACGGGCGAGAATGTCGCCGAGGAGTTTGGCATCTCGCGCCAGGACCAGGATGCATTCGCCTATCGCAGCCAGCAGCGGACCGCATTCGCCGAACGCAACGGCATCCTTGCGGCAGAGATTACGCCGGTCACGATTCCGTCGCGCAAGGGAACGCCGGTGGTCGTTGCCCAGGATGAGCACCCCCGGCCCGACACGACTCTGGAAACGCTGGCCGGGCTGAAGCCGATCGTCAAAGCTCAGGGCACCATCACCGCCGGCAACGCTTCCGGGGTCAACGATGGCGCCTGCGCGCTGTTGCTGGCTTCCGGGGATGCAGCCAGGCGTTTTGGTCTGACGCCGAAGGCGCGGGTAGTGGCTGCCGCCGTGGCCGGGGTTGCGCCCCGCATTATGGGCATGGGTCCGGTTCCGGCGAGCCTTAAAGTGCTGGCGCTGGCCGGGCTCACCATTTCCGATATGGATGTGATCGAGCTCAACGAAGCGTTTGCCTCGCAAGCCCTGGCTGTACTGCGCCAGTTGGGAGTCCCCGACGACGCTGAGCAGGTTAATCCCAACGGCGGAGCGATTGCGCTGGGACATCCTCTGGGCGCCAGCGGCGCACGCCTGGTTACCGCGGCCGTGCGGCAATTGCAACGGACCGCCGGGCGCCACGCGCTGTGTACCATGTGCATCGGAGTGGGGCAGGGAATTGCGATGATCCTGGAACGGGTGTAGCCGGACAAGTCATCCGTCTGTACACAGTTTCGAAACTATGAAACCGTTACGCCTTCCACAGACGGGTGGGTGCGTGGGGATGGGAACGGAACGCGGCCGGGATGTGCCGCACATTCCGCGCATAGGTGATTTCGATCTGCAGCACCCACAGTGCCGGCAGCATAACCAGCGCCAGCAGCGCCCACAGCACGCCCGTCCTTTTCCGCAAGACTCTTCTCCCGGTGGTTAAAACTTAAGGTTTCTCGCCAGGAAGTTGGCCGTGTACTTCCGAGCCAGTTTGGCGTCCTCTTCCCGGTATCCCTTTTTGTTCTCGGAATTCTCGAACGCATGACCGGCGTCGGGAAAGATGTGGATCTCGACCTTCTTGCCCAGAGCCCGCATCTGCGACTCGAATTTGTTGATGTCAGCCACCGGAATTCCCTGGTCTTTGCCGCCGAAGATGCCGAGAATCGAGGCGTGAATCTTCTTTAACGTGGCATCGTCAGCCGCCAAATGTCCGTAGTTGACGACCGCCACCTTCAGCTTGGGATCGAGCACCGCCAGGTCAAAGGCGTAGCCGCCGCCCATGCACCATCCAATCGATCCCATGCGCTTGGCATCCACCGTGGTCAGGGTCCGTAAATAGGCGGTGGCCGCCAGCAAGTCGCGATTCGCTCGATCTTCGGGAACGCCCCGCATGATCTCGTGGGCCTCATCCGCGGTGGTGGCCACCTTGCCGCGATACAAATCGATCGCCAAGGCAGCGTAACCCTGGTGAGCCAGGTCGGACGCCTGCTGCTTCACCCAGGGGGTCAATCCCCACCATTCGTGGATGACGACCAGCGCCGGAAACGGACCCTTGCCCGACGGCAGGTAGAGGAAACCGTCTATCGTCTCATCGCCGCTGCGGTAATGAACCTTATGTCCTTCGGCCGCGGCGTGTCCTTCGGCCGCCATGGCCGAGATGCCGAACAGACAAATCAGTGCGGACAATAACCAGATTTTCAAACCATCCTCCGGGAGCAGGGATCTGTTGAAAAGCTGTTCACGCTTGTTTTACCCTTTGCCCAGCCCGTTAAGCAACTGCCTTCCCAATTCCTGCAACTCGCCGAACTTTTTCTGATACTCGACGAAGATGCGGTTGTACTCCAGCGAATGCCCGGCATCGAGATGGGCGCGCAGCATCATGTCGCGCAGGTGAACCGGATTCGGCAGCACAGCCTCTTCATTCAACTCTTCCAGAGCGGTCGTGGGATCGTAGTGATACATAGCCTCATCCTCAGAGTCTGGTGGCCTGGGTTAAAAGATGTTGCGACCCGCAAAACCGTCGCAACGAATCGCAGGATTGCCCTCTCATAGCGCCGGGTCCACAGGCGTCTTTTCCTCGACTGTCATCCCGAGCGCAGCCCGCATCGGGCGGAGTCGAGGGAGCCCTGTCCCTGCCAGAAAGATTGTCGTCCCGGCGGTCGCGAGGCCTTCGCCAAACTCCGGCAGCTTAACCCGCATCCCTTCCCCTGGGATAACAAGCCTGAAAAACGAATAGCGAAGAGCGAACCGCCGCCTCTCTACCGCACCGCTTCCAGCAAATCCTTCAGCACTTCGGCCAGCGGTATTTCCGCCAGCACCACGGGCATCATGGGCAGCGCGACCGCCAGAGCCAATCCCAGCAAAGCGCTTTTGTCCAAAGGAAACGGCACCATCTTCTCGATGTTTTCGTAGCTGGCCCCGAAGTCGGTCAGGGCGCTGCTCTCCGGTGCGGTCAGGAACTCCTCTTCGTGGCCTTTGCGGTTCACAATCCATTTCTGGTGAAAGTCGGAGCTGTGCATCTGCGCCAGGATGCCGTATTGCAGAATTGCATCCCGCCGCAGCTTGGCCAGATCGCGTATGAAGAACGCCAGCGGCCCCAGCGCAATCAAAATCACCACGATGAGCAGAACCAGGCCCGCCAGACGAAAGTCCCGCAAATGCGCCCCGGTATTCAGGATCTGGTAGCGCCAGGTGGACCCGATCACCGTCGCCCCAGCCAGCGCGATGGGGGAGAATCCCAGGGGCGAAAGTCCCAGAAATCCCAAGCCTCCATGGTGGTCGGGATGGGTGGCTACCAGTTTCAACTTCATCCGCGACAGCCTGAACAGAAAGAATGCCCACAGCAGCCATTTCCACAAAGCCAATCCAATCAGGACCTGGTACACCATCTGGCTCACCAGACCGAAGTACAGACCTGCCGGGGTAATGTGCACGGCGCCGCCGGTATGGTACACAGCCCATGCGGGCGCGATGGCAACCCGGGAGCTCCAGATGTATGCGGTGTGTGCATAGGCCAGCACGATGACGATCAGTTCCGGCACTATGCTGTCGCGCATCCGGCGCAGTTCGGCGATGACATTCGCCAATTGGCGCACTCCGTCTTCGTCCAGCAGGTCGGCTTCGAGCACATGCGAGACAATCATACGGAAGCGCGTTTCCATCAGTATCTGGCCCATCAGCAGCACGGGAATGGCGATCAGCACGCGGGCGTAGACGCGGTAGTCGCGCAGCAGGGTGGAAAAGCCTTGGGGGTTGAACAGCCAGGTCATCAACAGCAGGGGCACCCAGGTAATGGCCACCGCCAGAATGATGCGGCGTCCGAACAGCCAGCGCTCCTGCTCCATCAGGCGGGCAGCCCGCTGCGCGCGATAGAAGAGCCCGCCGCGGATGAGCGAAATGTCGTCGATCTCGTGCCTGTTCGGCGCCGCCGATGCGGCCTGTGCCTTGTGCATAACGCCTCGACTGCGACCCCGCTGAGCAGCCTGCTCGCCGGGCAAATTGCGGCGCCCCGGGCGCAGTGTTAAACTCGCCTCACCACCGGAGCGAGCGGGAGTAACTCAGTGGTAGAGTCACAGCTTCCCAAGCTGTTGGTCGCGGGTTCGATTCCCGTCTCCCGCTCCAGATTTTCTAGAAGCAGCAGACTACCATAAGTTTCCCGCACAATTTGTATAGCCGGCAGATCGGGCAGTATCCTGTTTCGACGCGTCGGCGGTTTTGTTGCGTAAAGGAGATCTGTGTGGGCGCAAAAGAGAACATGAGCTCGATTGGTCAGCCAGTGCCGGAGTTGCCGGTGGCTGATGTCGAACGCGCACAACAGCATTACCGTGATGCACTCGGCTTTGAGATCGGCTGGCTTTATCCCGGCAAAGAAATTGGGGCCGTTTCACGCGGTAATGTGGCGATCTTCTTTCGCAAGAGGAAGCCACCGTTCGAACCTGCCGTTCACTGGGTGTTTGCCGAAGATATCGATGTCTCGTACCAGGAACTGAAGTCGTCAGGTGCGAACATCGTGGATCCTCTGGAAAAAAAGCCTTGGGGATTACGGCAATTCACCGTAAAGGACCTGGACGGCAACCTCTTCTATTTCCACCATGATTAACCCAACGCCGCATAATCAGCGGCTGAACAGGCTGCTGAAAAAGTCTCAACAGCAGGTCCCTCACCGGCTGAAGCCGGTTCGGGATGACAAAAATAAAGGGCGTGTGACGGCGCACCTGAAGGTGCGCCCTTTCAAAACATATCGAACCTGACTTTTTCAGCGGCCTGTCTGGTGGGTGAGGGATTTGCTTACCCGATTTTTTCGGCGGCCCTTTCAACTGTGCCCAGAAAACAGAGCACATGGTTGAAGACGTATCCTGATACTAAGCTCACCTATACTGACGCAATAATGTTTCACTTCAGCTTCGCGCCCACCGGAACATCTTCCAGAAAGCCGGCCAGCACCGGAAGGCCTTCGTCTCCCAGCGACGCGGCCACAATCATGCCGTTCGATTCCAGCCCGCGAAGCTTTCTCGGCTGCAGATTGGCGACGATGACTACCTTGCGTCCCACCAGCTTTTCCGGATCGTAGGCCTTCGCGATCCCGGCGACGATCTGCCGCACTTCGGTCCCGATATCAACCTCCAGACGCAGCAGCTTGTCAGCGCCTTTCACCTTCTCGGCCACCTTCACTTCGCCCACGCGCAGCTCGACTTTTAGGAAATCCTCGATCCCGATCTTGTCTGTCATTTTTTCGCCAACCGCGGTCGACGAGGTTGGGGCCGCCGGTCCCACTCCGTCGCCAACAGCGCGCGGCGAGGACGGCGCACCCGCTGTGGTAACAACGGGCGTTGTAGCCTGACCGGGCTTTGCTTCTCCAGCCGCGGCGGGTATCTCGGTCGCCCCAGATTTCGTTTCGCTCTCGGCGGCTTGTGGCTGTTCCATCTGTTGCATCCTTTCGATCATGGTTTTGTCCGCGCGCGGAAACACGGCTTCCACCTTGCCCAGCTTTGCTCCCATCTGCAGTTGTCCCCAGGCAAGTTTCCGCAAATCGAGCTGGCTGATTTCTCCCAAGCCGAGCTGCGCCCAGATGCGAGTCGTGGCCTCGGGAATGACGGGATGAACCAGCGCGGTCACGATTCGCAAAGCCTCGGCTGAGGTATAGAGAATGGTTCCCAGCCGCGCCCGCGAATCCTTGTCGTCGCGCTCGGCCACCGCCCAGGGCTCGTTCTCCACGATGTACTTGTTGACGGCCGCGACCAGCAGCCAGGCGGTTTCCAGCGCGCGCGAGAACTGGAACTGTTCGAACTGCGCGTTAAATTCCGTAATCGTCTGCTGCGACAGAGTCGCGATCGCCTCATCGGCTGGCGTGCGCCCGGTCGCTGACGGATATGGCAATTCGCCCTCGAAGTAACGCGCAATCATGCTGAGCGTGCGGCTGGCCAGATTGCCAATCCCATTCGCCAGGTCGGAGTTGAAGCGCTGTACCAGCGCGTCGAAGCTGAACGAGCCATCCTGACCGAAAACGATTTCGCGCAGCAGAAAATAGCGCAGCGCGTCTTGCCCGAGCGTGTCGAGAATGGTCTCGCTGCGCACGATGTTGCCGCGCGACTTCGACATCTTGCTCTCTTCGAACAGCAGCCAGCCGTGCGCGATGATCGACTTCGGAAGGGGAAGATCGGCGGCCAGCAAAAATGCGGGCCAATAAACACAGTGGAAGCGCACAATCTCCTTGCCGATCATGTGCACGTCGGCGGGCCAATAGCGCTCCAACTTCTGCTTGTCTTTGGGATCGTCGGAGCCGAAGCCGAGCGCGGTCATGTAATTGGCCAGCGCATCCAGCCACACGTAGATGACGTGTTTGGGATCGCCCGGCACCGGAATACCCCACTTGAACGAAGTGCGGCTGACGGATAGATCGCGCAGTCCGCTGCGCACGAAGGCGATCACTTCGTTGCGCCGCGTCTCCGGGCGAATGAAGTCGGGATGCTCGGCATAATACTTCAGCAGTGGCTCTTCCATGGCCGACAGCTTGAAGAAATAATTTTCCTCGTGAACCGTTTCGGTCGGTCGGCCGCATTCGGGACAGGGCGCGCCCGGGCCGATGACATCGACGTAGAGCTCGTCATAGATGCAATACTGGCCACTGTACGAGCCTTTGTAGATGTATCCACGCTCCTGCAAGCGGGTGAACATGGCCTGCACGCCGCGCACGTGCCGCGGCTCGGTAGTGCGAATGAAGTCGTCGTAAGTGATCTTCATCCGGTCCCACAGAGCGCGGAATTCGCCGGAGATCTTGTCGACAAACTCCTTGGGCGAGCAGCCGGCGGCCGCGGCCGAGCGCTCAATCTTCTGCCCATGCTCGTCGGTGCCGGTGAGGAACCAGGTGTCCACGCCCAGCATGCGCTGGCGGCGGGCGATGGCGTCGCACACCACCGTGGTGTACGTGTGCCCGATGTGCGGCCGCGCATTCACGTAATAAATTGGCGTGGTGATGTAGAACTTCTCGGGCTTGGCTTTATCCATTCTTTCGGTCCAGGTACAAGCGGATGGCTTCCTGCATCACCGTCTTCAAGGGGACGTGATGCTCGGCGGCAATGCGCCGGCAATCTTCATATTCTGGAGCATACTGCGAAACTGTGCTGTTCATGGCGGCAACCTTCATGCGAACCTCGCCCCAGGGCGTCGCGACCGTCTCGTGACGGCGCGCCAGCGCATGACGTTTTTCATGCCGAGTCCGGACGCCCAGGGTGCTGCTTTCGCGAAACAGCAGGGCGCGCAGCCGCTCTTCATCCTGGGGACGCGCCAGCACCGTGAGCAGCGTTCCCGGACGGTTCTTCTTCATCTGCACTGGCGTGGTGAAAACATCCAGCGCCCCTTCGCTGAGTGCCAGATCGACGATGTAGCCGATCAGCTGCGGATTCAGATCGTCCAGATTCGCTTCCAGAATTGCAATCTCTTCCTCGGCAAGATGGCCGCTTTCTGCGCGGTCGCCGGCGGAATTCGTCCACACCTCTGGCGTGTGCGTTTCGCCCAGGCTGATACGCACGACGTTGGCCTGCCCGGCGAAGTCGCGCGAGCCGGCTCCGTACCCGGCCTTCTCTACGGTCATCAACGGTCGCGGCCCAAAGCTTGAGACTATCACCTTCACAATTGCGGCCCCGGTTGGCGTGACCAACTCTTTCTGGATCTCGCCGGAGTAAATCGGCACACCGCGCAGCAATTCCAGGGTTGCGGGAGCAGGAATGGGGAAGACTCCGTGGGAGCAAGCCACCGTACCGCTGCCCACATTGAGCGCCGAGCAGACGAACTGCTCGACTCCGAGTGCGTCCGCTCCGACCGCCGCACAAACGACGTCCACGATGGCATCGGCCGCGCCCACCTCGTGAAAGTGGATGTCGTCGATGCCGACATTGTGAACCTTGGCCTCGGCTGCACCCAGCGCCAGGAAAATCTCGCTCGCGGTCTGCTTGGCCCGTTCGCTGATCTCAGCCGCCGCAATGATCTTCAATATTTCGCTAAGGCCGCGTGTCGGCGCGTGACCGTGATGCTGGGAGTGGACCTGATCGTCTTCGCGTTCGACATCCGTTTTGTCATCCCGACCGGAGCGAAGCGGAGCGGAGGGATCTGCGGTGCCATCCGCATCGTGGCTGTGCTCGTGCGAATGCGAATGTTGCTCAGCCCAGAACTCCTCGCGCGGCATATCCTTCTCCCCGGCGACGATCACATCGAGCTTCACCGCGGAAACGCCGCCGCGATCGACCCGCGACATTTCCAGCGCCGCTGCGATGTTCAGATCGGCGACGGTCTTTCGCAGTAGCTCGAATGGAACTCCGGCGTCGAGCAGCGCGCCCAGAAACATGTCGCCGCTGATTCCGGAAAAACATTCGAGGTGAGCAATGCGCATGGAAGTGCTCGGGAACTGCGGAGATTTCATCATAGGTAAGCCGCGAAACAGCGTCAAACTTGCGTTTGCTATTCTGTTTAGGATGTCTTGTTTGTCGGCTGAAAATTCGGGTTCACCACGGAGACACGGAGACCACAGAGGAGAATCCGAAAGCTGAAAGCGAAGAGCCAACAACAAAAAGTAAAAAGCGAAAAGCGGTGCCATGTACCTTGAGCAACAAAAGAAGCTGGCCAAACACATGCGCGCGTTTCTGCGCGAGAAGTACAACATCGATTTGGCCAACATCGTCATCGATCAGCCGCCCAACGTAGAGATGGGCGAGTTCGCTTTGCCTCTATCCTTCGAGCTGGCCAAGCGGCTACGCAAAGCGCCGCGCAAGATCGCCGAAGAGATTGTCGCCAACCTCCCGCTTCCCGCGGGATTCGACAAGCTGGAAGTCGCCGGCGCCGGTTACATCAACGCCCGGCTGAAGCGGGACCAGGCCGCAAGGGCGCTCGCCGCCGATCGAATTGTCGGCGCTCCGGGCCACGCCAGCGAAGGTGCAGCCAATGTCAGCGGCAAAATTCTCGTCGAACATACCAGCATCAATCCCAACAAGGCGGCGCACATCGGCCATCTGCGCAACGCCATCCTGGGCGATACCTTCGTGCGCCTGCTGCGCTCGGCCGGCCACAGCGTCGACGTTCAGAACTACATCGACAACACCGGCGTACAGGTTGCCGATGTGGTGGTCGGCTTCACCCAACTGGAGAAGAAATCGAAGTCTGACATTGTGAGACTGATCGATTCCGCCCCGCGCTTGGATTATTACTGCTGGGACCTCTATGCCCGGGTGTCGCAATGGTATGAGCAGGACAAAGAAAATCTGAAAGCCCGGCTGAACGCGCTGCACGCTATCGAGCAAGGTGGCAACGAACTGGCCGAGATTGCCGACCTGATTTCGACTGCGGTGTTGCGGCGGCATTTGGAGACCATGGACCGGCTCGACATCGAGTACGACTTTCTGCCGCGCGAGAGCGAGATCCTGCACCTGCACTTCTGGGAGTCGGCTTTCGAGTTGCTGAAACAGAAAGGTGTGCTGTACTTCGAGACGGAAGGCAAGAATAAAAGGTGCTGGGTGATGACGCGACCGTCGAAGGATTCGTCAGCCTCATCTCCCACTTCAAGTGTATCGACGAAAACCCCCACCCAAGCAAAGGAAGCTTGGGTGGGGCACCCAAACGAAATGGGGCACCCGGAAACCGCAGATCCCTCGGCTTCGCTCGGGATGACAAGTGAAGAGCTCGGGATGACAAGCGGTCCGGACGAGGATGCCAAAGTCATCGTGCGCTCCAATGGCACGGTCGGGTACGTTGGTAAGGACATCGCGTATCACCTGTGGAAGTTTGGGCTGCTGGGGCGCGACTTCGGCTACCGCCGTTTCTACCGCTATCCCAACCGTCACGAGGTCTGGATCTCGGCCGAGCAGGGCGAACCGGATCATCCACACTTCGGAAATGTGGCTGCGATCTACAACGTGATCGACTCGCGGCAATCCGATCCGCAGAACACCGTGGTTGAGGCGATTCGCCTGCTGGGGTATAC
>JBAVSY010000046.1:0-90384 GCA_049695855.1 Candidatus Korobacteraceae bacterium | reverse complement strand
GCCCGAGTTCTGCAACAGCTCGAACCGGCGGTCGCCCAAGCGTTAGCTGCCATCACCGCTCAAAACGCGCAAGCCTTCTTCCGCCACTGCGGGTATGGGATACAGCAACTATGAAAATGCTCTAGCCCCAGTTAGATCAGAGGGCGGCAGCGGTGCCGCCCATTCTGCTTCGATAATCCGCGGTTATTTCCAATTGTCATCCTGAGCGGAGCGTCCGCCTGCCTTTCCGGCCCGCTGATTTTGCGGGCCGGGCGGACGCGCAGTCGAAGGACCTGCTGTTCGACCTATGCAGCGAAAGAAATCTGTGCAATCCGGAACCGGGGGCCTGTCCTGATCTAGTTATCATTGAGGCCATGCGGCGCCCGGGTATGGAGCCTGTCTTTCCAGGTACTTTCAAGCTTAATCACTTTATCAGGCTCCTTGTCAGGAGAAACTCTTTGCAAAATGCTAAATAGGAAGCCCTTTGGATCGCGGTTCCTCAACAACGCATTTCCGCCGTGGCCTGACGCGGAATAGTTCAGCCACCTACCTAACAGATTATCGTCACCGTACGCCGAACCGACGTAGGCTTTCCCATCAAAGGTGTCAAAAATATAATAGATTCCTCGCCACTGGGAGAGCGCTGCCCTCCACTTTGTCGGCAGACTATCAAGCTGCTCGTGTTTGAACACCATGGTATCCCACTCCGGAATGTCCTTTATTAAGGCGCTATCTTCGAGAATCGCCGCGATAGCGAAGTTATTTCGATGTCCACGTCGCCACCAAGATCGTTCCGGCGGGGGCCAGTTCACGACTAGCCTTCCTTTCCATGAGTCGTAGAATTCTGTCACGACGAGATCGAACCATTGCAGGGAAGGACGCACATCTTCGTCAGTGAAGCCTTTCATTCCGAACTTCTTCATCTCAATGTTAGCCGGGATCTGCCAATATTCTTCTTGTGTAATCGGTTTGGATCCATTGATCAAATAGAGCCCAACAAACAAGGCTTTAGCCGGTTTATGTCCGATAAATGAAGCGATGTACTTGGCGTCCATCATGGCCCGCTCCAGCTTCTCTCCTTGGGCCTGTTGGTAGGCGTTGAACACGTCCGGCCTCTCGGCTGCGAACCAGGGAAGAATTTTGTTAAGTTCGGGCTCGAACGGTCGATGCCTCAGGACTAAGACATGTTCGGGATCGATTTCCTTCTTTTGCAACAAGTCGCTAAAGTCCATTGGCTTCAACTCCTTTCTGGATTTCCACTTGGAACAACTTTGGTTGGCAGTAACGCCTACCTGACCTCGGACGGCTGACCGCTGACAGCTTCTTTCCCACTACTGGCAAACGCCATCACCAACGCCAATCCTGAAACTCCCATCAGCAGGTACACGCTATGCGGCCAGCCTCCGGCGACCCACGCCCATCCGGTCACGATCGCACCCAACCCTCCGCCGATGTAATAGAACGTCACATATAATCCCGCAGCCGATGAGCGCGCTTTAGCGGCGACAACTCCAGTTTGCACTGTTCCCACGGCTTGATAGATGAAGACACCCGACGACGCCAGCGCCAATCCCGCGATGATGACCGGCAGCGAATGCACCAGAGTCAACAGCAATCCCGCCGAGGTAAAGCAGACCGCAACGAACGAGGTTGTGCGGATTCCATAGTGATCGAGCCAGCGGCCCGACATTGGCGTCACGATCAGTCCCAGCAGATACACAAAGAAGACGCTGCCCAGTTGCTGCGAGTTGAGGTGATACGGTGGATTAGCGAGGTAGAAATTCGCGTAGGTAAATGTTCCGACCAGGCAGAAGAGCGCGGCAAATCCCATCCCGAAAACTGCCAGCAGTCGGGGATTTCGCAGGTGCTGCCAGCCTTCGGTGAGGGAATGCGCAACACTGGCCGCGCGCACAAAGCGCTTCGCCCCCGGCAGCGATCGTTGCACGATGATCGCACCTGCCAGGTTCACCAGCCCGATCGCGATGAACGCTTCTCTCCAGGCAAAGTTGTGCGCGACAACTCCAGAGATGTATCGCCCCAGAAATCCGCCTAGCACCGTTCCCGAAACGTAGGCCGACATAGCTCGCCCCACGTGCTGGCGCGGGAACTCCTCGTTGATGTAGGCCATGATGACGACGATGACGCCGGGCACGAAGACTCCCTGCATGAATCGCCAAAAGATGAGTTGGTTCAGGTTGTGCGAAGTCGCCGCCAGCAGCGTGGGCGCGGTCAGCATGTAAAGTGACGGAACGATTACTTTCTTGCGCCCAATCGATTCCGCCAGCAACCCAATGAACGGCGCAGTCAAAGCCATCGCCAGGATGGTGGAACTCACGGTTAGCGAGACCGCGATCTCCGATGCATTGAAGATCTGCCGCAGATAGGGAAGCAGCGGCTGCGTGTCATACACGTTGAGGAACGTACACATTCCTGCCAGCATGCAGGCAGCAATGGCGACTCGTGGTGGCGAGTCGGTGACTTCAGCGATGGAAACGGGATTGGGTAAGGCAACATCCATCGTAGAGCAGCCTGAAACGTGATTCGCGGATGGACGTCATCGCACCAGCCGGTCGAGAGCCCAACTGAGGATTATAGGGGAAGCGGGAATTCGTTCCTGTGACGCCTACAACAGGACCACTGTGATGCCGCGGTTGCTGCGCCCCAGGTCGCTGTCGCCTTTCAACTCGGGCATGCGCTTCAGCAACTCCCAACTGCGTTCGTCGCTGGTGCGCCAGTTCTCGCCGTGGATGCAGTCGCGAATCTGCCGCTGATCGATCATCTGCCGTAAGGTTGACTGCAGCGCGATACGCAGGTCGCCCCCGACGCCGGTCGAACCATAGCCATGCACCAGCTTCAATACCTTGAGTCCGGCCTGCTGAGCGACGTGGATTTCGCTAGTCAAGCGGGCGCGCGCCTGCTCCACGCTGGGCATGCCTTCTTTCAGAACGACGGTTTTGATAGCGAATCCCATTGCATTGTTTCGATTCGCGTAGACTGTAAAATCTGGTGCCGAAACCGACACCACAGGAGAACACGGTTTGTATCAGGGCACGACTTCAGTCGTGCCGTTTCGCGTATGGATTAAGTCAGGGCTTCAGCCCCTGCACGCCGTATGCAGCGGCTAAAGCCGTCCACAATACCAGCGACGTTCGGCACGACTGAAGTCGTGCCCTGATACGAACCAAGATGATGCCCGCAAATAAATTTGATGTCTCTGCTCCTTCTGCGTACGACTTAGCACGAAGCTGGCGATCACGATATCATCTTTATCTCGGTGATCGTAGATGAAAGAAATTGCTTCCTGGGCACTGGAGACGGCTAAGCTGCGCGGCGCTTCGCTGGCCGAAGCCCGCATCGTGGATCAGCGCGACCGTTCTCTGGCCACCAAGAACGGCAAGATCGCCAGCGCCTCCGACGCTGAATCGCTCGGCATTGGCATTCGCGTTATCGCCGACGGCGCATTCGGCTTTGCGGCGACCGACGATCTCTCGCGCACCGGGGTAGAGAGCTGCGCGGCCAGAGCGGTCGAAATCGCCAAGGCTTCAGCTACCGTGCAGTCGCAAACGCTGCACATGGTTCCGGAGCCTGCGGCTGAAGCCGAGTGGACTTCGCCGTGCCAGATCGATCCCTTCGGCATCTCCATCGAAAAGAACCTGGAGCTTCTCTTCGCCATCGACGAAGAGCTGCGTAAAACAAAGGGCGTAACCCTGGCGGAAACCAGCATGAACTTCCGCCGCTACGAGCAGTGGTTCTTTTCGACCGAAGGCTCGGAGATTCATCAGACCACGACCACCTCAGGCGCCGGCTACGCTGCCTACTCGTTTCAAGGGACGGAGATTCAAAAGCGTTCCTATCCCAACTCGTACGGCGGGCAGTTTCAGAATCGCGGCTATGAACTGATCGAGGAATTCAAGCTGCTCGACCATGCAACCGAGATCGCAGAGCAAGCCGTCGCCTTGCATTCCGCCGATCAGTGTCCGGAAGGGAAGTACGACATCCTTCTCGACTCGTCCCAGCTGGCGCTGCAGATTCACGAGTCCGTCGGCCACCCCATCGAGCTTGACCGCGTGCTGGGCATGGAAGCGAATTTTGCCGGCACATCGTTTCTCACCCTCGACAAACTACGAACGCTGCGATACGGCAGCGAGATCGTGAACGTAGTTGCCGACGCGACCGAAGCCCACGGTCCCGGCCTGGGTACCTTTGCTTACGACGACGAAGGCGTAGCCTCCCAGTGCACGCCAATCATCACCGATGGCCTGTTCACCGGCTATCTGACATCGAGGGACACCGCCGATGCAATTGGCGCATCCCGCAGCGGAGGCTGTCTGCGCGCCGAAGGTTGGAATCGGCTGCCTATTGTGCGCATGACCAACGTCAGCATTCTGCCCGGGAAATCGCCACTCACGCTCGAGCAACTAATCGCATCGACTGACCACGGCATTCTGATGCAGACCAACCGCTCCTGGTCGATCGACGACAAGCGCTACAACTTCCAGTTCGGCTGCGAGATCGGTTGGGAGATCGTCGGAGGCAAGCGCGGCCGCATGTTGAAGAACCCGTCCTACTCGGGCATCACAACGGAGTTCTGGAATGCGATGGATGCCATCTGCTCGCGCGACGAATGGACGCTATGGGGCACTCCCAACTGCGGCAAAGGCCAGCCTCAGCAAGTGATGGGAACCGGCCACGGCGCCGCGCCGGCTAGGTTTCGCGGCATCGCAGTGGGCACGGCGTATAAGGGCACCAGTTAGCATTTGGCAATTAGCAATTAGCAGTTGGCATTTGGTTCTTACGCCGCGAGAACAAGTTCTTCGAGCCGAAGGCAAACTCCATGGCTGCGCTTTGATGGGCGTTTGTGAGAACTATATTACGGAAGGAAGTTTGTTAAGGTTTGGCCAAATGCTAAGTACCAAGTGCTAAGTACTCTGAAACCATGCTTACCCACGACCAGGCCGCTTCCATCTTCGACCAGTTGCACAAATACTCTACCGCCGACGAGATCGAGTTGCTGATCTCGGGCGGCCGGAGCGCGCTTACTCGCTTCGCCAACAACACCATCCATCAGAATGTTGCGGAGGAGGAGTACCACATCTCGGCGCGGGTTTCGTTCGGCGGACGCACCGCGCGCGCCAGCACCAACAAGCATGACGACGACAGCCTGCGCCGCCTGGTGCAGTCCGCCGAAGCGTTGGCACGCGTGCAGCAGCCTGATCCCGACCTGTTGCCCATGCCGTCGCCCGCAGAGGTGTTGAGCAACGCCGCCGACTCCGGCGCTATCCCGCTGCAACGCTCCTTCGAGAGCACAGCCGGCCTGACTCCGCAAGATCGTGCCCGCTCGGTTGCCGTCATGGTCGATGTTGCCAAGAAGCACGGCCTGACTGCGGCCGGCATCGCTTCCTCCGCCGAGTCTGTCGAGGGAATCTTCAACTCCCGTGGGGTTGCCGATTGGCATCAGCAAACTCTGGCCGAGCTTTCCGTCACCATGCTGGGCGATAATTCTTCTGGATGGCAAAAAGCGAACTCGCCGGATGCGGCCGACCTCGACTGCCGGCGGCTTGCGGAGGTCGCCGCCGAAAAGGCGATCACGTCGAAGAATCCGCGAGAGTTGCCGCCCGGCAAGTACACGGTAATCCTCGAACCTGCCGCGGTACTCGACGCAGTGGGTTTCATGTTCTGGGATTTTGGAGGCTCGGCCCTCCTGGATCAGCGCTCATTTCTGAACGACCGCATCGGCACTCAAACCTTCGGCGAGAACATCACGGTCTGGGACGATGTTTATCACCCACTTCAGTCCGGCGCGCCATTCGACGGAGAAGGGATGCGGCGCCGCCGTTTGCAGTTAATCGATAAGGGAGTAGTCCAGCGGGTTACTTACGCGCGCTCCAGCGCGCGCCGCATGTTGCAATCGGAAATGGCCGGCCGGGTGGGCCCGGTTAATCCCACCGGACACGGCTTGGCTTTGCCCAACGAGATGGGCGAAGCTCCGCTGAATATAGTGTTCGAATCCGCTGCGTCAAGTTCGTCGCCAACCATAGAAGAGATGATCGCCGCCACCGACCGCGGCATATTGATAACCCGGCTGTGGTATATCCGGGAAGTCGATCCTTACGAGAAGATTCTTACCGGCATGACTCGCGACGGCACGTTTCTGGTTGAGCAGGGAAAGCTGCGAGGGGGCATCCTCAACTTTCGCTTTAACGAAAGCCTGCTCCACATGCTGCAAAACGTCGAAGCCCTGGGAACGCCGGTTCGCGCCAGCGGCGAGGAGTCGATGGACATGGTCGTGCCTCCCATGAAAATCCGCGACTTCAACTTCACCGAAGCCACAAAATTCTGAAGCTTACAGCCGGAATACTGCGGGCCGTCGTAACGTTTAAGTCGCTACGAATCATCGTGTTAGAGATTTATTTCTCAGCTAGTGATTGAGGTCGTTTCCGGTTATCGTTAAATATCGACTTCGGCCATCTCCCTCAAACGCCCTTCCATCTCAGCAAGCGAGTTTGTCTTCACCCCTGCATTTTCCTCTTGCAGTAATTAAGGGTGATGGTACTTTAGTAACAAACTGTTTCACGCCATATTGATCCGTTCAGCGCCTTTACGGATATTCTGGTCTCACCATGTCTGCTGGCCATCAGTTCGATTTTCGTAATTCGATTCGCTTTCCACTTCACCTGCAGGTGACGTTAAAGACGCCAACTGCCGAATACCACGCCCGGACGACGGATATTTCTGCCGGCGGCATTCTATTTCACACTGAAACCGACATTGAAGTTGATTCGCCGGTGGAGTTCACCATCGAGATGCCGGTGGAAGTTCTGGGCACGAGTCATCCCGTGCAGGTGATATGCACTGGCCGTGTCGTGCGTTGTTCCGAGGAAGATGCAGGACGAAGTGTTGCGGTGGTGATTGATGAATACCACTTCAAGCGGCTCTAAACTGCCGCGCTGGGGTAAGCAACTCGGTCGTCGTAACGGAGCCGATGCGGAGGCTGTGGCCTCGCCCTATCCGGAGCAATCTCCCAGCGATGCCAGTTCCTCCGTGATCCGCATCATCCTGGCCGACTCCGAAGCCATCTTTCGAGTCGGAATGAGTAAGATCCTGGCGCTGGAAAGCGACCTGGACGTGGTGGCGCAAACCGAAAACATGACTCAAACCCTGAATGCGGTCGCCACCGTACCCGCCGATGTGGTGCTGTTTGAAGCGGGTTTGTCTCCGACTCCTGCCGACGCCATCAGCGAAGTAGCGCGACGAGCGCTCCCCGGAGCCAAGCTGATTCTGGTGACGCCTCGTGCCGGAGAGCAGGAAACCGTCGATTATCTTCGCCGCGGCGTGCGAGGCATCCTGGCCCGCGCCGTCTCCCCCGATCTGCTGGTCCGCTGTGTTCGCAAAGTTGCAGCCGGAGAAACCTGGCTTGACAAGCAAGGAGTCAACTGGGTCATCGAGGCCTACCGCACTCAAGCACTCCAAGGCACGGCGCCCAAGCAACAGTTGCGTCTCAGCGAAAAGGAAATGCTTATCATCGGCGGAGTCACGCAAGGGATGAAGAACAAAGACATCGCGCGCGAGGTGGGCACAACCGAGCAAGTAGTGAAGAATTATTTGCGCAAGATCTACGACAAACTACAGGTGACCGACCGGCTGGAGTTGGCGCTCTATAGCATGCACCATCGTTTGCTCGATGGCTACGTACTTCCCAACTCAAGCGGCGCCGCTGCTGCCGGGACAGCGGGCCGGGGCGGCGAGCCGCAGGCCGCTGGCTCGGCCGAAAGCGATGCGGCACCTCCTGCCGAACAGAAATCAGAGCACAATTCCTAGGGAACCCTGATTAAGTCCAGTATTTGAAGGGGACGGCCTTTCGGCACCTCCGTAAGTGGCGCAAAATCATGTCGGCTTTACAGGCTGTTGAAAAAGCCAGATTGTACAGGATTTTGAAGGGGCGCAGCTTTAGCTGCGCCGTACAAGTCCTTAGTTTGTCATCCGAGGAGGCCTCAGGCCGACGAGGATCTGCTTTTTTCGAGTTTTTCAGCGGCCTCTTTAGCCGCGGAGGGACTTCGCCCACGCTTAATCAGACCATCCCCGGCACCTCCCAATTCCGAACCTGAGCCAACTCCGACCGAATGGCTAAAGCCCGGTCAGTGTCCGAAGGTACACCTTACCGGTTGCCCGCATCCCATCCAATCGGTATCGTGAAGGGCATGTCGACCGTAGCGCATGTCCGTGGCAGCGTTGCGGGCGCCGCCATCCTCACGCTTTTCGGCTCCGCGTGGTGCATCGTAGCGCTTGCCCTCTGGCCTGCGCACCCCGCTTGGTCAATTCCAGCAGCGTCTGTGGCAACCATCCTATTGCTCGCGCTATGCGTCATGCGGCTTAGGGCTTTAAGAAACATCCCTAGCATCCCCGATCCGGTCGCAGCGGCCAAAGGAAAGCGCGCCGGCATGCTCTTTGGAATCATATTTGGAATCGAATGCGCTTTGATTTGGCTCTGCGCGATGCTGCTGGCGCGTCTCGGCCTGAGCATTTGGATTCCGATCGCGGTTGCCGTTATCGTCGGCCTGCATTTCATTCCGTTGGCGCGTGTGTTTGAAGTGCGGCTTTACTATTGGACGGGAGCGCTCTCCGTCCTGGGTGTGCTCGGGTGTTCGCTGATCCACGAGGCCGGCACGCGGCTGCTCTGGGCGGGACTGACTATGGCAGCGGTGTTATGGCTGACTGCTGTACGCTTACTCCTGCAAGCCAAATTGATCGCACCTCGCCCTATCGTCTGAAACCTGGCGATCGAAACCTCCAGGCACTTTTGATACAGTCCGTAAGCCCGCGCTTGTTCCGGCAATGCCGATGCGGTAGTGTAATCGGTTCTCATCTCTTCTACTGAGGCTTGCCATGCGTGTGTCGCGTACCGTCGTATCGAAATATCCGGTCGTTTATGTACTACTTCTTTTATTCGCGGCCGTGGCGGCGTCGAGTGCGCAGACCGAGCCAACGCTGGCGCCGCAGTTGCGCAGTAGCGTTGATGACATCGCCCACAAGGTGCTGGCGACGACTGGAGTTCCTTCTGCCTCGGTTGCGATAGTGCAAAACGGCAAGATTGCTTATGTGCAGGCCTATGGTGACGCGCGTCTCGATCCCAACACTGCCGCAACTTCCGCAATGCGTTATAGCATCGGCTCCATCAGCAAGCAGTTCACGGCCACGGCCATTTTGTTGCTGGCTGAGGAAGGGAAGCTCTCGCTGGACGATCCGGTGTCGAAGTATGTTCCTGGCCTCACGCGCGGCAATGAGATCACGATTCGCGAGCTGCTGTCGCATACCTCCGGCTACCAGGACTACTGGCCGCAGGATTACGTTCCTCCCTTGATGCTGCAGCCCATCAGCGCCGAAGGCATCATGGATCGCTGGGCGCGCAAGCCCTTGGACTTCGATCCCGGCACGAAGTGGCAGTACAGCAACACGAATTATGTGATCGCGGGCGTGATTGTCGAGAAAGTTTCCGGCATGCCGCTTCTACAGTTTCTCAGCCAGCGAGTCTTCACTCCGCTGGCCATGAAGAGCGTGGCTGACACCAACGAGAACAAGTTGCCGCCCACCGACCCCGGCGGATATTTGCGCTATGCTCTGGGGCCGCCGCGTCCCGCACCGAAGGAAGGCCGGGGCTGGATGTTCGCCGCCGGCGAACTTGCCATGACCGCCGCGGACCTCGCCCGGTGGGACATCTCCATCATCGACCAGACCGTGTTGAAGCCAGCCTCCTACCGCGAAATGGAAACAGAAGTGGTGCTGAAGAATGGCGTGGGCACGCGTTACGGGCTGGGAATGTTTGTCACCAGCGCCAACGGTCATCGCGTACTCGAACACGGTGGCGAGGTCTCCGGGTTTACGGCCGACAACATTGTGCTGCCCGACGACAAGATGGCGGTCGTGGTACTTACCAATCAGGACGCGGCCGAGGCGGCCTCCGAGATTGGCAGCCAGGTTCGTTCGTTGTTGGTCGGCGCAGAAAATCCGCAGGACCCCAAGCAGGACGAAGCCATCCGCAAGATCTATGACGGCTTGCAGCAAGGGAAGATTGACCGCTCGCTGTTCACCGACAATGCGAATGCGTACTTCACGGAGCAGGCGCTGAAGGACTACGCCAGCAGTCTGGGACCGTTAGGCCCTCCCCAAGGTTTTTCGCAAAGCGGATTTTCCTCCCGGGGCGGAATGACCGAGCGAACTTACTCCGTGAGCTACCTGTCCAAGAATCTGGTCATCATCATTTACGAAATGCCCGACGGGAAGATCGAGCAGTACCTGATCGCGGAAAGGTAATGAGACCTCTCGTGCCGCCGCGTGAGCCGGGATCGGTGGATTGGCAAAAGTCTGCGACCGACCGACGGCGATGGGATGTTCTTCTGCCCGCGCTCATCGCTGTTCTTTCCGTGTTCGTGGCGACGCTGTTGATCGTCCACACCTATTCGGTCTTCAGCCAGACTTTCGATGAAGGAGAACACGTTGCGGCAGGGATGGAATGGCTGGATACCGGTTCGTATTCCTACGATCCGCTGAATCCTCCGCTCGCCCGAATCGCCGTCGCGCTCGGCCCTTATCTCGATGGCGCCCGCAGTCAAGGCAATCCCAATGTCTGGAATGAAGCGAACGCGATTCTTGAGTATCAGGGCCACTACCAGAGGACGTTGACCCTCGCCCGACTGGGCATATTGCCGTTCTTCTGGCTTGCCTGTTTCGTGTTGTGGCGATTTATGGTCCGCTACTACGGACGCTGGCCTGCCGCGCTCGCTGTTGTGTTCTTTGTGTTCTGTCCGCCGGTGCTGGCAAATGCGTCGGTGGCCACCACCGATCTGGCGTTTACGGCCATGTTCTTCTGGGCGTTCCTGTGCTTCTGGAATTTCCTGCAAGCTCCGAAACTTTCGTCAGCAATTCTCGCCGGCCTCACCATCGGACTCGCACTGTTGGCCAAATTGTCAGGTCTGTCCTATCTCGCGGTTGCTGGTCTGGCACTTTATGTTTACGCCCTCACCAAAAAGCAGCCTGCCCCTTCGTGGAAATACTTTGGCGTGGCCAGCCTGACGCTGGTGCTGATCATCTGGGCGGGCTATCGGTTTTCGGTCGGCCCCATTCTCCATGAAGGACAGGTGAGATCAGTGGAAGCGGCCGAACTGTCCAAACTGCCTCCTGCGGTCGCCAAAGTATTTTTCTTTCGCTGGGTGCCCGCGCCGGAATTCTTTAAAGGATTGGCCGAAGCCTTCGGCCTGTCCACGAAAAAGCGCATCGCCTATCTGTTTGGACAAACCTACTTCGGAGGGCGCTGGTACTTCTTCCCGGTTGCGATTGCGGTCAAGACGCCGATTCCTTTTCTTCTCCTGGCAATCCTTGGGGCAGCGCGGGCGTTCGTCCGGCCCAGACTACCCGGCGTGGCCGTTCCGCTGATTGGAATCGCCGGCCCGCTTTTCGTCGCCATGGTGAGCCCGGTAAACCTGGGCCTGCGCCATATTCTGGTGATCTATCCGTTCCTGGCCATGCTCGCAGCGCTTGGCTTTTTCTGGTTGTGGCAGGTCAGCGGTAGTCGAAGGAAGACCTTGGCTTACCAAGGCGCAGCCGCCATCCTAGTCGTCTGGAGCATTGTTACCTGCTTTCGCGCGGCGCCAGATTTTATTCCGTACTTCAACGAGCTTGCCGCGCCGTACGCCAGCAGCATCCTGATCGACAGCGACTTCGACTGGGGGCAAGATCTCAAACGGCTCTCTGCTGTGCTTCAGCAACAGCATGTCGATTCGTTCTGGGTTGCCTATGAAGGCTCAGCCAACCTCAAGCGCCCGAGCTTAGGGTTGCCGCCGTGGCAACCGCTTCAGCCGAACCAGAAGCCCTCTGGCTGGATCGCCATCAGTGAATTCAATATCAGAACGAGGCCGGAGGATTTCGGCTGGCTGGGAAAATACAAACCGCAGCGCACGGTCGGCAAAACAATTCGGCTCTACCATTTCAATACAGCGCCTGCCGACTAGAAACTATCTAGCTATCTCATAAATCGCCGCGCATAGGTTTTGTGTCAGGGCACCCTTCGGCTGCGCTCAGGGCAGGCTATTTCAGCCGTGGCGCAAACCGGGCCACTATGACTTGGGCTCTAGCCCCTGAGGTTCGTTCTTTGCAGGGGCTGAAGCCCGAATCTCGCTCGCGTGTCGTCCGGCACGACTAAAAGTCGCGCCCTGATACAAGCCAAAATCGAGATGGGTTACCTTCTGCGGCGATTTTGAAGGGCGTAACGTTGATGCTGCACCATCGCCGATAAGTGGCGATTCGATAGGAGCGTACCGAAAAGAGGGGTCTCTGAAGGCAAGAGAGAGGACAACCAGCGAACAGACCCGAGCAGCGCTCGAAGTAGCGCTATTGATTCGCGCGCTTACTTGGGTGTGATGGAACCGGACGGCGCAGCTGATGTATTCTTGGCAGCGCTTCCACCGCAGTCAGCGTTGTGGCCCTGGCACTTCGACATGATCGCCGTGCGCAGCTTTCCGCGCAGGTCGTCGGGAAGTTCGTACAGATGGGAGTCGCGGTAAATCTCGATGGTCATCTTCGTCGTGTTGCAAACGACGTAGCAGTTATGGCACCACTGGAGGTGATCTTCCAATTCCGCCCGTGTTTGGGCGTCCATTGACTCATCAAGGTAATCGGTGAGCTCTTTCAGAAAATCAGAGCAGGTCACTGTTTGCCATCTCCACCCGTACGATTTTTGAAGTACTTGCTTAAACGCTCTCGCAACTGCAGCCGGGCACGAAGTAATCGAGACTTCACTGCCGGAATACTCAAATCCAAGGCATCCGCCGTCTCTTCGGTGGAGAGCCCTTCAACATCGCGCAAGACAAACACCGTCCGAAAACTTGGCGGTAGGCCCTGGATCGTTTTGCCCAGGATCTCCTTTAGTTCGCCTTGCGTGTACAACTGTTCCGGATTCGGCGCCCAGTCCGCGACTTCGCGCGGCATGGAATCTTCTTCGGTTTTGATGTCCTCGTCCAGCGACACCATTCGCTCAGGACGCCGGCGGCGCAAGCGCATCAGCGCTTCATTCACCGCGATCCGCACCAGCCAGGTATAAAATTTCGACTGCTCCTGAAAGTTCTTCAGGTTCTGGTACGCCTTCAGGAACGCATCTTGCACCACATCTTCCGCGTCTTCGCGGTTTTGCGTGATGTGTTGCGCGATCCGGAACACATTGCGGTCATACCGCCGCACCAGCTCCTCGAAGGCGCTGATGTCGCCGGCTTTCGCCGCATGAACCAGAGTTAATTCATCGCCTGCTGGTTCTGCTACCTTTGGTTGGATGGTTCCCATGTTTATGCAGATTCAGGATTTTACAGCCCCCGGAACGAATGCCTGTCTATTGTACCTACTCGAAACCGGATTCGGGAAACCGGGGGGAAGCATTTTTTTGGATTTTTCGAGAGAACCTGGCCTTTCGACGGTTAACTCACGGCATAGCCCACGTCTTATGATACGTGCCTTGCAGCTGTGCGGATGTTACAGACAGGAATCGATTCTGTAAACGATTTGTAGTCGTCGACGGGAAACAACCGCGCTACACTGATGCCAGTGAAACCCGTGAGCCGCTTTATCGTCCTTCTGGCCTGCCTGCTGATCTGGTCAAGCAGCGGCCTATTCGCGCAAGACAGCACCACCCCAACTCATAAGAAGAAGTCTGCCTCTTCGACGGCGGCGCATAAATCAAGCAGTTCAGCGCAGAAGAAGACCGCCTCGTCGCACTCGCAACACTCTCGCAAGAAGGTGACCGCAGCCCGCGCTCACCAGATGCATCGCAGCTTTGTGGCCTCCAATGATCTGCGGCCCATGGCGCGGCAACTGGTCGAGTTCCGCACGCCTGCCGCCTATGAGGGAGTCGAAACCTACGCTCATACTCACGCCGGTACCGAGGCGGGCGCGCTAGCTTGGTTTGCCATCGGCTACGCGCATTATCTTGACGCGCAGTATCCGGCCGCGATCACTGCGCTCCAGAAGGCGCAACCGCAGATCGGCGAGTTGAAGGACTATGCCGCATTCTTCATCGGCAACTCATACGTACTGAGCAATAATCCCGAGGAGTCGTTCGCTTATCTGCGCGATTTCGGCACGCGTTTTCCCGACTCGCTTTACGATCATGACGCCACCATCTCGTATGCCAAAGCTTTGCTGGCCACGAATCAGCCGACTGAGGCGATCAGGATGTTGGAAGCGCATCGCGTGCCTGCCAGCGCCGAGACGGAATACTTCCTTGGTAAAGCTTACGTGCAGAATGGCGCAGGCCGCGCCGGCGCCGAGATCCTGCGACATCTCTATTACAACTATGCGACCAATTACACGGCCGACCAGGCTGCCACTGATCTAAGAAAGATCCCCGAAGCCGCAACGCTCCCGCCGGCAACTTACAGCGACCATCTAAAGCGCGCCGATGCGCTCTACAAGGCACGTCGCTACCCGGCTGCGGCGGAAGAGTATCAGTACGTGGTCGACCTGGCTCCGGCTGGTCAGCAGTCGGCGGGACTGATTCAGCTGGCCAACTCCTACATGAAGGACGGCAACACGCGCGCTGCCCGCGAAGCGCTGGATCGCATCCCGGATGACGGCAGCGAAGCCAGCGCCGAGAAGTGGTATCAGCGCGCCGAGATCGCTCGCGAGGCCAAGGACGAAGCTGGTCTCGACACCATCCTGCAGCACATGCGCGCGACCACACCAAAGTCACCCTGGCTGGAGTCGGCACTGCTGAGCACTGGCAACATGTATCTGCTGCTCAAGGATTACGATCGCGCTATCGACTACTATCGCGAAATTCACGAGCGCTTTCCCGAGGGCAACAAAGCCGCGTATGCGCACTGGAAGTGCGCCTGGCTCACCTATCGTCAGAGTCGCAAGGATCAGGCCAAGAAATATTTTGAGGAGCAGGTTGAGTTCTATCCCGGAACCAACGAAGTTCCTAATGCCATGTATTGGCGCGGTCGCATGGCCGAGGACGATCGCGAGTATGGCGTAGCCCGCGCCTATTACACCAGGCTGTCCGATCGCTACCGCAACTATTACTACGGCGTGCTGGCGCGCAAACGTCTGGCAACCTTGCCAATCGAGCCGGCGGTGACGGTGGCCGCGCTGCAACATGTATCGTCAGCGACGCCGCTTGATCCGGTCTCGCAGATCACCGATCCTCCCGAGGACGATCTTCATTACAACCGCGCCAAGCTGTTGCAGAACGCGGGCATGACTGACTTGGCGGTTCGTGAGCTACAAGCGGGCAGCACGAGCGGCCCTTGCTGGGAGATGATCGAAATCGCGAAAATCTACACTAGCGGTGGCGAGTACTATCGCGCCCTGCAAGCCCTGAAGCATGCCATCACCGGATATTTCTCCATGGACGTGAGCGCGCTGCCTCCGCCCTACTGGCAGGGACTCTTCCCGCGGCCGTACTGGGATGCGTTACGGACGTACTCGGAACAGAATGGCCTCGATCCGTACTTGGTCGCGTCGCTTATTCGTCAGGAATCGGAATTCAATCCCAGCGCGATTTCGCACGCCGAGGCTTATGGATTGATGCAGTTGCTGCCCCGAACCGGCAAGGGCGAGGCCAAGAAAGAAGGACTATCGCACTACAGCACGGACTCGCTGCTGGATCCAACGACCAACATTGAACTCGG
Organism: Candidatus Korobacteraceae bacterium; assembly: GCA_049695855.1. GTDB lineage: Bacteria > Acidobacteriota > Terriglobia > Terriglobales > Acidobacteriaceae > Bog-257. The sequence goes on along the minus strand of JBAVSY010000046.1, from coordinate 74,734 downwards.
AACGCATTACTTCCGCCAGATGATCGACCATTTCGGCGGCCAAGTTGAGTATGCGCTTGCTGCCTACAACGCGGGTGAGGGGCGAGTCGAGGACTGGCGAGCCAGCGGGAACTATCGTGACATCGACGAATTTGTCGAGTCCATCCCTTTCACCGAAACCCGCGAATACGTGCAAGCCATCGTACGCAACGCCGAAGTGTATAAGAAGGTGTACGGCACGCCGTGAAGAAGCTGTCAGCCGTCAGCTCTCAGCTATCAGCTGTCAGCTCTCAGTCTTCAGTATTAGACATTCACTACATCCTTATCGGCAGCCCACCCGGATTACATGGAGAGGTGGATGCATCGTTCCCTGCGGTGTATCGAGGCCAACCTCGCAATGACCCTAGTCTAGCCGCACAGCGGCGGGATGGGGTTAGGCGTGGGCGTAAGCCCACGCAAAGCGTGGGAAAACGGTCGGAGCCGCGTGAGCGGCGACACTCTGACTAGCGCGGCAGGACCGTTCCAAGGCATGTCAATCGAACACGTTACTGCGCCGAATGCGCCAAACCGGACTTGTCCAACATGGCAACGTACTCACTTTCGAAGTTCCGCTTCGAATGATGAACCTCTTGCATTTCGATGTACCTTCTGACGATCTCAACCTGCGACGGGCTAACGCTGATCGCACCGTATCCATCCTGCCAGGCAAATCCGCGTACTTTCTCGTTAAGGTGTCGAGATGAGTTCGCCTTGAGGTCCCGTACCAACTGCGCCATGGTCAAACTGGACGAAAGCGCAACCAACGCGTGCACGTGGTTTGAGGTGCCCCCAATTGCAAGAATATCAACGCCCCGATTGCATGCAATCCCGCGAAGATACGTCCAGAGTTTCTGAGGTTCTGAGATCAGCGCTTGTCGCGCCTTGGTGCTGAAAACACAATGAACAAGGATTCTGGTGTAGGTGTCGGCCATGGTCGCAGAGTATCCGCGAAAGTGCACAGAATCGGTGAGGCCGATCACGTAGTGCGGTGTCGCCGCATTGCGGCTCGGCCTGCCGCTCTAATGGTCGACGGGGGCTCACGCCCCCGCCTAACCCCATCCCGCCGCGTTGCGGCTGGCGTTTTCCAAGTGGCTAAGGCCGACCGCCTGCTCAGCCAGTGCCCAACATCACGCTCGCGTCCTGTCCGGTGGTGTCGGTGATCACGGTATTGGGTCCAATGACCGCCGCCGGAGGAGAAGCTGGCTGCGCGCTCGCGATCGTCAGCGTGCCGGTATAATTGACCGCGGTTCCATTCATATCCTTCGCGCCGAGGTTGATGCCCCAGTCGCCGGCAATGAACTGGTTCCCGTCCGTGCGCTTCATATAGACATAGCCATTGTTGATATTGCGCGAGTATCCGCCGGTAACCGTCGTTCCCGTGGATGGCTCGATGAATTCAACGCTGAGCAATGTGACCGGCCCTCCGAACTGCAGCATGGCGATCAGGCAGACCCCCTGGCCGCTGTCCGGCGCCCACTGATACGCTTTGCTCACGCTCGCCGCGGGCTCGCCTGTCGTGGTTAAAGGCGTGCCAACCACCGCCATAACTTCCAGAGGATAGGCCGTCGCCGCCAATCGCTGGGTCTTGAGGAAGGTCTCATAGGACCAGTAGAGCCTGCCCTGAGGCGCTTTCGAGCTGTTCGGAATCGGCGGCCACAAAGGTCCATAGCTGTTTTGAATCAGAAAAGCTCCGGGATTCCCCGGCGGCCCGATCTCATCGTCATAACCTACAACCACCTGGCCATGTCCGCTGTGTGGAATGATGTCGGTCTCGCACAGGATGCCGTCGTCCAGCGCTGGATTGGAATAGTTCTTGAGCACGCGACCGGAGAACGCCACCGCATTCCCGGCAGCCAATAACTGTTTGATCAAACCGACAGCACCCTCGGGATCGTCGCTGATCTTGAACGTGGCCATGCTGCCCAGGCGGAAGCGCGTCATATCCGGAAAGTCAGGATCGAGCGTGATGTCATTCAAGTAGCAGCAAACCGGGTAGTAAGGGATGTCATACGCGCTGGGCGCCCCATGCGCGATCAATTGGTCGAGATATCCCAGGGACCCGGAGCCCTTCGGACACTGGCTGCCGTCCTGGTTGTGCTGGAAGTTGTAGAGAAAGGCGGCGCTGATTTCATTCTCTGCCAAAGACGCATCCCATTTGGCCGAACCATCGGGACTTCGGGCCGCAGTGTACGATCCAAGGCCGTAGCCAAACGATTGCGCCTCGCAGGAGCCCGGGCTTCCCAGGTGGGCGAGTGTCCCCTGCATTGCGATGGCTGGAAGGTTGGTTAGAGTGACCTTCTTGGGGAGCGGCTCGACTTTACCGGTCAGGGCTTCCGGCGGTAACACACCGGGCGATGCCTCAAACTCCGCCGCATTCAGCAGTGATCCGTTCTCTCCGTTGTCGATGACATCGGAAACAAATTGCATTTTTGGGGTTGGAGAATTCATTTCGGCTCCTGTGCAGATCAGGAACCGAATTTTACAACAGCCGGAATTAAAGGATAATTACATCCGCCGATATCGGACAACTACCCGCTGGTCTTCACCGTCTCATTGGCCGATTTGGCGAAGACGATTTCCGACACCAGCAGGATGGCGCCGATCACGATCGCGCTGTCGGCGACGTTGAAGGCCGGCCAGTGATAGCTGCCCACGTAGAAGTCGAGGAAGTCGACCACGTGTCCGCTTACCATGCGGTCCCACAAGTTGCCGGTCGCCCCACCCAGGATGAGCGACAGTCCGATGGTCGTGGTGCTCCAGGCATGGCTGTTCTTCCACAGCAGGGCTGACACAATTACGAGCGCTACTACCGAGAAGCTCACCAGCGCGCCCACCTTCCACTGGGCGGAGGAGTCGGCAAACAATCCAAACGCTGCCCCGGTATTCTGCACGTGGGTCAGATGGAATAGGCCGGGGATAACGACCACGCTTTCGTGCAGCGGGATATTGCTCGCTACCGCCCATTTGGCCAGGCGATCGAGGAGTAATACCAGGGCTGCAATCAGGAAGAAATACTTGCGCATGGCGTGTCGTTGTTGAGTGCTACCGTTCATGCCAGTCCGAACTGACCTCTCCTGTTAGACGCTGCCACCCGCAGGAAAGAAGCAGGGGGAAGCGCAGCTTGCCACCTAATGGATCGGGGCCGCGGCTTCGATTTCCGACAAAACGGCGCTGCAACGCTCACACACCGTGGGATAATTCTTATCTTCGCCCACGTGGATGGAATAGTTCCAGCAGCGCTCGCACTTCTGTCCCGGAGCTTTAGTCACCGTGATCGCCAGCCCGATGTCGCCGTTACTGGCGGAAGCTCTCTCCAACACCACGTCCGAGACGATAAACAGATAGCGCAACTGATCGCGATAACGTGCCAGCACCGGATAAATGCTTTCCGGAGCCGCCAGATGAACCTGCGCTTCCAGGCTGCTGCCGATCTTCTTCTCGGCACGCGCCGCCTCCAGAACCTTCAGTGCCTCGTCCCGAACTGACAACAGCGTCTGCCAATCACTATTCATAGCAACCACATCGAAACCCTCTGGCAAGGGGCCAGTCAGATCCTCCGGGGCAGGGAAGAGCGTGAGGTGCACACTATCGGGACTTTCCGGCACCTTCGGCAGAAATCCCCAAACTTCCTCTGAAGTAAAGCTCGTAACTGGGGCCAGCAACCGCACCAGCGCATCTCCCAATCGCCATAGCGCGGTCTGGGCCGAGCGTCGTGCCACCGACTTTGGAGCCGAGGTATACAGCCGGTCTTTCAGCACGTCGAAGTAGATCGAACTCAAATCGACGATGCAGAAATCCTTCAACCGCTGATACAGGCGGTGAAACGTGAAGCTGTCGTAGTGCTCGCGCACATCCTTGGTAACCTCGGCCGCGCGCAGCAGGATGTACTGGTCCAGCGAATGCATCTCGGCGAACGCGACGCCGTCGCGCTCCGGATCGAAGCCGTCGAGATTGCCCAGGATGTAGCGAAATGTGTTGCGGATCTTGCGATAGCTGTCGGAGATGCGCTGCATCAGCTCATCCGAGGCCATCACGTCTTCGCGAAAATCTACCGACGCGACCCACAGGCGAATGATCTCGGCGCCCTGTTTGTCCGTGACTTCAACCGGATCAACCGTATTGCCTAGCGACTTGTGCATGGCACGTCCCTGCGGATCGAGCGTCCATCCAGCGGTTGCGGCGCTGCGGTAGGGAGCCTTGCCCCGGGTCGCCACGGCACACAGCAACGATGACTGGAACCACCCGCGATGCTGATCGCCACCTTCGAAGTACAAATCGGCAGGCCAGGGAAGTCCGGGCTCATGTCCCAGAACCGCAGCGTGGCTCGAACCTGACTCGAACCACACGTCCAGGATGTCCATCTCCTTGTGAAGCTTGCTGCTGCCACACTTGCCACACTTGGTCCCGGCAGGCAGCATTTCTTCGGCTGAATACCGGTACCAGGCATCTCCTCCCTCTCGGGCGAACAACTGAACCACCAGGCGGTTTACCGCGGGGTCCTTCAGGAATTCATTGCAGTCGCCACATTGAAAGACCGCGATGGGCACGCCCCAAATGCGCTGGCGCGAGATACACCAGTCCGGGCGCGTGGCGACCATGTTGGACATGCGCTCCTCGCCCCACGCCGGGTCCCACTTCACTTTCTTAATCTCCTCCAGCGCCCGGGTGCGCAGAGTTCCAACCGAACTACTGGAATCCGTAGAGCTTTGGGCTTGCTCGGTCGGACGAAGCTTGCCGTCCATGGCGATGAACCACTGCTCAGTCGCGCGAAAGATGATCGGATTGTGGCAGCGCCAGCAGTGAGGATACGAGTGCTCGATTCGCTCGAACCCCAACAGCACGCCGCGACTCTTCAGCAGTTCGACGATCAGCGGATTCGCCTTGAAAACCTGCTGGCCTTTGTATTCCGGCAATCCGTTGCGCAGAATCCCGCCATCATCCACATCGCAATGCAGGTCGAGACCGTATTTCACGCCGGTGTTGAAGTCATCAGCACCGTGCGCCGGAGCGGTATGCACCGCGCCCGTGCCCGTGTCCATGGTGACGTAATCGCCGAGCACGCCCAACACGCTGCGATCCAGGAAAGGATGCGCAAACGTTGCGTACTCCAGCTTGCTTCCAGGGAACCTTGCCAGCTCTTTGGTTTCGCCCAGGGCGCATTTCTCGATCGTCTGCTGCGCCAGTTGCTCGGCAACGATGTAGATCCATCCACCGCTATCCAGCGCCACATACTCAGCTTCGGGAGCGAAGGTGACAGCCATCGACGCAGGCAGCGTCCAGGGCGTCGTGGTCCAGATGATGGTGGCAACGTTCTTCTTACCGGCCAGCGCAGGATCGACATTCGCCGGGTCGCTGGTCAGCGCATAGCGTACCCAGATGCTGGGGCTGGTATGCATCTCGTATTCGACTTCGGCCTCGGCCAGCGCGGTCTTGTCGTGGATGCACCAGTACACCGATTTGAGTCCCTTGTAGACCAGTCCCTGCTCGTAGCAGGCGTAGAACGTCTGCAGGACCACGCTCTCGTATTGCGGATCCATGGTGGAGTACGGGCGCTCCCAGCGTCCCAGAACGCCCAGGCGCTTGAACTGCGAGCGCTGCAGGTCCAGAAACTTCTGTGCATACTTGCGACACTCTTCCCGCACCGCCAGTGGATCCATCTCGAGCTTCTTGCGGCCCAATAGATCGTCAATTTTGATCTCGATCGGCAGGCCGTGACAGTCCCATCCCGGGACGTAAGGAGCATCGAAACCACTCATATTACGCGACTTTACGACGAAATCCTTCAACGTTTTGTTGAGGGCGTGTCCGAGGTGAATGGGGCCGTTGGCATAAGGCGGACCGTCATGCAGGACATAAATGGGGCGCCCCCGGTGCGCCTCTCGAATGCGGTGATAGAGCCGGGTTTCCTCCCAGTGGGCGAGCATTTTGGGCTCGTTCCTGGGCAGATTCGCCTTCATGGAGAAGTCAGTCTTAGGCAAGTTCAGCGTTGATTTCAGATCGAGCGGCACTACGTTCTGCTCCCGCCTGCCGGTTACTGGAATATGAAAATCGTGCAAGCTACATTTTCATTATAGGGAGCGGCAAAATCCCCGTCTATGAGCCGCCTTTATCTCCCGCTCGCCTTTACTACCAGGGTGCGTCTCAGGTACTGTGGATAAATCACACAACAATGTGGGGATTTCTGCATCTAAAGATGGCAGATCCAGCTACACCTTGGACAATTCCAAGTGCAGCCGGCACGCAACCCTGACCGTCGTTATGGGTTTTCGTCAGGAATGATTGACAGTGAATTGCGGCCCCACTGATCGAGGAGCAGCAGTATAGCTGGCCGTCCCGGCCCGAGGACTAGAGACGAGTTTATGGCTTACCCGACCCTGATTCCCCAGTCCGAACAACAAGAAGATCTCCGTCTGCTTCCCCAGACCAACATGGACGAGTCGTTGTGGCGCTCGTTGAGGGACAACTTCCGCGCCGCGCTGTTTCCGGAAAAATTGCCGCCCCTGGTGTTGACTTCCAGGCCGGTAAAGGTCCGGGAAATCTGGGGTGAGTACGACTACAAGAAAGAAAGCGCTGGAGTTTCCGCGGTGGTACACGTGGCCATGGTTGCTGGACTGATCGGACTCTCGATCATGGGCGCCCGGGCCATCAAGCAGGACAAGCCTCCGGAGACGGTGACCCTGATCGCTCCGGACCTCACTCCGCAGTTGCCCATGACCAAAAAGAAAGAACAAACCTCGGGTGGTGGCGGAGGCGGTGGTGATCGGGACAAGCTTCAGGCTCCGAAAGGCAAGCTTCCCAAGCTGGCGATGGAGCAGATCACACCTCCGGCGATCGTGATTCGCAATGACCACCCCAAGCTTCCGGTTGAGCCCACTGTGGTGGTGCCACCCCAACTTAAGCTGGCGTCCAATATGCCCAATATCGGTAACCCGTTGTCCGCGGTTCCATCGGCGCCGTCCAATGGCACCGGCAGCGGTGGCGGGATTGGTTCGGGCTCCGGTGGCGGCATCGGTTCGGGCTCTGGGCCGGGCGTTGGTCCTGGTCATGGAGGCGGAATTGGTGGCGGAGTATTCCGCGTGGGCGGGGGCGTATCGGCTCCTCGCGCGCTGGATACGCCCGATCCAGACTATTCCGAAGAAGCTCGCAAGGCGAAGTACCAGGGAACTTGCGTGTTGTGGCTGATCGTCGGACCCGATGGCAAGCCCCACGATATCAAGGTAGCTCGCGCCCTGGGCATGGGGCTCGACCAGAAAGCCATCGAGGCCGTCCGCAACTGGAAGTTTGAGCCGGCGATGAAAGACGGTAAGCCGGTCGCGGTTCAGATCAACGTCGAGGTGAACTTCAGGCTGTACTAAGCAGCGGTGACGTAAGAAAGAATCAAGGAGAGGCGAACCTGCCTCTCCTTTTCTGCGCCCCGGTTACAGCCCGGCTGCCGTTCTGACAGGAGCGTGATTCTTAAGGAAACCCTGATCAAGTCCGGTTTTGAAGGGGACGGCCTTTCAGGCCGTCCGTTAACTACCCGAAAATCAACGCGGCTTTAGCCGCTGGGGGAACTCGCTTTCACTTACCCAGAGCTTCCTTACAGTTTGTTGAGATAGTCCACGATGTCGGGAGCGGTCCAGTCGGTGGCGCCGATGAATTTGCGCACGATCTTTCCATTGCGATCGATGATGAAGGTTTCCGGAAATTTGAACGTGCCATACACTTCGTTGGTTTTGCGCTGGGTATCCCGCACTGTCAGCAAATCGATGTTGTGATCGCGGATAAACTGCTTGTAGGCGCCATCGTCGGCGTCTTCGCTGACCGCCAGGATCGTCAACTTGTTACCCATCTGCTTTTGCAGCTGTACCAGCGAGGGCATCTCTTCGATGCAGGGAGGGCACCAGGTCGCCCAGAAGTTCAGCACGACGGGCTTGCCGCGCAGTTGGCTGAGCGCGATTGTGTGCTGCGAGTCGGTGATGGTGAACTCCGGAGCAGCACTGCCGATGCGAGGAGGATGCGAGCCGCTGTTACAGCCGGCCAGTAGAATCAAGCCGATGACCACGGCAGGAAAGAAGAGGCGCTTCACACTCTTATAATAATCGAGGAAGGAATCGTGGGGACTGACCAACCACAATCCGATGGTGCAACTTTGGTGGAGTCGGAAAACTTTCCCGAGGTTTCGGTGATCGTTCCTGCACGGAACGAAGAGGCCGGTCTGGCCGACTGTCTGCGCAGCCTGGTCGGACAAGCGGGCGTAAGCTACGAGATCATCGTGGTGGACGACCACTCGAGTGACAGAACGCGAGCGATTGCCGAGAGCTTTCCAATTCGCGTGATCGCAGCGGATCCTCTACCGCCGTTCTGGAGCGGGAAGTGCAACGCAGCCTGGAGTGGCGCTAAAGTCGCGAGAGGGAAGTGGCTTCTCTTCACCGACGCCGATACCCAGCACGCCTCCGACTCAATCGCGAGTGGACTACAGGAAGCGAAAAATTCCGGGGCGGCGCTGCTCTCCTATTCGCCGAAGCAGGAAGTCCATAGCTTCGCCGAGCGCGCTCTGATGCCGGTGATTTTCGCCGAGCTGGCGATGACCTATCGGCCGAAAGATGTCTGCGATCCGAATTCTCCGCTGGCTGCGGCCAACGGCCAGTACCTGCTGATCCGGCGCGATGCTTACGATGCGGTAGGCGGACATGCCGCGGTGGCCGAAGCGATTCTCGACGACGTGGAACTCGCCAGGCTGGTAAAGCAAGCCGGATGTCGATTGCAATTTCGCATGTCCGACGTGGTCAGCACCCGGATGTATCGCAGCTTTCCCCAGATGTGGGAGGGCTGGACGAAGAATCTGGCGCTCCTGTTTCCTCATCCGCGAAAGCTGGCGTTGAGCCGGCTGGTGGAGTTCGCCGCCCTCTTCACTTGTGCCGCGATAGCAGTGCTGAAGTTAGTTGAGGGAGAGAAAACCAGAGCCGGCATAGCTGCTTGTGTAGTCCTGGCACTCTGGAGTTTCATGCTGGAGCGTATCCGGCGAGCGCACTTCGACTGGTTATCCAGCAACCTCGCGATTTTCGGTCTGCCGCTTTTCGCTATACTTTTGTGGAACTCCGACATCTCTCATAAGCAAGGCTCGGTGCAATGGAAGGGACGCGAGTACGGCGGCAAAAACATGCCACGGAAGGTCCACGAGGCTACATCGCCGTCTGCGGGGTTGCCGCCGGCAACGGGCTAAGGAACTCGAGGAGCAAAGTTAAGGATCTGCAGTGGAGTGCGCGAATCGGAATAGATCGAGCCCGAAGGGCGCAAGAGTTTAGCCCAGCACGCAGCCGCGGGCGGAGTGCTGGGGTACAGAGGTAGGGTATCCGAGTCCCGTAGGAACGGCAGAAGGGCTCTCATACACTCCAAGCGGATTAGACTTTCAGGAGATTATGGTCTACCTAACCCGGAAATGTGAGTTTTCCGCGTCACACTATTACCACAATCCCGACTTCACCGCGGAAGAGAATCAGCGCGTCTTCGGCAAGTGCGCCAACCTGAATGGACACGGCCACAACTACACCCTGGAAGTCACGGTGAAGGGCGAGATCGATCCCCGGACTGGCTTTGTGGTCGATCTTAAAGAGTTAAAAGAAATCTTGAACCGCGAGGTCCTCGACGCCCTCGACCATCGGCATCTCAACAAGGAAGTGCCGGAATTCTTCCAACAGATTCCGACCACCGAAAACCTGGCCATCGCGATTTGGAATCGGCTGCAGAGTAAGTTGAACATCGCGAAGTTGCACCGGGTGCGCGTCTACGAATTGCCTGACCTGTTCGTCGATTTCTACGGAGAAGCATGAAAGCCCATCTGACGCGCCGCTATCTGTTTTCCGCATCGCACCGCCTGCACCTGGAGGGCAGGTCGGAGGAGGAGAATCGTGCGGCCTATGGCAAGTGCAATAATCCGCATGGACACGGGCACAACTACGCGCTGGAAGTCACCGTGAGCGGACAAGTCGATTCGAAGACCGGCATGATTTGCAACCTGGTCGATCTGGATGAAGCAGTGCAGCGTGAAGTTCTGGAGCGCTTCGATCACGAAAATCTGAATGTGCTATCGGAGTTCAATTCCCTGGTGCCGACAACGGAAAACTTGAGCGAAGTCATCTTCAACATTTTGAAGCAAAGCTTTAAGGCTGCTCATCTTGAAAAGGTACGGCTAGAAGAAACCATGATGAACAGCTTCGAGTATGCCGGCGGAGCGGAGCTGAGGATATAAAGAACATCCCCACCCTAGGCCAAAAGAAGGCCTAGAATGGGGCACCCGTACTCACGCATTGGCTAACTGCTAAGTGCCAAATGCTAATTGCTAGTCGCTAGTTGCTAGTTGCTACTTATGAAACAGACCATCGAAAGTCCGACCCTGACCAGCGCCAGCCTGGACGAACTGATGCGCGAGGTGCTGGTTCGCCTGGGCGAGCAACCCGAGCGCGAAGGCCTGCTCCAGACACCGCAGCGCTACGCCAAGGCACTGCAAGATCTCACCAAAGGCTATCGCGAAGAACCTGAAGAAATCCTGCAAGGTGCGCTCTTCAGCGTCGACTATGACGAGATGGTGATCGTGAAGGATATTGAGATGTTCAGCCTTTGCGAGCATCACCTGCTGCCGTTTTTCGGCAAGGTACACGTCGCCTACATTCCGAAAGGCCGGGTGATTGGGCTGAGCAAAGTTGCGCGCTTAGTCGAAGTCTTTGCCCGCCGCCTGCAAGTGCAAGAGCGGCTGACGGTGCAGATTGCCGAGACGATCCAGAAAGTAATTCAGCCGCTGGGTGTTGGCGTCGTGGTCGAGGCACGACATCTGTGCATGATGATGCGCGGCGTCGAGAAACAGCATTCCGCAACGGTTACGTCATCGATGCTGGGCGCCTTCCGGGCGCAGCAGACGCGGCAGGAATTTCTCTCGCTGATTCACGCCAAGAACGGTAACGGAATCTAATCGATGGCTGCGAAGAAGCCGCCGTCCACTAGAAAACTACAATCCAAAGCCGCTTTGAGCGGCCGGCGCTTGCGCGGAAAAGTGGCTGTCGTCACCGGCGGCAGCCGAGGCATCGGCTTCGCCATCGCGCGAACTCTCGCACTCGAAGGCTGCAATGTGGTCATCACCGGGCGAGATGCGGCAGTTCTGAAGAAGAGTGCGACGCAGATCAGCAAACTGGCGGCCGGGGGAGCGCAACCGCCGCAGGTCGTTGCGCTCGCCTGCGATGTTCGCGATCCGGAGTCAGTGGCTTCCCTATTCGCCGAGGTCAAGCAGCGCTTCGGTAAAGTCGATATTCTGGTCAACAACGCAGGCATCACCCAGCCGGTTCTGAGCGTCGAGGATACTTCGCTGGAGCTCTGGCGCGACGTGATCGACACTAACCTCACTGGCGTTTTTCTCTGCACACGGGCAGCGCTGCCGCTGATGAAAGCGGGAGCAACCATCATCAACAATTTGTCGGCTGCGGCCAGGCAGGTGTTTCCCAACTACGCCACCTACAGCGCAGCCAAACGCGGCGCCCTTGGTTTCACGCTATCGCTGCGCGAAGAGTTGATCCCGCGCGGCGTTCGCGTGATGGCCCTGATGACGGGCGCGACCGCTACCAATATGTGGGACCAGATCATGCCCAACGCACCCCGCGATCGCATGATCGATGTGAACAGCGTAGCCCAGGCTGTCCTCTATGCAGCCCTGCTGCCCCCCAACGTAAATCCGTCAGAGATAAGTCTGGATCCGGCCGCCGGGGCGTTGTAAAGCTGTGACAAGGCTTATTCACCACGGAGGCACGGAGAGCACGGAGTAAGGCTCTGTTTGTCTTGTCATTTGCTTGTTCATCCACGGTCAAGGCTGATCGGAATCACGTTCCCCAACTGAAAAGTCCATGATAAACAGGGAATTTTAGCGGCCAGCGAACTCTTTGAAAGGAAATACTCCGTGTTCTCCGTGCCTCCGTGGTGAAAAGACTTACAACCCGTAATGATACCGCCGGGTGCGAGCAGGAAAGAGCTTGATGAGCAAGACGCCGGCGATGAATCCTCCCACATGCGCCCAGAAGGCGATGCCGCTCGAGCCTGCGCCGTGAGTTGAAATCGAAGTTGCGGCTCCGCTCAGGAATTGCGCGATGAACCAGTAACCCAACACGATCCAGGCAGGCAGCCACATGAAGAATACGAAGAACAGCGGCACCAGGGTCAGAACGCGCGCCCGTGGGTAGAGCACGAAGTATGCTCCCATCACGCCGGCGATTGCGCCGCTGGCCCCCACGCTGGGAATGGTCGAGTGGATGTTAAACAACGTCCACAGCAACCCCGCCGCGATTCCAGTAACAAAGTAAAGCACCAGGTACAGCGAATGCCCCAGGTAGTCTTCCACGTTGTCTCCGAAGATCCACAGCGCCCACATGTTGAAGATGAGGTGCAGCCACCCGCCATGCAGAAACATCGAGGTGAAGTACGGCAGGATGGCATTCACGGTTGGAACATAACGCATGCCGAGGCCCGAGATCAGGTCCCACGGTACGTAGCCCTGATTAAACAGCACTACACTCAACCTTGCCGGGACAACGCCGAGAATGGTAAGAACCTCGGGGTTGGGTTCCGGCGGGCGCGATTGCCAGTTGAGCGACCACAAGAACACCAGGCAGTTCACCACAATCAGCACATAGTTCACGTAAGGAGTGCCGATGCGAGGAGCGTCGTCTTTCAGCGGAATCATATCGGGCGTTACCGCTGGCTTAGCAGGGAAGCGGCTTCCGTTTGTTGGCTCGTCAGCGAGCCGTTACCGGGATTTGACCAAACCACCTTGGAACCTCCACGATAGCAGAAGGATGCCGCTGAACGGGGTTATGGTCGTGGATAAACCGGCGGGATGGACGTCGCACGATGTCGTAGCGAAAGCCCGCAACCTGCTGCGAGAGCGCTCCATCGGCCACTTGGGCACGCTCGATCCCATGGCCACCGGGGTTTTGCCACTGGTTCTGGGACGCATGACCCGGCTTTGCCAGTTCTATTCTGCGTCGGAAAAGACCTATGAGGGGACAATAAAGCTGGGGATCGCCACCGACACCTACGACGCGGATGGCGAGCCGGTCGGTCCCCCTCAGGCAGTTCATGTAACACTTGAGGAAATACTCGGATTGGCTGGGAGATTTGTTGGCTTGCTCCAGCAAGTTCCACCTCCATTTTCGGCCAAGAAGATCAAGGGAGTGCCCGCCTATAAGCTGGCTCGCAAGAAGCAGGAGGTCGAACTGGCTCCAGTGGAGGTTGAGATCAAGGAGTTCACGGTTTGCGGGCTGGAGGGCGACTTGGTGCAGTTCCAGTGCCGGGTTTCGTCGGGAACTTACGTTCGCAGCCTGGCCCATGAACTTGGGCAAAAGCTAGGCACTGGGGCTCACCTGGCCAGCTTGCGCCGGAGGGCTGTAGCCGAATTCGGTATCGACCAGAGCCACACGCTGGAAGATATCGCCGCAGCCTGCGCGCGCGGCGGTGTTGCGGAATTGCTGTTCCATCCGCGCAGGGTTTTGCCGGAGATTCCTTGCGTCACGGCCACCGAGGAAGATATTGGGAAGATTCGTCACGGCCGCAGCGTCAACCTGCCGGAGATGTCGCGCTCACGCTGGGTCAAAGTCTTTGCTGGCCAAGCCGAGCTGGTTTGCCTGGCAAGCCGGGTAGCGGGGACGTTGTTCCATCCCAAAGTCGTGCTGATCTGAAGATCGACTTGGCTAATCTCTCCTGAGGCGAACGATTACATCAGGGGTGCAGCCGTTCCGTCCGACCACCTGCCTGCGGGTATCATGAGCACGTCGATGGGTTCGGGTTTCCCTTGAAATTGCGGGTTCAGCATCACCGGAGAATCCGGCAGGTCGGCGCCCCAATTCACGCCCAAAGCTGTATAGAACATCAGGTGGGGAATCCAATGGCCTGCGGAATCGTCCAGGAAGCCGCCCCGCGACATCATGTACGACATTGCGCCAGGCTCTAAATCCGGGAGTTGCTTATTTCTGACTTCAGCGGCCAGGGCCTCCATGATTTCGCTTTTGCTGTGTCCAGCCAGAACCAGCGTCGTCCGTTTGATAGTGATGGGCAGAATCGAGTGGACTGCCTGGGGATTAAAGCAGACAGGTCCCCGCAGCTTTGGGTTCCAATATTGAGGCGAATCAAAGTTGGACATCCAAGCCCGCTCGACAACGCAGACAAAGCCGTTCTGTCCCGGAACAGCGGTTTTGTATCCATCTTTCTCCAATACCAGGATTTCGGCATCATTCGAAATCGCCTCGGGCGCAGCACTACGCGCCAGCGCGATCTCCGCCTCACGATCAGACATTAAGTATTGGGAGAGGGGCGCCATGCTCGGATAAGTAGGCTTGGGCTCTTGTGCGAGAGTGGCACTTGCTGCGATCAGCGTGAATAGAGTACACGTCGAAACGACTCGCCATCCAAAGGTTTGTTTCATAAACCCCGCCAGCGGTAACGTGTTCCAGTTTCTTTCCGCCATTTAGACGTTCGCCCGGCCACATGGCGAGCGCCATCCATGCGCGAATTCCCGCGCTTCACACCGTTTATCTTGGAACAGATAACTATTTGAAACTGGTAGTTGAGTTTCTGACCCACCGTACGTGCGGGGGACTTGATGTCAGCTAGGTGAGGATGGGCGCCGCATTGAGGGATCAAAACGGGGCGACCTCTAATGTCCGATAACAGATATTATGTTAAGTATTCAGATCCACTGACAAACTGCGGCTACTTCGTTCGATCAAGTCGCCAAACGCTGTCGGACCTCGAAGCCGGTGACATCCACCAGAAAATGCTGTCATTGGAGGCCCCAAGCGAGGTGCTAAACGGTTGTGACGCTCTTTAGTAAGACGCGAAAGTGCGGCAGGGCGAGATGGATGTCCGGCTCGTCCACGACGATGGTTGAGTCATGGGCCGCAATATCACCGATGATTTTGGCGCTGTGCAGGTGGTCGATGCTCTCGCGCACGCTCTTGGCGAGGCTCTTAACCTCCCGGCACTTGTTGAGCTTGTCTTTCAGTCCGCTCTTGGCCTTCACAGCCGGGTCGACAGTGTCAACCGTGCGCTCGATGATAATGCGCATAAGCAGGCCACAGGCGTTCCAGCACTGCGTAGCGTAGCACCGACGCAATTCGTCAAGCAGAGCCGCTACCTTTTTATCTGTAAAGGTTCGATCCTTGAACTCGAACGGACCATTGTCATCAATTACGACCGGCGCGAATTCTCCGCGCATCGAACGAACTTCCTCGCCGATCTCCCGCTTGACCTCACGGCGAAGCTCGTAGTTACCCTTGTTGGGCGGCAGCAGCTTCGCACCCCGGCCGCATAGATAGCCCAGTTTCTGGCCGAGGTTCTTCGGCACTCCCACGCCGGCAAGCCTAAACAGGCTCTCAATCTCTGCCTGATTTGCCGATTCCCGGCCCTCCTCCACCGCCTGGAAGTAGATCATGTACAGAATCTGGGGCATCGGCCCCAAGTGGTGAAACGCCGGGAAGAGATCAAGGAACTCGTTGATTCGCTGTTTCATGCCTTAGCAGCACCTGCAGCTTGTACTACCTCCTTGCTGCCATCTGCAAGAATTCTCCACACGGAATACACCTTGCCTTCGGAGTTGACCGTGTGCGGCTGCACAAAGCGATCCTTAATCTTCTTTTTTAGGTTATTAACAACCTTCGGCGAGCGGGCTTCCCGGAACGTTTTCACCATGAGGTAGATGATCTCACCGTTGGTAAGGCCGTCGACGTTTCGCTTGTGCGCTGCTTCAAGAATCCATAGGTACTTTTTCCAATCTTTGGTCAGCGAACCCCAGGCAACGAGTCCTGGTTCGTCAACGTTGAGTTGCAACTGCTGTACCTCTGGGCGCGCTTCGGGCGCTGCACTTGCCCGCGCCGGGGCCGAAACACGCTTCTTGGCGCCAGCGTCCGCCGACCCGTTCGCGGCTTTGTTTCCCCGCTTCAATATCGGCTCGTCGACCTCGACCCGCTGCGCGTGGCGTGGAGTTTGCCCTGACACAGGTTGAGCGTGATTGCGAAATTTGGGCAAGAAATCTGCAAGGCGCGCAAGAATAGAATCGAGACTAGATTCTGGGCACTCAAGACTGAGCTTGCCTGCGGCGACATCAACTTCCACCCTTATGTTATCTGCCATTCGGGTCTCCCGCCTAAATACGATTCCGAGATTCCAAGATTCTACCAGACCGACATCTTATTCGACAGCGCTTTGGAATCTTGGACATGTAGGCAGGTTTTAGCTGTGAGAGAGTCGCCCGTGCCTCCGACATCAGCGGGCTAGCCAGAGTGCCTGGGCGATGAGCAGCTCGGAGTGGTCGGCTGATCCTACTTGACTTAGTTCATGACTTAGTCTACTTTGGCGCAATGGAAGTGAATATCCATGAAGCCAAAACTCACCTGTCCAAGCTACTCGAGCGGGTGGCTTTAGGTGAAGAAGTCATCATCGCCAAGGCAGGCAAGCCGGTGGCTCGCCTGGTGGCCATCAAGAGCCACAAATCTCCCCGTCCCTTGGGCTTAGCCAAGGGCGAGTTCACCGTTCCCGACGACTTCGATGCGCCTCTGCCGCCTGAGATCGAAGAGGACTTTTATCGTTGAAGGTGCTTCTCGATACCCATATTTTTCTGTGGGCTATCTCCGACTACGCTCGACTCTCTTCACGGGCCGGAGAAGTAATTCGAGACTCGGACAACGAAGTGCTAGTAAGCATAGCCAGTGCCTGGGAGATCGCCATCAAGGTTGGAATTGGCAAGTTCGTAATGCCGATTCCCCTAGCGCCTTACCTGCAGCGACAGCTCGTCAAGCACAGAATTGGCGTTCTTTCGATCCAGCTCTCGCATCTGGCAATGCTGGAAAAGCTTCCCCTGCACCATCG
The DNA here is from genome assembly GCA_049695855.1 of Candidatus Korobacteraceae bacterium. GTDB lineage: Bacteria > Acidobacteriota > Terriglobia > Terriglobales > Acidobacteriaceae > Bog-257. The sequence goes on along the minus strand of JBAVSY010000046.1, from coordinate 57,835 downwards.
CGACCCATTCGACCGTTTGCTGGTGGCGCAGTGTTTAGGGGAAGACGCAACCCTGATCACGGTTGACTCTCAGCTTCAACGTTATCCGGTGACGATCATCAGCTGACGCGCCTGTACCCGCTGCCGTCACCGGGCCGCCGAAAAAGCTGGGTTTCGATGTGTTTTGAAGGGGCGCTCCTTCAGGTGCGCCGTCACAAGGCCTTTATTTTTTGTCATCCCGAGCCGGATTTAGCCGGCGAGGGATCTGCTGTTGAGACTTTCTCAGGAGCCTGCTCACGCGGTGGCCGTCAACAACTCTTCCAGGTCCGCCTTGAACTTGCGTAGCGTTTCGAGCCGCTCTGGCGTGGCTTCCACTACTTCAGATTTTGCCTGGAAGACTTCCCGGCCGTCCTTCTCGACCAGCACCCCGAGCACTTCCCCCATCCGCCAGCCCGGCGTTCCGATCAGCTGCAGTCCGACCGGCGTCGAACGTAATAAGGCGATGCAGCCGTCGCGAATCACACCGACGGCAGTGGGATAGCGGTCGAAGGTTTGCAGTTCAAAGCCGGCGAGGTAGATACGTTGCAGTTGTTCGGCAGAATCGGGCATGGGAAATCGGCAGTTGGCACTTAGCAGTTGGCAATTGGTGACGATTCTTGTGCGTCAATCAAGAGCTTGCACGGACCTCAAGACCACTGGGTTCGCACCAGGTGTAAGCCTTCGTTTTTGACCAAGTGCCAAATGCTAATTGCCAAGTGCGGCACCTACATCTTGTAACGCCCCAGATCGTCCTCGCCCAGGTTCTCCAGCCACTTGCGCAGCTCGTCGCCCGAGACGCGGTCGCTGACGGTGTTGGCCAGCTTGCTGTTCTTCAGTACTTCATCTTCCACGAAGATGGGGCAATCCATGCGCAAGGCCAGCGCCAGCGCGTCCGAGGGCCGCGAGTCAATGCTGATGGTCTGGCCTTCGCGCTCCAGCCAGATGACGGCGAAGAAGGTGTCGTCACGCAGCTCGGTGACTACCACTTTGCGCACCATGGTCTCCAGGCCGACCAGCAGATTCTTCAGCAGGTCATGGGTCATGGGGCGGGGCGTGGTAACTTTCTCGATCTCGAGGGCGATCGCATTTGCCTCGTAAACGCCCACCCAGATGGGCAGCACGGTGTCGCTGCCTTGGTCTTTCAGCACCACGATGGGCATGTTGGTCACCGGATCCATCATCAGCCCGCGAATTTTCATTTCGACTTCCATCATGGTCCCTCCCGGCCCTTGACTCTTGATACTCCCTCTAGCGTACGCAGTGCAACGTCTTTGTGGATGTTCCCGCGACCATTTTTCCCAGCAGGCTGTTGGGGAAAATCTGCGTCACTTCCACTTGCACATATTCTCCAATGCCTGGCTCGGGCTGATTGTCGGTAACGAAGTTTAGAGTCTTGTTCTGCGAGGTGCGACCGACCACCTGCCCACGAGCCGGATTCTTTCCTTCAACCATTACCTCAAGTACTTGCCCTAAATGCCTTCTATAGCTAACCCTCTGCAACTCCCGCTGGTGCTCCTGCAAAGCCTGCAAGCGACGGGATTTCTCATCTTCCGGTACCGAGTCGATGTACTGCAGGGAGGGTGTATTCGGCCGCGGCGAATACTTGAACGAGAACACACCGTCATAGCCGACCTCGTCGAGCAGGGTGAGCGTATCTCCGAACTCAGCTTCCGTCTCGCCGGGAAAGCCAACAATCACATCGGTCGTGATGCTGATTTCTTTATTGCGAGTCGCCTTCATCCAGGCAATACGCTCCAGATATTGTTCCCGCGTGTACTCCCGAAACATCGACTGCAGCACACGCGAAGAACCGCTCTGCACTGGCAGATGCACATGATCGCAAAGCGCCGGTACGGCGTCGATAGCATCGATAATGTCTTTGGTGAAGTCTCGCGGATGCGAGGTGGTAAAGCGCACCCGGCGAATCCCCGGCAACTCTCCGACGGCTGAAAGCAATTCAGCGAAAGTCTTCTTCCCTGCCGGATCGCGGTAGGAATTTACGTTCTGTCCCAGCAGTTGAATGTCGGTGAAACCGGTGTCAGCCATGCGCTTGGCTTCATCGAGCACCGACTGCGAAGTCCGGCTGCGTTCCTTGCCGCGGGTGTAGGGCACGACGCAATAGGCGCAAAACTTGTCGCAACCTTCGATGATGGTGATGTATCCCCGATGCGGATTGCTGCGGGCGGTGAACTCGGTTTCGAAGGTCTGATCGGTCTCGCGATCGTCCAGTCCGGTGACGCGGGTGGCGCCTGCCTCGATCTGAACCAGCATGGCCGGTAGATTGTGGTACGAAGCCGAACCGGCAACCATGGAAACGTAGGGAGCGCGTTCGAAAATCTTCTCGCCTTCCTGCTGGGCGACGCAACCCAGAACAGCAAAACGCTTCCCTTGTTTCTGCAACTTTTTGACGTCGTTGAGGCGATTGAAGACCTTCTGCTCGGCCTTGTCGCGGATCGAGCAGGTGTTGTAGAAGATGAGATCGGCATCTTCTTCGCGCTGCACCTGCGCGTAGCCTTCGGAGATCAGCGTTCCTACGACTTTTTCGGAGTCGTGGAAGTTCATCTGGCAACCAAAGGTCTCGATATAAAACGTTTTTTGCTGAGAACTCACAACCATCCTCGGAAAGTATCAGTATATCGCGCTAGGGAAGCTGTGAGGCGCGTCACTGGCTAGCAGACTGGCGCTTTGGTATCTTCAAGACATGGCGCTGTCACCCAGTATCTGCGGCGTGGTTCTGGCTGCGGGATTTTCCACTCGTATGGGCCGCGACAAGGCCCTGCTGCCCTGGCCTCCGGTCGCCGAGGGAACGCCCGTCGCCAACACTTTTCTCGGCGCCACCATTGATTTGCTGCAAGCCCATACCGACCTGGTGATTGTGGTTGCAGGCAACAATGCGCCGACTCTGACTCCCGTAGCGTACGCGCATGGGGCTTTTCTGGCTGTCAACCGGCATCCGGAACACGGGCAATTCAGTTCCCTGCTGGTCGGCCTGCAGGAGGTTCTTAATCACGGACGCGATGCAGCGTTCGTCACCTTGATTGATCGGCCGCCGGTACTTCCCAGGACCCTGAAACAACTGCGCCAGGCCTTCCTCGATGCTCTGCCCGACGTCTGGGCGGTGATCCCCGAGTTTAAACGCGGAGAGGAACTGGTGCACGGACACCCCATCCTCATTGGCCGCGAAATGATCGAAATCTTCCACCACGCGTCGCCGGAGGCGACCGCCCGCGATGTCGAGCACGAATATCAGAAGCATGTGCTCTATCTCCCGGTGGCCGACGCGCGCGTGGCCGCCAACATCGATACGCCAGAAGATTACGAGCGTCTGTCGAAGGCGGAGATGATTTCCTCGGAGAAGCAGTTTTGACGATGACCGGTCTCCGCGGCCAAGCCGTCCAGTTTGTGGAATCCGTGCTCGCCTTGAAGCCCTCCATCGCGGTCTTCGACTGCGATGGGACGCTGTGGAGCGGCGATGCGGGAGCCGACTTTTTCTATTGGGAAATCGAGCGCGGTATCGTCAGCCCCGAGGTTGGCGAATGGGCTATCGACCGTTATAAGCAATATGTAGCCGGTATTGTGAACGAAGAGCAGATGTGCGGTGAGATGGTGACCCTCAATCGCGGCGTCTCGCATGAGGCGTTGCAGCGGGCGGCGCGGGAGTTCTTCGACGAAGTGGTCAGCCATCGGATTTTTCCTGAGATGCAGGAATTGACGCGACAGTTGAAGCAGCAGGGTTGCGAGCTCTGGGCGGTTTCTTCCACCAACAATTGGGTGGTGGAAGTGGGAGCCGAGCGCTTCGGAATTGAGCCCGATCACATACTGGCGGCCTGCGTTCACATCGAGGACGGCAACGCCAGCGACCGCCTCATCCGCGTGCCCACCGACGAACTGAAAGCCGTCGCCATTCGCGAGGTCATTGGCAAGCCGATGGAAGCAGTCTTCGGCAACTCGGTGCATGACCAGGCCATGCTGGAGATGGCGAAGTATCCGTTCTGCGTGAATCCCAATCCTGACCTGGAGCAGATCGCGCGCGAACGCGGCTGGCTGGTATATTCGCCAGTACAATAAAAATGTGGTGTTAACAACCTGTCTGGCTCTGTCGATATCTTTTAGAATGAAACCTTTGGTTCGCGATAAAGTTTAAATCGGTGAAAATCAAGTCCCGTAAGCAGGACGGCAACAAGATAGCCCAGCGCTTCAGCGCTGGGTAGGTTGCAGGTAGAACCCGAGTCCCGTAGGGACGACACAGGCTTTTGCATAAACCCCTACGGAAATCCTGTTAAGTCTGGTCTTTGAAGGCCCGGCCTTACAAACCGTCGGTAAGTGCGCAAAATCATTTCGGCTTTTAGCCGCTGGGGGACTTCGTCGTGAGTCGGATCGCACTCTGCTTGGAAATCCTATGTCATCATCTACGATAGGGGTAATCGAACTCTCTGGTGACCCGGCGGAAGTCGCCCGGCGGCCGCTGGAATCCAACCGCTGCGCGCTGGTCGTAGTCGATATCCAGGAAAAGTTGCTGCCGCCAATCTTCAACAAGGAAACTCTGGTCAAGAATTCGCAGCTGCTGGTACGACTGGCGAAGATCCTGTCGATTCCGATCATGGTGACCACGCAATACGCCAGGGGCCTGGGGGCGGTGGTCCCGGAAATCGCTTCGCTGCTGACCGACGTGCCTGCGATCGACAAGCTGGAGTTCAGTTGCTTTGGCAGTGATCCATTCCGCTCGGGACTGAAATCGCTGCCGGGAAATCGCAACACGGTTCTGCTGTGTGGCATGGAATCGCACATCTGCGTGATGCAGACGGCGCTGGGCGCGCTCAATGAAGGTTATCTAGTACACGTCGCGTCCGACGCAGTGGGGTCGCGGGTGGAATGGAACTGGAAGATCGGGCTCGACCGGATGAAGGCCGCGGGCGCGGTGATTTCGTCGACCGAAATGATGATGTACGAGTTGCTGCGCTGCTCCGGTACACCGCAATTCAAAGAATTGCTACCGTATCTCAAGTGATGGGTGGGTCAAGGGTGATGAGTGTCGCCGGGCGATGAGCCCGGCTTCTCATTTCAGGTGAGGCCACCATGCGCGGCCCTGAACTGCCGCTGACCTGCTTCGAAATGCATCCTAAGCGTGCAGTGGCGCGATCTGAACATAATCCCGCGGCGAATTTGGCCGGCGCGTCCGGGCCGTACTCTTCGGCAGCGTTCCCATATACATGGCGATCTCGTCACAGGCGTTGCGTCGCGAGCACTTCACGCAGTCCTTGAAGATCTTATCGGGCAACGCTTCCTTTTCGACCACCTTGAATCCCATATGCCCGAAGAAATCGGGAATCCGGGTGAACAGGCAGACGCAGGTAACACTCTGTTTTTGTGCCTCTTTCATCAGCGCGTCGATCAGTACCCGGCCCGCCCCTTTGCCTTTCGATTTGCGCGTGACCGTGATCGAGCGAATCTCCGCCAAGTGCATACCGTAGAGATGCAGAGCGCCGCAGCCTACGATCTCACCCTCATTTTCGACCACCACGAAGTCGCGGATGTTCTCGCAGATTTCGGCCAGAGTGCGCGGCAACAGTGTGCCATCTCCAACGTGAACCTGAATCAGATGCTCGATGGCAAATGCGTCGGGAAGTTTAGCGTTACGTGCATGCATGGGCGACTCCTGAATAGAGAGATAGTTTTTCCTTTGCCGTCTGTAAGGCCTCGTGCACACGTGTTGCCGCAGTACCTCCGGGGACGTTGTGAATGGCCAACACATTTTCCAGTGTCAGCGCGTTATAGAAGGGCTCGCCGGCGTCAATGCCGCAGAGCGCGTAATCGTCTTTCGACAGTTGCTCGAGTTCGCAACTTTGCTCGACACACAACCGCACCGCCTTGCCGATGAGTTCGTGGGCCCGGCGGAATGGAATTCCCTGGCCTACCAGATAAGCTGCCGCCGCCTGGGCGTTCATGAAGCCGCAACTCGCCGCCTGCTCCATCCGGATAAAGTGGAAGCCGACAGCCGCCATGAAACCGGTGGCCACGCGAATCATGCTGGACACCTGTTGCGCCGCCGCGAAGACCGGCTGCTGCGTCTCCTGCAGATCTTTGTTGTAAGCCAGTGGCAGTCCCTTCACGCCGATGAACAATGCCGTGGCTTCGGCGAACACTTTGCCCGCCTTGCCGCGAATCAATTCCAGCGCATCAGGATTTTTCTTCTGCGGCATGGCGCTGCTGCCGGTGGAATATTCTTCCGGCAGCTTCACGAAGCCAAACTCCGTAGTCGAGAAGAGAATGAACTCCTCGGCCCAGCGGCTCAGGTGCAGAGCGACCAACGACAGCGCCTGTACGAATTCGACAGCGAAATCGCGATCGCTGGTAGCATCCATACTGTTGGCTGTGGGCGCTGCGAAGTCCAACTCATCGGCAATCGCCGCCCGGTCCAGCGGAAGAATCGTGCCGGCCACGGCTCCCGAGCCCAGCGGACAAACATTCAGCCGCCGGCGGCAATCGTTCAGCCGATCCACATCACGTACAAACATCTCGACGTAAGCCAGGAGCCAATGTGCCACCAGCACCGGCTCCGCGCGTTGCAGGTGGGTATAAGCGGGCATGGCGTTTGTGCCTGCCCCCTCGGCCTGCTTCACGAACTCGGCGACGAACTCAATCAGCAATTGGCAAATTGCGTCGATCTGTTCGCGTACGTAGAGCCGCAAGTCGGTCGCGATCTGCTCGTTGCGGCTGCGCCCGGTGTGCAGCTTGTAGCCCAAACTAAGCAATCCGGGCACACATTGGGTACAGTCCGATGCAGCTTCGGCGAGAATCTGGACGACGCGCGATTCCACGTAATGATGTACATCTTCGATCGCCGGATCGTCAGCCTCTGGCAAGCCCTCGCTGGCAATCTGATCGAGCGCGGAGAGCAAGGCAGGCAGCTCAGCCTCGCTCAGCACGCCACTCTTGGCCAGGGCCGCCGCATGAGCTTTACTGGCTGCCACTTCATAGGGCAGCAGCACGCGGTCGAAAGGAAACGACCGCTGCCACTGCTCGAAGTCGGCATCAGGCCCTTGACTGAAGCGGCCCGACCACATCTTCATTGCACTGCCTCTTTCAAGGGGAGCGAAGTCTGCGTCTCTTTCTTGTCCGGCTCTGTGGACTTGAAAGGTAGCACCCCCGCCGTTTGCTTAGCGTGAATGATCGCCCGCGAGCGCGCCGGCAGACCAAGAATGCGAATGAAGCCCTCGGCGTCTTTGTGGTTATAGCTGGCGCCCATGGTGAAGCTGGCCACGTCGGGGCGATAGAGCGAGGTCTCCGATTTGCGGCCCGCGACATCGACGTTCCCTTTATAGAGAGCCAGGGTGACCGTGCCGCTCACGTCTGCCTGTGAACTCTCGACGAAAGCCTGCAGCGATTCGCGCAGCGGCGTGAACCACAAACCGAAGTACACGACCTCGGCGTATTTCAGCCCGATGTGCTGCTTGAAGTGCGACAGCTCGCGCTCCAGACACAACGCTTCCAACTCGCGATGGGCCGTGAGCAGCAGCGTTCCGCCCGGCGTTTCGTAACAACCACGCGACTTGATGCCGACGAAGCGGTTTTCTACCAGGTCAATGCGGCCTATAGCATTGCGCGCGCCAATCTCGTTCAGCACTTCGACGATTGCTACGGCGTCGAGCGTCACGCCGTTCACTGCGATCGGTAAGCCGTGCTTGAATTCAATCGTCACCTTCTCGACCGCGTCCGGAGCATCTTGCGGCGACTTGGTCCAGGTCCAGGTCGTCGGCAAAGGGGCGTTGTTGGGATCTTCCAACTCGCCGCCTTCGTGGCTGACATGTAGAAGGTTGCGATCACGGCTGTGAATCTTCTCCCGGCTCTGGGCCACCGGAATTCCATGCTGCTCGGCATAGTCGAGACAGTCTTCGCGCGACTGTAGCGTCCACTCGCGCCAGGGCACGATGACCTTCAGCTCGGGCGCCAGTGCCTGATAGGCGTGCTCAAAGCGGACCTGATCGTTGCCCTTGCCGGTGCAGCCGTGGGCGACAGCCGTTGCCCCTTCGCGCAGGGCGACTTCGACTTGATATTTGGCGATGACCGGACGTGCCAGCGAGGTTCCGAGCAGATACTTATGCTCGTAGACCGCGCCCGCCTGGATCGCCGGAAAGACGTAGTCGGTCAGGAACTCCTGCCGCAGATCTTCGACAATCACTTTGCACGCGCCAGTCGCGTAAGCCTTCTCAACCACCGCTTCGATGTCGTCGCCCTGGCCAACGTCGGCCACGAAGGCGATCACGTCGTAGTCATAGTTTTCTTTCAGCCACGGAATAATGATGGAGGTATCGAGTCCACCCGAATAAGCAAGTACGACTTTCTCACGCATTGGCGCTCCTCGGCGGGAAGCGGTGGACACCGCCTTCCAGCAGCAAAACAAGAATGGATTTCTGAATGTGCAGGCGATTTTCCGCCTGATCAAAGACCACGGAACGGGGCGAATCGATGACCGAAGCTGCAACTTCATCTCCGCGATGCGCCGGCAGGCAATGCATAAACACCGCATGTTTGGCGGCGTAGGAGAACAGCTTCTGATTCACCTGGTACGGGGCAAACAACTTTTGGCGCTCGGCCGTTTCCTCTTCCTGCCCCATGCTGGCCCACACGTCGGTGTAAACCGCATCGGCGCCGGCAACAGCTTCGATGGGATCGTTGACAATTTCGATCCGTGCACCGGAGGCAACCGCCAGCTCGCGAGCTGCCTGGGTAATCGCGGCACTGGGTTCATATCCGGCAGGCGTCCCAATCGAAATCGAAGCGCCCAGGCTAGCGGCGGCCAGCATCAGCGAATGCGCGACATTGTTGCCGTCGCCCACGTAGGCAAGACGCACGCCGCGAAGATCGCCAAAGTGTTCCTGCAAAGTGAGCATGTCGGCCATTGCCTGGCAGGGATGCTCCAGTTCGCTGAGCGCGTTGATCACGGGAATGGAAGCGTGCATCGCCATGGCGGTGACCGTCTCGTGCGCAAAGGTGCGCAGCACGACGCCGTCAATCCAGCGTTCGAGATTGTGGGCTACGTCGCTCAGACTCTCGCGAGCGCCCAGGCGCGACTGCGTCTGATCGACAAAGAATGAGGTACCGCCAAGGCTGTTGATGCCTGCTTCGAACGTCAGCCGGGTGCGCAGTGACGGCTTCTCGAAGAACAGCACAATCTGCTTGCCAGAAAGTACGCCGCGGTAATCGGCGGGACGCGCCTTCATCGACGCTGCCAGCTCCAGCGCGCAAGCCAGTTCATCGGGCGAAAAGTCCTGGATCGAAATCAGGTCGCGACCGGTAACGCCGCGATAAGCGTAAGTACTCGGACTCGCTCCCGGGGGGATAGTTGTTGCAAGCAATGTCGCACCTCCTTCTGAGTCGACAGCAGGTGAAAATAGCGAAATAAAATGTGCGGGAATCGCCTTCTACGTATGTCGCTCTAAGGCGCGATCGAAACGCGGACCCGGCCAGGCGCCGTTCCTGCGCTCGGTGGGATGGAGGATGAGGCTGGTCATGACGCTATCACCTCGGTGCCGCAGTCGATGGGATGAGTAAAAAATCCCGGTAGAACTTCGGCCCGCGTCGCCGGCATGATGCGCACGCGACTTACGCCCTTTTTCAAGGCTTTGGTACAGGCTTCCAGCTTCGGCAACATGCCTCCGCTGACGGTCGCCTGCCGCACCATGGCGGCGATGGCATCCAGATCGAGCCAGCGAATGACCGAGCCGTCGCTGTCTTTCACGCCCGCAACATCGGTCAGATAAACCAGAGCGTCGGCATCGCAGGCTACCGCCAGAGCCGAGGCCATTTGATCGGCATTCACGTTGTAGTACTCGCCGTCGAAACCCAGGGCGAGGCTGGAAACCACGGGCACGACGCCAGCCAGCCAGAACCGCTCGATCCACTGCGGATCGACCGCGCAGATCTCACCTACGTAGCCCAGGTCAGGCTGCTTCTTCCGGGTCGCCAGCACCATGCGAAGATCGCCACCGCAGATCCCGATAGCGGGCTGCCCGGCAGCGCCCACGGCGGCGACCAGCTGCTTGCTGAGCTGGCCGGCGAAAACCATCATGGCGATGTCGCGGGTCTGCAAATCGGTAACCCGCAGACCATTGATGAAGGTGGTCTCGCAGCCCAGCTGCTTCATCGTCCGGCTCAACGCTGCGCCGCCCCCGTGAACAATTACCAGCTTGTGTCCTTCGCGGCACAGGTCCGGTATGGTCTTGGCAAACTTGACGACCAGTTCCCTGTCGTCCAGCGCCGCGCCTCCGATTTTGACCACCAGCTTCATTGCAAGCCTTCTTTTTCGCCGAACCCGAACATCAGGTTCATGTTCTGAACAGCCTGGCCGGCAGCGCCCTTGAGCAGGTTGTCGATGCACGACACGAGCACTGCTCGCTTGCCATCCGGCGACAAAGAGAAACCGATGTCGCAATAGTTGGTGTTCAGGGAAAACTTGATTTGCGGCAGGCGGGCAGCTCCAAAAACGCGTACCCAGGGCTTACCCGCATAGAAGTCGCGCAGCGTCTGCTCCAGTTCCTCGGCGGACACGGGCTTGGCCAGCTTCACGTAGATCGTAGAGAGTATGCCGCGCGGGACTGGCAGCAGGTGCGGCGTGAACTGCAACGACTCGCCGTCGAGCCCGAGCTGCTCCAGCACTTCGCCCGTGTGCCGATGTCCAAAAACGCTGTAGGCGCAGAAATCGCCGTCCACTTCCACGAAGTGCGTCTTGGCGGTCGGGCTCTTCCCTGCCCCGGAGACGCCCGACTTCGAATCGCAAATAATTCCGTGCTCTACATCCACATATTCGGCGCGAATCCAGGGCGCCAACGCCAGAATGATCGACGTCGAATAGCACCCCGGATTCGCCAGCAACGCCGCGCTTTTAATTTCTTCCGCATGCAATTCCGGCAGTCCATAAACCGCGTAGCTGTCCAAACCACCTTGTTCTTGGGCTTCGTCGAATCCGTAAACCTTGCGGTTCTCGGCCTGCTTCAGCCGCCACGCTCCGCTGAGATCGATCACGCGAAAGCCCTGGGCAATTGCTTCCGGCACCAGTTCGCGGGAGAACTCGTGCGGGGTAGCGAAGAACACAACGTCGACTCCCGCATCCTTCATCCGCTGCCAGGAAAAGCTTTCAAAGGGAAAGCCGCCGTTGCCCAGCAGTTGCGGATAGGCTTCGCTCAGATCGGCATATCCGCCGCTGTCGCCGTTGCGCCGCACCAGCATCGGCTTCTTCGCGCCCGCATGTCGCGCTAGCAGGCGCACCAGTTCAAAGCCGGAGTATCCGGTGGCGCCAAAGATTGCGGGTTGTATGGCAGCGTTCATTTCTCTCTTATGCAAAACTCTTGCGCAAGCGCTGTGCCAGCTTGATGGCGCTTCTGGAATCCGGCGTAATGGCCAGAATCGTGTCGTCGCCGCCAATGGTGCCGACGACTTCATCCCACTCCTCGGCATCAATCGCCGCCGAGACCGGCTGCGCACTGCCCGCGCTGGTCTTGATAATCACCTGATTCAGCGCTGTCTTCACGTCGTACACGAAGGTTTCAATTAGACGCTCAATCGACGGAAGCGATAGCTCGCCTTCTTCGCCTTGCGGCAGCTTATAACCTTCCGCCGTCTTGACCAGGCCAAGTTCATGAATGTCGCGCGACAGGGTGGCCTGAGTTACGTGATGTCCCCGGCGAAACAAAAGCCGCCGCAACTCATCCTGGCTGCCGACCTCGCGTTCAACCAGCAAGTCTCGAATCACGGCATGGCGCGACAGTTTCGACATAGCATAAATATACAGCTATATGTATATTAATACGTCGCGGGTTCCTGTCAAGCCTTTTCCAAAAAGTTTGCGGGGGATTGCGTCAGGGCGAAACCGGCGGAGGTGGCGGGGGGATCGCGTGCGATTGAGTCGTCACGCCAGCTGGCCCGAAAGCAACTTCCGGCAGCCGCCGCAGCTCCAGACTCATCCAAACTAAGGCAACCCGGGAACAGATTTCTTTCTCGCAGGCGGCGATTTCGGCGGACCGATCATCTATTCTTCGTATTAAGACAACATGAACCTGTCTCCTAACGTGACCTGGTACAAGGATGCCGTCATTTACGAGGTCCACGTGCGCGCGTTTTTCGACAGCGTGATGGACGGCGTCGGCGACTTCGGCGGCCTCACCCAGAAACTGGACTATCTGGAGGACCTGGGGGTAACGGCCATCTGGCTCCTGCCCTTCTGCCCCTCGCCGCTGCGCGACGACGGCTACGACATCTCCAATTACACCGACGTTCACCCGTCCTACGGCACCCTACGGGATTTCCAGCGTTTCCTGCGCGAAGCTCACCGGCGGGGCTTGCGCGTAATCACCGAGTTGGTGCTGAACCACACCTCGGACCAGCACGTCTGGTTTCAGCGCTCGCGGCGAGCGGCTCCCGGTACGCGCTGGCGCAACTTCTATGTGTGGAGCGACACGCCCGAAAAGTACGCCGACGCGCGCATCATCTTCAAGGATTTCGAGACCTCGAACTGGGCATGGGACCCGGTCGCCAAGGCGTACTACTGGCATCGCTTCTACTCCCATCAGCCGGACCTGAACTGGGACAATCCCGAGGTCCGCGAGGCTATGTTCGCCGCCATGGATTTCTGGTTCGATCTGGGTGTCGATGGGCTACGGCTGGACGCCGTTCCCTACCTGTTAGAGCGCGAAGGCACCAATTGCGAGAATCTGCCGGAAACCCACGGTGCCCTGCGCGAGCTGCGCAAACACGTTGACGAAAAGTATCGCGACCGCATGTTGCTGGCCGAGGCCAACCAGTGGCCGGAAGACGCCGTCGCCTATTTTGGCAAGGGTGACGAATGCCACATGGCCTTTCACTTCCCGGTAATGCCGCGGCTGTTCATGTCGCTGCGCATGGAAGATCGCTATCCCGTAACCGATATTCTGAAATTGACGCCGGCGATTCCCGACAATTGCCAGTGGGCCATGTTCCTGCGTAATCATGACGAGTTGACGCTGGAGATGGTTACGGACGAAGAGCGCGATTACATGTACCGCACTTACGCACGCGATCGCGAGATGCGGGTCAATCTCGGCATTCGCCGCCGCCTGGCGCCGTTGTTGGAAAACGATCGCCGGCGAATCGAGCTGATGAACGCTCTGCTCTTCTCGCTGCCGGGCACGCCCGTCCTCTATTACGGCGACGAGATCGGCATGGGCGACAACGTCTTTCTGGGCGACCGCAATGGAGTGCGAACACCCATGCAGTGGAGTGCCGATCGTAACGCCGGATTTTCGCGTGCCAATCCACAACGCCTGTACCTGCCGGTGAATATCGATCCCGAATATCACTACGAGGCGGTTAATGTCGAAACCCAGCTCAACAATTCTCACTCGCTGCTGTGGTGGACGAAGCGGCTGATCCAGCAACGCAAGCAATTTCGCGCCTTCGGACGCGGCAGCCTGGAGTTTCTCTATCCCAGCAATCGCAAGGTGCTGGCGTTCACCCGGAAATTTGAGGACGAGCGGGTGCTGGTGGTCGCCAATCTCTCGCGCTTTGCGCAGTGCGTCGAGCTTGACCTGGCCGGCTTTCAGGGCTCGGTGCCGGTTGAAGTCTTTGGGCGCGCCAAGTTTCCGCCCATCACCGATACCCCCTACCTGTTATCGCTTGGTCCGCACGCCTTTTATTGGTTCAATCTGCAGCCGAGGGAGACGACGCAGGAATCGCTCAACGTCAGCACCGCGCCGCAGGAATTGCCGCTGGTGCAGGTGGGGCCGGCGGAAGATGTTTTCTCCGAGGACACTTTGCAGAAGCTGCAACATATCATTCCGCCCTTGTTGCGCACGCGTCCCTGGTTTCTTGGCCGGAACCGCTACATTACCGGCCTGTCTCTGCAAAATGTTCTTTCCCTGCCGGAAACCGCCGCCCATCTGCTGTTCCTGAATGTCGAGTATGGCGACGGCGATCCCGAGGTTTACCTGGTACCGCTTTCGGTGGCGACCGGGGACAGGTCGGAGGCCATCCTGCATGATCGCCCGGATGTGGTGTTGGCCCGTCTGGAAGGCCCCGGACCGGAGACCACGGCGTTGCTTTACGGAGCGACCTTCGACCGCGATTTCAGCGATTCGTTGCTGCGGGCCATCGTCCGCCGGCGGCGCATTCGCGGCGAATCAGGTGAGCTGGTGGGAGCTCATACCCGAGACTTTCGTAAGGCCTGGAAAAGCGTTCGGTCCAACCTGGAACCCGGTCCTCGGCAGAGCGACCAGTGTTTCACGGTGATCAACTATGGTGACGATTTTCTTCTGAAGCTGTATCGCAAGCTGGATGAAGGGATCAATCCCGGACGCGAAGTGCCGGAGTTTCTCTGCGAGCAAACCAGCTTTACCGCGGTTCCTCGGGCGCTGGGCTCCTTGGATTACCGCCGTCCCAATGCCGATCTTACCCACGAGACCACCATCGGCACGCTAAGCAGTTTTGTGCCTAACGCGACCAGTGGCTGGATCTACACCCTGGACCATCTGGGATTGTTCTTCGAACACGCCTTGGCGATTCCTCAAGAGCACATCGCCGGCACCGATTTAGCTCTACCCGATCCGCTGACGGCCAGCCCCGGACCAGTGCCTCAAATTGTCGCCGAGCTCCTGGGAACCTATCTGGATAATATCCGCAGGCTGGCTCACCGGACGGCAGCACTGCATGCAGCCTTGAGCAGCCGGCCTGATATACCGAGTTTCGCCCCCGAGCCATTCACCACCTTCTACCGGCAGAGCGTTTATCACGGGATGCTGGGACAACTGAACCGGGCGTTTGAACTCCTGCGCAGCCGGACCCGCAGCCTGCCGCCGAGTGCGCAGCCCGGCATCGCTGAGGCGCTCAACCGCGAAGGCGACATCCGCCAGCAATTGCTTTTGTTGCGCGACAAACGCATGTCGGGCAACCGGATACGCAATCACGGCGACCTGCACCTGTCGAATGTGCTGTTCTCGGGCAGCGATTGGGTCATTACGAACTTCGAAGGCGATCCCACGCGCTCGCTGAGCGAGCGTCGCATCAAGCGCTCCGCTTTGCGAGATCTGGCTACCATGCTGCGATCGTTTCATTACGTTTCTCACGCGGCGCTGTTCGGCGACGTGCCCGGCATCGTGCCCAGCCGCGAGGGACATCCCCCGCTGGAGAGGTGGGCACTGACCTGGTATCGCTGGGTAAGCGCCGTCTTTCTCGGGGAATATTTGCAAGCCGCGGCGGGTGGCCCGTTTCTTCCGCAAAAGGATGACGAGCTGAAAATTCTGCTGGGCGCTTATATGACCGAGCGAGCTTTGTCTGAGATTGAGTACGAGCTGGAGCACCGGCCGGAATGGATCCGCATTCCCGTGCACGGCATCCTGGAGCAGCTCACGGCGGAGTGAAGCCATCCCGCGCGGTTTTATTTCCTGGGGATCAAACGAGCGTTCTCATAATCGCTGAAGACCGCGTTGGCGCCTTCGTGCGCGGGAGTGCCGGCCAGCAATGCCTCTTTACGATAAACCAGGTTGCTGGCGTTGTAGGTTGCAAGCTCGAAGCCGTGACCATGGGTAATGGCGTCGGTGGGACACGCTTCCACGCAATAGCCGCAGAAGATGCATCGGTTGTAATCGATGTTGTAGACCTTGGCGTAACGCTCGGCGCCGCTGACGCGATGCGTTTCGGTGTTCTCCGCCGCCTCAATGTAAATGCAGTTGGAGGGACAGGCGGCGGCACACAGGAAACACGCGACGCACTTTTCCAGGCCATTCTCGTCGCGTTGCAACACGTGCATGCCGCGGAAACGGTCCTGGAACATTGCTCCCCGGGTGGGACCCGGTCCATCGGGATAGTTCTCGACGATCGTGGGCTTGAACATTTCCCTGAAGGTAACACTCATGCCTTTGGCGATCGCGGCTATGTTCCTGACGATTCCCATATTGCATTCAGTATAGCAATCTGATGGCGGCTCGCGCTTGGCCACGTCTCCCCGTTTGCCCTAGCCGACACCGGGCTGCAACGGGGACCAACCGGCACTGGCGAACTATCCGACCTTCGCAGCGCCCCGGCCGGGACGCGCTTTCAACAAATCATAATGATGCTGGGCATGGCCGGCCACGATGTAAGCCAGGGCGCGCACGGTGACTCGATTACCGTTGGCCACGCCGGCTCGGGTGTCCGCGCCCGCCGGCAGCGAACTCAACAGCGCAATGCTGGCTTTGCGAACGCTTTCAAACTCAGCCAGCAGATCGTCGAGACTGCGCGAATCGGAGCCGGCCTCGCGAACGTAGTCGTCCTGCTCGAAACCCTCCAGCTCCTTCTGGTCGCCGCGGGCAAAACGCAGGACGCGGTAGGTTATGACCCGCTCGGTATCGCAGAGATGCCCCAGAACCTGCTTGATGCTCCACTTGCCGGGCGCCGTGGGAGCGCTGGCATCCTCATCCGACTGTCCAACCAGCAACTGCCGATAATCGCCAGGCTGCTTGGCCAGGAAGTTGAGCAGCGGGCCATCGGGAACGCGGGCAATATAGTTCTTATAAAACTCGGCGTGTTCAGTGCTGTCAGGACGGGTAAGCATGATCAGAAAACTTTGACACAGATCAGGGGCAGGGGGCAACTCGAGTTTCCCGTTCCCCAAATCCACGGGTCAGCGACACGTCTTACTAGTAAGACAACAATGCGCAATCTTACTAGAAGCTATCTCATAAATCGGGTTTGAAAGGGGACGGCTTCAGCCGTGCCGCACGAGTCGTTTGAATGCCGGGCTTTAGCCTCTGAGGTTACTCCGGGTGGAAGCGTTTCGGATTTATGAGACGGTTTCTAGTAAGAAGCAAATAACAATCGATGAAGGTGCGGTTGATTCATAGCACCGGGGCATGTCTTGCCGTCTCTGCGGAGCGGAATTGCCGGCTAGCAGCGCACTTCGACATCGATCATCGGGTGCGCCGGTATAATCCTCTAATTGCATTCGGAGACGAAACCATGCCACGTGGCACCATGCCTCGCCGGCCTTCCCGTACCGGCCGTCAGGACAAAGTAGCCAGCGCGCCGATACGCGCCAAAGCCCGTATCGCAAAAACCGCTTCGGCTGCGATCAGGCCGTTGCCAAAGCCAGCTCCGACTGCGACGAAAGTCGCTCGCAAATCCGGAGTTGCCCCGAAAGGCTACAATCCTGTCGCGCCGGCGCGCATCAACGAGATTCTGCGGCGACTCGATGACCGCTATCCTGCCGCTACTTGTGCACTGCATCACAACAGTGCCTGGGAGCTGCTGGTGGCGACTATTCTTTCGGCGCAGTGTACCGATGTGCGCGTCAATATGGTCACTCCGATCCTGTTTCAGAAATATCCCACTCCCGAAGCCTTTGCCACGCTGAAACCGGAAGAGCTGGAACCCGATATCCGCTCCACTGGATTCTTCCGCAACAAAGCGAAATCGCTGGTGGGCGCGGCCCGGAAAATCATCAGCGACTTTGGCGCCGAGGTCCCACGCAACATGGATGAGCTGCTACTAATTCCCGGGGTCGCGCGTAAGACCGCCAACGTGGTGCTAGGCACCTGGTACAAGATTGCCGACGGCGTAGTGGTTGACACCCACGTACAACGCATCTCGCGCCGCCTGGAGCTGACCAGGAACGAAGACCCGCGGAAGATTGAGCAGGACTTGATGAAGGTGATTCCCCGCGACCGGTGGATTCTCTTCTCCCACCAAATCATCTTTCACGGCCGCGCCATCTGCATTGCCCGCCGTCCCAAATGCGGCGACTGCCCGCTGGAGAATCTCTGCCACGCCGCCGATAAGACCTGGAGTACGGTGGAAATTCACAAGACGGCGAAACCGTAAACGACAATTGGCCCCTACAGAGCAAAGACCGTTGCCGTCGCGAGCCTGTCGCAGGTTTGCGCAAGGGAAATGAATAGAGATGCATCTCCGAGGAAACGCGCATGTAGAATCTAGCCAGAGCCCGTTTCATGGTGATGCAGTGAGAAGAGTTACAGCCTGTGTTCTGTTGGTGGTTCTGGGTCTGGCGCTGTCGGGCCCGGCGGCCGCTCATACTCGCAACAAGTATCCTCAAACCAAGGCGCAGAAGGACGCGGCGAAGCAGTATAAGAAATACGCCAAGCAATACAACAAGCAGCAGAAGAAACAACTCAAGGCGCAACAGAAGGCGAATAAGAAGTTCAATAAGAGTCGCCCGACCATCACCGTAACCTGAAGCACTCTTCGCAAACCGCCGGGGCAGCCCCGTTTCCTTTTCGCCACGATGTACTGGCCGATAGGGTCTAGCCTCACTTCCCCCGACCCCTCCGCTATCTACTTTTGCTATCCTCAGTCCATACTCCATGCGCACCGCTCTGTCTGTTATCGTCACTCTTATGAGTCTGCAAGTCCTCGCTCAGCAACCGCTCGCCGTGCCGCAAGTCATCACCGATCCCACCAAGCTGGAGAGCAAGACGGTTCCCGACATGCAGGTCTTCTCCATCGAGAAGCTCTATATGACGCGCCAGATCGGCGATTCGACCTGGTCACCCGACGGCAAGCAGATCGCCTTCATCTCCAATATCAGCGGACGCAGCAATCTCTGGCTGGTGCCTGCGAACGGCGGCTGGCCGACACAACTCACCATCAGCGACCAGCGCCAGACCCAGCCAGCGTGGTCGCCCGACGGAACCTGGATCGCCTACATCTCCGATCACGACGGCGACGAGCAATGGGACATCTTCCTGGTCTCGCCCAAGACCGGCGATGTGGTGAATATCACGATGTCGCCCGACTCAGCCGAAGTCGAGCCGGCGTGGTCGCCCGATAGCCAGCAGATCGCCTATGCCACCAAGCCTAAAACCGGATCGAGCTATGAGATCGAGCTCATGGACGTCACCACCCGTCACCTTCGCCATCTCACCAAAAACACGCCCAAGGAACTGAGCAACGAGAATCCCGTCTTCTCGCGCGATGGCAAATTTATTGTCTATACGCAATCACACGCCAGCGGCAAAGACTCCAATGTGTTTCTCGTCAATCTGGCTTCCGGTCAGAGTACGAACCTGACCCCGCATGAAGGCCAGCATAATTTCTCGGCCAGCGACGTCTCGCCCGACGGCAAGATTGTGCTGATTACGTCGGACGCGCATAACGGGTATGACAATGTGGGACTCGCCGATATCGCGTCCAAGAAGATTACCTGGTTGACCGATGAGAAGTGGGAGATGAATGCCGGCACGTTTGCGCCCGACGGCGGATCGATCACCTGGACCGCCAATGTTGACGGCAATACGAACCTTTATTCCTACGACATCGCCAGCAAGCAGGCGAATGCTCTGCCCTTCAAAGCGGGCGTCAACACGCTGGGCGGTAATCCCCTGCCCTACACTCGCGACGGCTCAAAGCTGCTGTACAACCATAACGGCGCCGACGCTCCCAGCGATATCTGGGTCTATGACGTCGCCTCGAAGCAGTCGCAGCAGGTGACGCACGCGCTGGTGGGCGGCCTGCGCAGCGCCGATATGGTCGAACCTTATCTGGTGCATTATCCCAGCCGCGACGGAAAATGGACGCTGTCGGCCTTCGCTTACGTGCCCAACAATATTCAGCGCAATGGCAAGTTTCCGGCGATCGTATACATTCACGGCGGCCCGGCGTCGCAAACAGTCGACTCGTTCAATCGCTTCATTCAGTACATCGTGAACCAGGGCTATCTGGTGATCGCGCCGAATTATCGCGGCTCAACCGGATACGGCAAGCAATTCGTCGACGCTAACCTGGGCGACTCCGGCGGCGGAGATCTGAATGATGTGCTGGACGCAGCGGAGTGGATCAAGAAGAGCGGCTTCGTCGACCCCAAAAAGCTGATCGTGATGGGCGGCAGCTATGGCGGCTATCTCAGCATGATGGCGGTGACCAAGGCGCCAGACCTGTGGGCGGCGGCCGTTCCTATCGTGCCCTTCGTGAACTGGTTCACCGAGATCGCCAACGAAGATCCCAGTCTGCGCGAGTATGACCTGGCAACCATGGGCGATCCGGTAAAGAACAAGGCGCTGTACGAAGATCGGTCGCCGATTAACTTTGTCGACCAGATCAAGGCGCCGCTGTTGCTGCTGGCCGGTGGCAACGATCCACGCTGCCCTGCTGACGAGGCGCAACAGGTGGCTGACGCCGTCAAAAAACGCGGTGGCACGGTGCAGTTAAAGATTTATAAGGATGAAGGCCACGGCTTCGCGCGCGTGGAGAATCAGATCGACGCCTATCAGAAGGTGTCGGATTTCCTGAAGGTACACGTGCCGTCGCCGGGCTGTGGATGTTCGGTATATGAGTAGGGCCGCGATTCGCTTTTCGCTAGTGGACTGCCGCCTTTAACTCTCAGGGAAACTCTTGATTAAGTCTTGTTTTGAAGGGGACGGCCTTCAGGCCGTCCGTTAAATACCCGAAAATCATACGGCTTTAGCCGCTGGGAGGGCCTCGCTTTCACTTGATCAGAGCTTCCTTAGCTCTTACCAAACTAGCCTTAGCCTTTCGACGCGTCGAGCTTGCATTCATTGATGGTCATCCTGAGCGGAGCGCCCCCTCGGGCTTTCCGATCCGCTGTGTTGCGGATCGGGCGGGTGCGCAGCCGAAGGATCTGCGGTTCGCCGGGATAAAATCTCCAGCTCCTCCGGATTTCTAAGAGACGCTATTGGCCGGCTGAGATTCCTAGCCTCTTGACAATCGCCTCAACCAGCCCGGGGATCATGTACTTCCTGGCCTCGATGTCCACCGGCAGGCCAAATTCGCGCAAGGTGGCCGAGGTCACCGGTCCAATCGATGCGCTACGTACGCCTCGGTCGCGAGATTTCTTTAGCGCTGCCCGTGCGCCGCGCAATCCCAACAGACTTACAAAATTCTTTACCGTCGACGAACTGGTGAAGGTAATCGCATCTGGCTTGTGCCGGCTGCTCAGAGCCGCTCGCAGCCGCTTCTCTGACGATTTCGGTATGACCGTCTCATACGCTTCCACCACGTCGACCGCGGCGCCGGCCTTTCGCAGTTCGCGTGGGATGACATCGCGTGCGACCTTGGCCCGCACCAGGAGCACATGCTTCCCTCTCACTCGCCCGCGTAAGGCGCTCACTACCGACTCGGCAATATATTCTTTCGGCGTGACGGTCACGCGCAGGCCTTGTTCCTCGATGGCCTTCCGGGTTGCCGGCCCGATCGCTGCTATCTTCACATGGGCCAGGGCCGACAACTTGATTTTTTTCTTCGCCATACGCTCGAACAACGCTTCCACGCCGTTCACGCTGGTGAGGATCAGCCAGTCGTAAGTTGCCAGATTTCGCAACGAGGTATCTAAAGGTTTATGCGCGGAAGGCTTGCGAATTTCGATGAAAGGGATTTCGATGACCTTGCAACCTAGTTCGCGCAGCGCCGACGAGAGAACGCCCGCCTGCTTCCTGGCGCGCGATACCAGCACCCGGCGACCAGCAAGCGGCAAGTTGGCTCGCAGCATATTTTTGGGAAAATGACCTGCCAAGGTAGAGGTCCTTCGACTCCGGCGCCGCAAACCCGGCGACGCCTCCGCTCAGGATGACAATTTTGTGCTCTCACAGACAACCGGTAACTGACAACTGCTTCTTCAAGGCTGTTGCGGCGCCACCGTGGCAGCGCCATAGACGTCTTCCAGAATTCTGGTCGCTCCTCGACGCAACAGGATGTCGCCCACCTGTTCGCCCAGCACGATCGGATCGCTGCCGCTCTGCTGCTCGCGCAAAATCACCGAGCCATCCGGCTGCGCGACAATGGCGGTCAGATGCAGCGATCCATTCTGCATTTCGGCGAAGGCGCCGATGGGCACCTGACATCCACCGCCCAGCTTGTTCAGCAACGCGCGCTCGCAGGTGGTCGCGGCTCGCGCCGCAGCATCGTCGAGGAATATTAGGTGTTTGCGCATTTCCGCATCACCGGCGCGAATTTCGATGCCCAGCGCGCCCTGCCCGGCGGCAGGACACATGAAGTCCTCCGACAACACTTCCTTCACCAGTTGGGTTTTGCCCAGACGGGTCAAGCCGGCAGCCGCCAGAATGATGGCGTCGTACTCGCCTTCTTCCAGCTTGCGCACGCGGGTGTCAACGTTGCCGCGCAGCGCATGAATCACCAGATCGGGCCGCGCCACCTTCAGCTGCGCCTGACGCCGCAGGCTGCTGGTTCCTATCTTTGCGCCTTTGGGCAGACCTCTGACACTGTCGTACTTGACCGAAAGAAACACATCGCGCGGGTTCACTCGAGTAGTAATAGCCACTAGCTCAAAACCCGGCGCTAACTCCGTTGGCAGATCTTTCAGGCTATGCACCGCCAGATCCACGCGTCCTTCGGCCAGCGCGTCTTCAATCTCCTTGGTGAACATTCCCTTGGTGCCGACCTGCGCCAGCGCGACGTCGGTGATCTTGTCGCCTGTAGTCTTGATGATCTCTAATTCGATCTCGTGTCCCTGCTCGCGCAGCAAGGCAGATATGTGATTGGCTTGCCAGAGCGCCAGTTGAGATCCGCGGGAACCAATTCGGAGGCGCGCCATCAGTTTTGGTCCCCCGGCTTTCCGCTGGCTACAGGGTTGGCGTCGTCTCGCTCGGCCAATGTCTTGGCATCGCGCAGCCCAAACAGCTTGCGCACCAGGTCGATCACTGTCGTGCCTTCCGACGATTCACGGGCCGCGCTCTTCAGGGTCGTAATCGGTGTGTGCATAATCTTGTTGATGATGCCTCGGGTTAGGGTTTCTACCGCCATTTCCTGCTCTGGACTCATGGCGCCCAGTCGGCCGCGCACCCGATCGATCTCGGCCTGGCGAACCGTTTCCAGATGCTCCTGCAGAGAAACAATGGTCGGCACGACATCGAGCGTCTGCAGCCGCGCCTGAAACTTATCCACTTCAAGCTGCACGATGGCTTCAGCGCGATCAGCTTCCACCCGGCGATCGGCAACATGCGACGACACTACCTGTTGCAGGTCGTCAATGTCGTAGACAAAGACGCCGTCCAGCTTGTTCATCTCCGGATCGACGTCACGGGGCACCGCGATATCGATGAAGAACATAGGACGATTGCGGCGGCGGCTCAGGAATTTCTCGCCATGCTCTTTGCGGAAGATGGTATGGGGCGCACCGGTTGAGCTGATGATGATGTCGGCGCGGGGAACGGTCTCGTACAGCTGCTCAAAGGGAATGGCCTCGCCATTAAACTTTTTCGCCAACGCCAGTGCCCGATCGTAGGTGCGGTTGGCAACGTAGATGTGCTCCGCCCCATGAGCCAGCAGATGACGCGCCGCTAACTCGCACATCTTCCCGGCCCCCACCAGATAAACGCTCTTGCCTTCGAGGTTGCCGAAAATCTTCTTAGCCAGATCGACAGCGACCGACGCGACCGACACCGCCGAAGTCGCCACGGCTGTCTCATTACGTACCCGTTTGGCGACCGCGAACGCCCGCGTTAACAGCGCATCGAGTTGCGAGTTCACCGCACCAACCGCGCGCGCCGTGGCGTAAGCTTCCTTCACCTGTCCCAGAATCTGCGGCTCGCCGACAATCATCGAGTCCAGGCTAGAGGCCACACGAAATACATGCCGCACCGCCTCGCGCTCGTGGTGCTCGTACAAATATTTGCGATAGGGCTCGGGATCGAAGCCGTAGAACTGGCGCACGAACCCTTGCAGGTCGGCTGTGCCATTGGTCGTGCGGGCCAGCATCTCGACCCGGTTGCAGGTGGAGACGATCATGCCTTCTTCAATACCGGGATACGATGCCAGGCACTTGACCGCGTCCGGCAACCGCGCCTCCGAAATGGCGAACCGCTCGCGCACGTCGACCGGTGCGGTCTGATGGTTCACGCCAATGAGGACAAAGTTCATGAAGCGATAAACCTGTGTACGCGACTAAAGTAATTCGCCGCCCAGGCACTGATGGCAATCACAAATGCGAAAGTCGCCATAAACGCGGCCCGGCGCCCGCGCCATCCCGAGCTCCAACGGGTGTACAGCAGCAGCATGTACACCGCCCACATCATGAACGACAGCAAAATCTTGGGATCGTAGAAGAACATGGGACCGTACTTCTCGATCGCCAGCACCGAACCGGTCACCAGCCCGAAGGTCATGAAGGGGAAGCCAAACAGCAGCGCGCGATAGCCAATATCGTCGATGGTCTGCAGTGGCGGCAGCCAGGTCAACAGCGGGGTCTGCCGCTTCGACTTCAGGGCTCGCTCCTGCGCCAGATACAACAGGCTGGCGCCGAAGCTGAGAAACAGCCCCGCATAACCGGTGAAGATCAGCACTACGTGAACGAAGATCCAGCCGTTACGCAGCAGCGGCGAGGTCAGCGTTACCGGTTTCTGTCCTATGGCGGAGAAGAAGGTCAGCACAAAGACAATGGGGAAAATCACAATACCCGGTGAGGTGGTTCGATAACGGACAAAGAAGATGAAAAAGACCACCATCGCCAGAAAGGCCAGGAACGATTCGGAATAATGAATCGAAGCCAGCGACAGATGCCCGATCAGGATGGTGGACTCCACCAGCGACACGAAATGGAAGATGAGGCCGAGTCCGACCGCCGGCTCGACCACCTTCGCCAGCACGTTGCCTTGCTTGCTCAGCAGGAGCAGCGAGTACAGCAAGCCCACGCCGTAGCAAACCACCGCGACTCTAAGCCAGATTAACGGCATAAACCCCATGAACGGTGCCAGTTAAGTCCCACCCGTTCTGCTGGAACAAGTATAGCGGGCAGGCGATTCCAGGGGAGTAATAGTTATCACGGCCCCCTGTGACCTAGGTCACACAGACTTGGTCCGTCCGGAACCGCAAGGACGCGGGACACCGGCCCCTGTGACTAGCGCCGGAATGAGGAATCGTCGTTTAACTGGGATAGTGAAAGTGTACGATGTGCTGCGAAGCGATGGTCACGCCGTAGCGCATAGCCGGACGGAAGTGCCAGCGCTGCAACACATCCAGCACCTTCTGCTCCACGCCGTAGCCAATGCCCTGAAGCAGTTTGGTTTCTACGACATTGCCTTGCGAATCGATCGTGACCTCGACGATAACGTCGCCTTGCACCCCAGCCGGCAAATCCGCTCGCGAGACCGGAGGATCGGGAAAGACCTCGGGCAACGCGGGAATTACCTCGTCGCCGGTGATGGGCGAGCCGGGTACGCGTCCAAAAGGCGAGCCGCCACGAGCAGTCTCTTGCGCGGCATTGTCGGCTGTGGGCTGCTCGGGTTCAGGCCTGGTCTCGATCTTGTGCGGCTTGGGTTTCCTGGGAACAGCCGCCTGCAAGGTCAGCTGCGGCTTATCCGGCGACGACCAGGTTTGTTCGGGACCTACCGGCGCCAAATAAATAATCGAGACCGATCCCGAGGATCCAGGTACGCCCAAGGCAACGTCATGGGGAGTCAAGAAGAGCGGCGCGGATTCGTGTAGCAATGCCAGCAACACCGCCAGATGCACGCCGACCGATACCACCATGGAGCGGTTCCATCGTCTGCGTCCCGGCCACGGCATTTCCTCAAACATCGCCATCTCACCCGCTGAGTACCATGATTATGGGCCCGATTTGCCCATCATGTACAGCCACTACTGTGGCACTTGCCCGATTTTGGGATTACCCGTTGCAAAAACCTGCCACTCCGAGCGACGGCAGGCTTCACCCTGGAGCTTGGACGCCAGCAGGGATATCAGGTTAGCGCCGTCAACCGTGGTTAAGCCTTATTCCACTCCGATGGACTCGAGCAGGACGGGAAGCATCTCGGCATCGAGCCGTAAGCGGCGCCCGTGGTTCAGCATATCGGGGATTTCGTCGAAGGCTTGCATCAGCCGCAATTTCACCGCGGCATACTGTTCCGGTTGGCTGAGGCTGCGGCCTCGGCTGGCGAGCCAGGCCTCCAGCGCCTGCGGCTGTAGAAAGATGCTGACTGCAAACGTGGTCTTGCGATCCGCCGTTACGTCGAAGACAAATTCGGTTGAAGGCGCCTCGGGATCACCCTCCAGTGCCGGCCGCTTGCCTACAAAATAGTATTGATAGACGTATCCGGTTTGTCCGGTGTAGGCCTTCATTCGGCGGATAGTCATGGCAATGAGTAGATTGTAGTCGCGCCGTTAGCAGTCAGCACTCAGCATTCAGCACTCAGCATTCAGCCAGTCATCCGCGATAGGGGATGATCGGAAGTGCCGTCGCGGGCATAGAGGTCCTTCGACTCGTCGCTACGCTCCTCGCTCAGGATGACAGCTCGGTTGGCTGAATGCTGAATGCTGAGTGCTGACTGGCTGAGTGCTGAGTGCTTCCGTCCTACTCCGTCGGACGCTCTCGCAGAATTGCGGCCGCTGTCTCTGAGCTCACGGGCGAGTAGTACACCTCTTTGAAGGTATAGGACTTTGCCTTGGTGCCGAGGAGGGGCAGAATCTCCAGATGCCAGTGATAGTCATCCTCCAGGGTCTTCCAGAAACCGAGGGTTTCCGAACGGCGCACCGTGTTGGGTGAGGTGTGCAGCACCATGTGGAAGCCGTCGGCGATGGTGCGAATGCGGTGCAAGGTCCGGCGCAGCAGTGCGGCAAAGTCGCGCATGGCGCCCGACTTCATGGCCGTGCGCTCGAAATACGCTTCATGGTTGCGGGGGGCGATCCAGGTTTCGTAGGGAACGCGAGGCGCATACGGGCAAGCGGCAATATAGTCGCCGCGGACCTCGATCACCCGCAACTTCTGTTCCTGCTCCTGTTGCAGGATGTCGCAAAAAACGCAGCGCTCTTTCACTTGGAAGTGTTGCTTAGCCGCCCGCAACTCATACAGCACGCGCCGCGGCACGAAAGTTGTGGCTACGATTTCCGAGGTCGGATGGTCGAATTCCTGACCCGACATGCTGCCATAGTTCTTAAAAACGCTGACGTACTTGAAGCGAGTATCGCCTTTCAAATCCTGAATGCGCTGGCCGCACAGCGCCAGATACTCTTCGATCTCGCGGTCCTCGGCATTCCACAAATGGCGATCGTGGCGGGCGTTCTCCACGATCACCTCGTGCGCGCCGACGGGACGCATTTTGTCGTAGAGCCCGTTGCCCGACCGGCCAGGCTCGCCATCGATTCCGTAGAGCGGCCGGGGATGGACCACGGCGCGCGCTGACCAGGGACTGCCATTCACCGTCGGCGAGGTCGCGATCACCTGCAAAGGCAGGCCGGACTCGGGACAAAACGGGCAGAACGAATCCGCTGACGAGCCAGCTTCGGGCTCATCACCGCAGATTACCCAAGAACGCGTGATGGGATCTTTGCGCAGTTCCATCACTTTTACTCTACGTCGACAGGTGGCGCGGTGGGAAGAGCCTTCTCGGCACAGGCTTCAGTTTGGCGAAGAGCTTCTCCCACTTCGGACCGCGACCCATTTCTAGATTTCGGACGACGTATTACTAACCGATCGCTGAAATATCACTGCCTGGCAATTGCCGTAAGCGTGCAATGGTCATGAGAGTTGACCCATGGCCCCTACGAACAAAATTAACCTTGTACCGCTATTATTGTTGGTTTTCGCCCTGACCCTGCTTGCAGGATGCGGTGGATCTGCCCGGCCCGATCCGCCCGCACCGCCAACCCCTTCCCCGCTCGATGCCGGCAACCTGAATCTCATCTTCGTGGTCAGCGAGGACCTGGCTTATCAGGATGCCGGAGACGTCAATCCCAAGACAGCAAACCTCACCAGCAAAGGTTTACAGCGCTCACTCCTCATGGCCACATTCCTAAAGCAAAAGGTACTGGGCACGAAGAACGTAAACGGCATCTACGCGCTCGAGCCGATGACGCATTTGCAAACTGCCAGCCTATATCCCGACCTGGTGGCGCTGGAGACCGTGCAACAGTTCGCCATGCTCAACCAGATCACTCTGTCCCCAAACAGTCAGGGAGCGAGCCCTTACACCGGCAATAGTTATCCGATCAATGCGTCGTATGGGCCGGGTTCGGTACCGGGTGGAGTTGCTGCGCCGTCGCCTTTGTATCCCTGCCCCGAGTGTCAGGGTCTCGATTTTCAGGACCGGGAAGGCAACAACGAAGATTTGCTAAACAGCATCGTCAAGGCGAACACGACAGGCTTCTATGTCTTTTCGGCGCCGTGGGAAACGATCAGCAGCCTGCTGGCAAAGTTCAACCAGCAAGCAGGATATAACCTGCACGTTCCGGCAACCTATGCTGGCCCCAACTATATTTATGCTATCTCGATTGCGCCGGCGGGAAACGCCAGCCTGGTTACTTACAACAGCAATCTGAATCCACCTGCCAGCTATCCGGTGCTGCCCCCGCCCCCGATCGTCGCCGCACCCTGCACGGCCCAGACGCACTTCAGCCTTGTCGTAACTGGTGGTGAGGGCGGCGCTGTCATTCCCGCCGGCACCAACACCAACGAGACTGTTTACTGGATTCGACACGCCGAAGCGCATCCCCAGAATTGGTGGGAAGAGGGTAACTACGTAGGTGCCGGGCAGTGGCGGGCGCTCGACCTTCCCAATGCACTGCGTGGCAAGATCAGCCCCAATCAGGTTTATTCGATCGATCCGGCCCAGGTGATTCCCAGCAAAGACAGCGCCTCGGGTGATTTTGCCTGGTCGTATGTCAGGCCCTCCTTGACTGCCGAACCCTATGCCATCGCCAACGGCTTGCCCTTCAATTTAGCCGCGAACTTTTTGATGATCGATCAGAACCCTCCCCAACTGTCCACGGTTGCCAGCGATTATTTCTTCAACGGCGGCAAGTTTTCCAACCAAACCCTGCTGGTGGCGTGGGAGCACGATCACATTCCACCGACCGTCAATGCACTGCTGGCCAGCTACCACGGTAATGTTCAACCAGCGCCTGTTTGGCCGGAAGATGACTACGACACCATCTGGACGGTGAAGCTCGATGCCCACGGCAACTTAACGGTGAATAACGCGATGTGCGAAGGCATCCAGTCCGTTCCGATGTCGGCCGCTGCGCCTCAATTCTGATACCGGCTGAGCGCGACTGGGCAATTGGGTCTCCTGCCCAAGTGGAGTCCGCCTTGCGGATGGCCGACGGGGGGCAGCGGCAGCAAATCGGCTGGTAGAATAGCTCATGTTGACCCGGCCTATCCGTCTCATCGCCATCGATATCGATGGCACGCTGCTCGACTCCAAGTTCCAGGTTTCGCAAGCCAATCTGGATGCGCTGCGGCGTGCGCACGAGGCGGGCATAGAGATCGTGTTAGGCACAGGACGCAGGCACAAATTCGCGCTGCCCATCGCCGAATTGCTAGGCTTCGATCACTGGCTCATCAGCTCCAACGGCGCAGTCACTCGCTCCAGCCGTGGCGAATTGTTTCATCAGGATCTGCTGCCGCAAGCCACGGCCCTCCAGCTCAGCCATTACATGCGTGAGTTCCGCAACCACATGGTGCTTACTTTCGACCGCGAAGGTGCAGGCGCCATCGTGTGCGAGAGCCATGAGCATCTGTACGGCGTGATCCAGCGTTGGATGGAAAAGAACGCGCCCTACATTGAGTTCGTTGATCCGATCGACCAGGCGCTAACCGAAGATCCTATCCAGGCCATGTTCTGTGGCCCGGTGGAGCTCATGCAACGCGCCCGGCAACGGCTGCTGACCTGCGAGTTTGCGGCCGAATTCACCGTCCTGCGAACCCAGTACGACCATCGCGATCTTTCCATCCTCGACATCCTGAATGCCGGCTGCTCCAAGGGCCACGCCCTGGAGCGCTGGGCTCACCATCGCGGCATTTCGCCGTCTGAAGTAATGGCCATCGGCGACAACTACAACGACATCGAGATGTTGACGTTTGCCGGGCATCCGGTGATCATGGGAAATGCTTCTGAGGATTTGAAGTTGAAGGGCTGGACGATTACTCTGCATC
Organism: Candidatus Korobacteraceae bacterium; assembly: GCA_049695855.1. GTDB lineage: Bacteria > Acidobacteriota > Terriglobia > Terriglobales > Acidobacteriaceae > Bog-257. Next base: position 27,960 of record JBAVSY010000046.1, on the reverse strand, counting down.
ATGACCAGAGCGGCGTGGCCGCTGCCATTGAGCAGGTTCTGGATTCCAAGACGGCGAGCGTGAATGCGTAGAGCCCATTTCCAATTACGCAAGCTTCTTTATGATGTGTCATCCCGAGCGGAGACGGCGCTTCGCCGCCGTAGTCGAGGGACCTGTTTTGCTCGGCTGAGTCGAACGTCCAGGCTTCTTCAACTCGGCGTTCTTGGTCTGCTGTTTACGCCTCTTCTTCACGCCGCCGAGTTGGCCAACCTGACCAATGGCTTCAGCCTGCGTCACGATCATCACGAGGTAGTCGGTGCGACCACGCGTCTGTACATGAACGCCGACGCCACAGCCGGATATGTTGACGTTCCCACTGCCGACATCGAAAGCTTCGAACCGGCGCCACCCGACCCACAAGACGCCGCCGCTCCAGCCAAAAAGCCGCAGGACCTGAACGCAATCGTCAGCGCGGCCAGCAACCAGCATCAGGTAGATGCTGACTTCATTGCCAGCGTGATTCACGCAGAGAGCGCCAACAATCCTCGCGCGGTATCGCCCAAAGGCGCGCAGGGCCTCATGCAACTCATGCCAGGTACCGCCAGTCAGTTAGGCGTAAAAGACAGTTTCGATCCGGCCGACAATGTTGATGGTGGCGTGCGCTATCTGCGCGCGCTGTTGCTGCTTTACAACAATGACATGATCAAAACGCTGGCCGCCTATAACGCAGGGCCGCAGCGGGTGCAGCAATACAAAGGCGTTCCGCCGTATCGCGAGACCCACGCCTACGTGGCTCGCGTTATCAAAGACTACAACCGTAAGAAGCTGGCCGAGCGTAAACATCAGCCGCAAGCCCAGACCCATCAGGCCAAATCCACCAAGCCGGCAATCCCACAGACCGCTTCCAATTCCGCTGGCGGCGATGAATAGTCTGGTTTGACCGCACTCACTTGCTCATTTACCTTGGCCGTTAGGCCTCACGGGCGAATCTGCTGACTTTCTCATGAACAAGAAACGTATTCTGGTCTTCGGTATTGTTCTGATCGCGCTCTGTCTGCTCATCTACCTGCAGATTCGCGCCTGGAAGACGTTCGACTGGGCCATGTTCTGGAATCGTAGCGAGCACGTGAACTGGCTCTACGTGTTTTACGGTCTGGCGCTCACCTACCTGGCGTATGTCTTGCGCGCGGTGCGCTGGCGCATCTTTCTCAAGCCGGTGCACAAGACCACCACCATGCGGCTGATGGCGCCCCAATTTGTCGGCTTCGCTGCGCTGGCGACGCTGGGCCGCGCCGGCGAAATGGTTCGCCCCTACATCATTGCTAAGAAAGAGCGTCTCACGTTTACTTCGCAGATTGCCGTCTGGGGAGTGGAGCGCATCTTCGACATGGGGGCCTTCGCGGTCATGCTGGCGCTCAGCTTCCTGTCGCCTGATTTACGCTCACTTCACTTTTATCGCCAGCTGCGTGAAGCTTCCTTCTTTCTGATGGCCTTGATCGTGGTCCTCGTGATTGGCCTGGTCATTATTCGCCGTTCGGGCGATCGGGTTGCGCGAATTCTGCATGACCGAATCGTCGACTTCGCTCCCAGGCTGGCGCATCATGTACAGGAAAAAGTTCTCTCCTTTAGTCACGGTCTGGAAACGATCCATGACTTCGGTTCGGCCATGCAGCTGGTCGGCGTTTCCTTCTTCATGTGGATCCTGATCGCCTTTGCCTATTACGCTGTCACTCATGCCTACCCCGGCGAGCTGAGAAGCCTGACCCTCCCTCACGAAGTCGTGCTCATGGGCTCCAGCATGGTGGGATCGATGCTGCAGTTGCCGGCGGTGGGCGGCGGCTCGCAGCTGGCTACCATCAGCATGCTGAGCGCGGGCTTCCATATCGAGCATGAGTTGGCCGTGAGCTGCGGCATCCTACTGTGGGCGGTGACATTTATGTCGGTGATACCGGCGGGGCTGGCCATCGCCCGGCACGAGCACGTATCCATCCGCGCCGTCGCTGAAGCCGAGGAGAAGGCCGCTGCACTGGCGGAATAGGAAGCGAACTTTAATCGCATCGACGAAATGTTGGTTCTTCAACTCCGTGTCCTCCGTGTCTCCGTGGTGAACCCGATTTCCCCTGTTACAATCGAGGAGCGGCTTCGTCCGTCGCAGCTCTCTCACCCATGAAGTGCCCCTTTTGTGGCTTTGAAAACGACAAGGTAGTCGATTCGCGCGAAAGCAAGGAAGGCGAGTCCATCCGCCGCCGCCGTGAGTGTTTGAAGTGCGAAAAGCGCTTCACCACCTACGAGCGCATCGACGAAATCCCTTACATGGTGGTGAAGAAAGACGGCCGCCGGGAGAAATTCGAGCGGCAAAAAGTTCTCAGCGGACTGCTGCGGGCCTGCGAAAAGCGGCCGGTGTCGATGGGCAAGCTGGAGCAGATCGTCAACGATGCTGAAGGCTTCGTGGTCGATTCGGCCGAGCGCGAACGCAAGACCAGCGAGATCGGCGAGCTGATCATGAATCGCTTGAAGAATATCGACAAGGTTGCCTACGTTCGCTTCGCCTCGGTTTATCTCGACTTCAAGGATGTGCGCGAGTTCATGGCCGAGTTGAAGGAACTGCTCGATACCAAGGAAAGCGCGTCAGCTAAAGCCAAGTCCGGAGAAGCGAATTCATAAATCGGTTTGAAAGGGCACGGCTTCAGCTGTGCCGCAAATGTCCCTTTCAAATTCCGGGCTTTAGCCCCTGAGGTCGTTCCGCTTGAACCATTGAAAAGTTTGTTAGACGTTTTACTAGCAAGACAAGAGAACCACAACCCTATGTCATCTTCCTATAAGGTAACGTTAATTCCCGGCGATGGTATCGGTCCCGAGGTCGTGAGCGCCGCGGTCCGCATCCTGGAAGCCACGGGTGTCAAGTTCGAATGGGAAAGTTATGCCGCCGGCGCCGAAGCCTTCGAGAAATATCACGAATACATCCCGAAAGAGCTGACCGAATCCATCGAGCGCACCCACATCGGACTGAAGGGACCGGTAACAACGCCCATCGGCGGCGGCTTCTCCAGCATCAATGTTGCACTACGCAAGCAGTTTGAACTGTTCGCCAACTTCCGGCCGATCCGCAATCTGCCTGCGGTTCCGACGCGCTATCCCGGCGTCGATCTGGTCATCGTGCGCGAAAACACCGAGGGACTTTACTCCGGCATCGAACACGAAGTCGTGCCCGGCGTGGTCGAAAGCCTGAAGATCATTACGGAGAAAGCTTCTACCCGCATCTCACGCTTTGCCTTCGAGTACGCACGACGCATGCATCGTAAGAAAATCCACGCCATCCACAAAGCCAACATCATGAAGTTGTCGGACGGCCTGTTCATCCGCTGCTCGCGTAATATCTCCAAGGAGTATCCCGAGATCACTTACGGTGAGCACATCGTCGACAACACCTGCATGCAGCTGGTCATGAATCCTTACCAGTACGACATGTTGCTGCTGGAAAATCTGTACGGCGATATCATCTCGGACTTGTGCGCGGCATTCGTCGGCGGATTGGGGTTGGTTCCGGGCGCGAACTTCGGACACGAAATCGCCATCTTTGAAGCCGTACACGGTTCCGCCCCTGACATCGCCGGCAAAGACCTTGCCAATCCGACAGCCGTCCTGCGGTCAGGCATTCTGATGCTGCGCCATCTTGGCGAAGAGAACGCCGCCAACCACATTCGCCTGGCCCTGGAAAAAGTCTATGGCGAGAAGAAGCATCTTACGCGCGACGTGGGCGGCACGGCGGGCACGACCGAATTCGCCGACGCCATGGTCGAAGCACTGCACACCATCCCGCCGCCCAAGCCGGAACTGCAGGAAGTGGAGATGTAAGGCGAGGCTGAGTGCAGGTGCATTTCAAAGTCGCAGGTACCGGGATTCGATTACTTATCTCCACTAATCCCCAGGTCTCGTAGCAACTCGGCTGTGGTGTATACCTCAATGCCCAACGCCTGAAAGTCATTGTCGTTTGACCAGAGCGGGACTTTCAAATGCAGTGCGAGGGCAAGGATTTCGACGTCATCCGGATCACGTTTTTCGATCAGTTGTCGAGCTCGACTGATCGCTCTCACGTAGGTTTCTCGCTCGATCAACGAAACCGGCAGTGTAGCCACCGTCAAGAGCAGGATATCCAGCGGAAGCTTTCGCTTTCGAGCGAGCACAATGGCATATTCCTCTACCTCGGCGAGGGTAACCTCCGTGGTGAAGATGCTCTCGATAGCGGGATGCGTTAGTACGACGCGGGCACGTCCGCCGAGGACTGCCGAAAGCAAGACGTTAGCGTCGGCGACCAGCTTCACGTTTGCTCTTTCGCCAGAGAGCGAAATCGGCCGCGACCTCTTGCTCGTTGATGCCGCGCTTTTTGATTTGACGCGCGATCTCTGAGCTCAAGAAAGCAAACATTTCACGTTTCAGTTCAAGCGGAAGAGTCCCCTCTGGACGAGGAAAGAAGATGCCCGCCAGCCGGCCGCGACGGGTCACCAGAATTGGATCTTTCGAGCGCAGCAGGCCCGTAGCATTGTCGCGGAACTCACGGACCGTGCTGATCTTCATGTGGCCACCTGAGTGACCATTCTACCATTCGCCGCTGCGATTACCTTCGATACTCTCGTTCACCGGGCCGCTACCGCTGGCTGCACTTCCCTGCCCCCATGCCACACTGCGACAATCTTCTGCGTGTTGTGAATGTCGTCCAACGGATTGCCATCCAGCACGATGAGGTCGGCCTGTTTGCCCACGGTCAGCGTGCCAGTGGTCTGTGCGATGCCCAGCAGTTCCGCGTTGGTCTTGGTGGCGCATTCGATAGCTTGCATCGGCGTCAGACCGGCTTGCACCATCATTTCCAGCTCATGATGCTCGGCGAATCCCGGCACGCGCGCCGGAATCGCGCCGGAATCGGTACCGAAGCCGACCTTCACTCCGGCATCGTAAACCAGCTTCAGATTCTTCTGATCGTTTGCGAAGTCGCGCTTGTGCAGCGCCAGATTGGGATCGTGTTCTGCTTTCTGGATTGCCGCATCACTGGTCAACGCCTGCAACAATTCGGGGCTGACGGCATTTTGGAGAAAGGGATCGTTCTTCCACTCCGGATGCTCGGCAAAGGCAAACGATGACGAGTCAACCGTCAGTGTGGGGACGTAATACACACCACGCTGCTTCATCGCCGTCAACAGTTCCGCATCGACGGTCTGATCGCGAACACTGTGCGCCAGCACATTGACGCCGTCCGCTACCACTGCCTTGGCGTCTGCCAGGTAATAAATGTGCGCCGCCACCGGAAGTTTGTCGTGATGGGCCTGTTCGATGACCGCCCGATAAATCGCCGGATCCATTGACGGCTTGGTGCCGTGCAGGTTATCCACCCAGATTTTGACGAAATCGGCATGACGCGACGCCATGGCATCCACGTCTGCGCGCGCCTCCTGCGGCGTTTTCGGGGTGTAGAGCTGATCGGGAGCGTGCGGCAGTGGCGGCGCGGCGTCGGGCACGCCAATGCCACGATCGGCGCTATACACCGTTGCCCCATCAAGTGTGCCTGAGCGCTGTTCGTCGCGCACTTCATAGATCAGGTCGCGATTCACGCCCAGCGACAACATGCTGGTGACTCCGTAGCGCTCATACTGGCGCAACTCGGCGATGACGTGTTCCTTGGTGTAACAGGTCGCGGAATTCTGCGTTCCACACACCAGTGCCAGATGCCCATGAGCGTTGATCAGGCCCGGTATCACGGTCTTGCCGGAGTAGTCGATCACGCGCGCCGACGCGGGTGCATCCGAGCCAGCCTTCATTATGCCGACAATCTTGCCGCCGCGAATGGTGATAAACATATTGTCTTTCGGCAGCGCACCCGTTCCATCGATCAGGCGCACATGGGCAAGTACGACGGTTGGCGGCTCCCGATCAGCAGCTGAGGTGTTTTGGATGGACAGCAGAAGCAGGAGCGGCGGTACCAGAGCCAGCAACAAGAAACGCATCGGCAGACCTCTCTTCGTGGACGCTTTTCGATGATCGCACGCCGCACCCTGTCAGAAGACAATCACCCGCTGCCGGGAGGCGGCTTCGAATAGTACAATAAAGAGTTTTCTCACATCTCTGATTTTTATTAATTAAGGGTCTGATACGTGATTCGCAAGGGCTACTGCAGTTTTTTCCTGATTCTCCTGGGCCTGTCGCTTTCCGCTGGTTGCAATAAAGGCAACCCACCGCAAGTTCAAGCGGCCAATCATGCGGCGCCTAAGGCCACTGTCATCGATCCTTCCACGGCAGCCAGCATCACCGGCACCATAACCTTTGAAGGCGCTGCTCCCACCCCGAAGCAGATCGACATGTCCAACGATCCGGGCTGCAAAGGGAGCGCCGCGTCCGAGCAGGTTGTCGTCGACGACGGCCATCTAGCCAACGTTCTGGTCTACGTCAAAGACGGACTGGGCAATCGCAGCTTTAATCCGCCGCAGCAGATTGTCACCATCAAACAGGAAGGCTGCCGTTACGTTCCACATATGGTGGCCGTCATGACCGGCCAACCGGTGCGTTTTGAGGATACCGACCAGACGCTGCACAACATTCATTCCATGTCCAAACACAATAGCGAGTGGAACCAATCGCAAATGCCGAATTCGGGGCCATTGGACAAGAAGTTCAGCAATCCGGAAGTGATGATCCCCATCAAGTGCAACCAGCATCCGTGGATGTACATGTATCTCAGCGTGATTGGCAATCCATTCTTCGCCGTCACCGGGAAAGATGGCAAATTCAGCCTGCAAGGACTGCCACCCGGGACCTACACCATCGCGGCGGTACATGAGAAATATGGCGAGCAGACGCAGACCGTTACCGTCGGTGCGAAGGAAGACAAGAGCATTTCGTTTAGCTACCAGGAATAGAGCGGGAATTGTCTAACGGGATACCGTGCGCCGGAAATCCCGCCGACCGCACAGGCTATACTCCTGCACACATCGATCGGCGTTACCAACGTATCTTCCGCGAAATGCGCTAGCCGACCGCCAAGCTATTACGTTTCCCAACAATGTACATATTGACAGGGTTTATGTACACTCCCGGCAGAAGGGGAAACGATGGCCACTGCGGCAAAGCGATCGCACAAACATTTTCAGCTGGACGCCGGAAAAATCAAGCGTGCCCAAAAGGCCTTGCGAGCTAAGACCGAAACCGAGGCCATTGAGCGCGCCCTGGATATCGCGCTTGCCGAACACCGCAGAAATCGATTGGCTCGGGAGGCGAATCAGCGATTCGTCAATAGCGGCATTGAAATCGAAGACGTGTATGGCAACCTGGAAGAATAGATGCAGTGGGTACTTCTTGATTCTTCCGTCTATATTTCAGCGCTGCGCCGGGGAGAAGATACCGCTCTCGCCGGTACATATTTGGCTGACGACACGGCTGTGTGGCTAAGTTCCGTGGTTTTGGAGGAACTCTACGCCGGCGCGAAGGCCAAGGACACACACGCGGTGGAACGGCTAGAAAAGGGTTTTGCAAGACAGGGGCGAATCCTGGTACCCAATTTCCAGGACTGGATTCAGGCTGGTCGTACGCTCGCGTCGCTTAGTGCAAAATATGACTCTGAGCAAATCGGACGAGGACGCCTTACCAATGTTGCACTCATTGCAATGAGCGCAGGTCGTCGAGACATCCAGATCATAACCACAAACCAAAAAGATTTTAGCAGGCTCGCCGAAATTCGCAGTTTTCGGTGGAAGCTGATCGTGCTCTGACTCACGGGTGATTTTCCGTCCCCAATAGACTGCCCTACTCCGTCTCCGCCAGCGCCATTACCAGCTCCCGTTCGCGCGGGCCATCCAGCTCGATCAGCACCACGCGTTGCCACGTCCCCAACAATAGCAAGCCGCTTTCCACCATCAGGCTCACGGTTGTTCCGATCATCGCCGACAAGATGTGATCGGGCACATGCTCGGGGTTGTGTTCGTGGCGATAGTCGAGTTTCGGCACCATGAGTTCGAAAGCGTCGAGCATGTCGAGATCGGTGCCGGGATCAAGGTCAGCAGTCGTAAGCGCCGCCGTGGTGTGCAGAAGGCTGAGCTGGCAGATGCCGGTCTTGTCTTCGTACTGCTTCCACAGGACCGCTTCCAGCTTTTGCGTGATGTCGATGACCTCGCGCTTCTTATGCGTTTTGATGGCAAGACGATGCATGGCTTACCTCTTCTTCCACTCGGGCAAGTCAAAATCCAGAACTGGCCAGAGACCCCGGATTCGGCGTGAATAACTCCAGACGGACCCGCCAGGTGACGGACTGTCCGGGCTGAAGCAGCACCATACCGGTGTCGGCATTTCCCCAATCCTGGTTATACGGATCGGGCAGGTTAAACTGCGGTTCGATAGCGACAAAATTCTTCTGCGGAGGAGCATATACCTGGATGGACTTGATCTGCGGCGAAAGCGTAATCAGCCGCAGGCCATATTTCGCTGCCGGGTCAATGATCTCCGAAATCGTCTGCCCCTCCGCGTTGTAATTCAGATTGGAAAAGTTGTCGTCCAGGTATTGTGATCCCAGGGGACGGCCCCCGGGAGCGGAAAAATCGTACGGCGTTCCCTTCACCGGCACTCTCTGGCCGGTGGTAAACGAATCGTCATAATTATTCATGACCGCCCGCGTCTCACTGGGCAAATGCAGTCTCACCTGCTGGCGGTCACCGCTCGGCAGGACGAAATATGGATGCCACCCGATGCCTATAGGGAGCGGCTGGTGCCCAACATTTTTCGCGGTAACGGTCATTTCGAAGGCGTCGTGGCTGAGAGTTGTTTCGACCTTAACGTCGGTGTCTGACAGCCAGTGGCCGTCAAAATTCCCTGCGTGAAGCAAGGCGGAAATGGTCGAATCTTTCGCGCCGTTCTGCACGCGCACGTCCTGAAATTGCGCGCGTCGCATCAAGCCCTGAATGGCGTGCTTCTCCGCTCCGGGATTGTTGCCACTCCAGTTAGCCGGCAAAGTGACGGTCTTCCCCGCTACGGTCGCGGTAATCGTCTTACCGTCGGCTGACACCTTGCCGCGAATGCGATTGGCAAAGGGCAGCAGAATCGCTCCGCCCATCTTGAATACCTGATTGCCGAACTCATCGTCGCCCTGGTCCAGCAACTTCTGCGCTTCCGGGAGTGGAGGAGAATTCAGCAGGTCGATCTCGCCCTTACTCGGGAGATAAGCCCTGATCTGCAGTACCGCCATGCCGCGCCCGGGCAGAATTTCCGCCTCCAGAAACTGCGGCTTGCTGCGATCGCTGACTTCCGGACGCCGAAGCGTAACCACCGGCTCTCCTCCAATTGAAATTGCCTGAGACGGCTTAGACGCTTCATTTGCGTGGGCTGTGGCTTTGCCTTCCTCCAATCCCAGCCATCCCATCCCCAGCCACGCGACAACGAGTAAACTAAAAGAAACTCCCCGCCGATGCATCACGCTCATGAATGACCTTGCCTTATCGAAAATCGGCGAGCCCACCCGCGACATAGACAGTAGTACCGGGGTTTCCATGTCTGTCAGGCTGATCTAAACTCGGTCCACCAGATAATCGGGCGACGCCTGTCTTTAGAGATTACCGGCAAATGACAACAACCAGTAAAGGTAGAGGCTCGGTGGGGAATATGCAAACCTGCCCGATAGTTCACGGCGCCGTTTTGTTTGGCCTGACTCTATGCGCTGCGATTGCGCTGCTCTCGTCGCCGGCCTGGCCGCAAGCTGTTACACCACGCGCGACTCCGCCGCCTGATTCCAGCAGGCTGCCGCAGTGCCGCCAGAGCGTACGAATGACACAGATCGCCTCGGGCGTCATGGCCCTGTCACTAGCCCGACCACGCTCTCCTTGGGTGACATACTGCTCTAATCCTCAGTCTTTCAACTACTTAGCCACTGATCTTAAACTTACCTCCAAATGATCTCGCAAGTATTGATCGCGCGAGCTAAGACGTTCATTATGCGTTCACGGAAGCGGAATGCGAGCACAACTGGCCCGGCTGCTCCCGTGATGAAAAGCTTCCGGGAGCGGGACAAACATCCAAGCTTCTGGAAACCCTTCAGACGAACGGTCGCAGGAGCATCGATTGTCTGGCGAAATGATAGGGGAGGTCCAACATGACTACACGAATCGCAAGCATGCAACTGATTCCAGGCATCGCCGCGGCGAAGGCTTCGCCGACAGGAAGGAAGATACAAACCTCCCCGATCGTTCACGGCGCAGTTTCGTTTGGCTTGGCTATATGCGCCGTTATTGCGGTGCTGTCGTTGCTGGCGTGGCCGCAAGCCAGTACGCCACCCGCAACGCCGCCCGAAAGTACTGTGCAATCCGCCGACAAGAACGCGTCCGAAGTTTCTTCCCGCGAAGAGACGACCACCTTCAAGGTAAAGGTTAATTTGGTTGAAGTTCGCGTGGTCGTGCGCGACGCCGCCGGACATGCGATTGGAACCCTCAAGCAGGAAGACTTCGAGCTCCTCGACAACGGCAAGCCTCAGGTCATCAGCAAGTTCAGCGTGGAGCAGGTGGGAAAAGCCGCCACCGTCCCTCAGAACGCCCTGACAGGTCCCGGCGAGTCACCCTCGCCGCCGGCTACAGTTACGCCGACCGGGCCGCAGCGCTACATGGCTTATCTGTTTGACGACATCCACCTAAGTTTTTCCGACCTGGCGCAGGCGAGAACTGCAGCCGAACACCAGATGCAATCGCTGCTGCCCACAGATCGCGCCGCCATCTATTCCACCTCGGGCCAGACCCAGCTTGACTTCACCGACGATCACGCAAAATTGACGGCGACTCTGAACCGGCTGTTGCCCCGGCCCATGGCTCATACCGGGATCACCCCGTGTCCGAATATTTCGTACTACATGGCTGACCTGATCGAAAACAGGAACGATCCACAGGCGACGGAAGTGGCGATACAGGACGCTGCCGACTGTGGCTCCCCGGCGAATCAGATCGTTATCAAAGCCTACGCACGCCAAGAGCTCAATTCAGCCGGCCAGGAAATCCGCCTTTCCCTGGGAACGTTGAAGGAAATTGTGCGGCGCATCTCCGCCATGCCCGGACAGCGGATGATCATCCTGGTTTCGCCGGGCTTTATGAGCAACGATGTCCTCTATGAGCAGTCAGAGGTCATGAATCAGGCCTTGCACTCCAACGTCGTTATTAATACCCTGGACGCACGCGGCCTTTACACCGACATACCGGACGCGAGCCAGCAGCGCGCTCCCAGCGCCGCTATCGCGGGATTAGTGCAGGAATATCGCATTGCTGAGCAGGCAGCCAACGCCAACATTCTCGCCGATCTTGCGGACGCAACCGGCGGCACTTTCTTCCACAACAATAACGATCTGGAAGAAGGTTTCCGCCGTCTCGCCTCGCCGCCGGAGTTTTCTTATCTGCTCGGCTTCTCTCCCCAGAACCTGAAGACCGACGGCAAGTACCATAAGCTGAAAGTCGTACTGAAGGGCCCGGCCAAAGGTACCGTTCAGGCTCGCAAGGGCTACTATGCTCCCCGAGGGGCAACCGATCCGGCCGAGCAGGCCAGGCAGGCCATTGAAGACGCAGTCTTCTCGCAGGAAGAGTCACGCGACATTCCGGTAGAACTGCACACGCAGTTCTTCAAGCCGGACGACACTGACGCCAAGCTGTCGGTGGTGGTACACATGGACGTGCGGCACATTCACTTTCGCAAGGTGAATGGCAGAAACGACAACGACGTCACCATCGTGTCCGCCGTGTTCGATCGCAATGGCAATTTCGTCAGCGGGAACCAGAAAGTGCTACAGCTACATTTAAAGGATGAGACACTGGAAAGCCGGCTCAACTCGGGGATCAGCTTGAAGAGTAGCTTCGATGTCAAGCCGGGAAGTTATGTGGTCCGCCTGGTAGTCCGCGACGAAGACGGACAGCTCTCCGAGCAAAATAGCGCGGTGGAAATTCAGTAGACCCAGGGGGGTTGCATATGAAGTCTCGCCGTTTCCTGTTCACGTTCCTCCTCGTCGCCCTCATCGGCGCTGGCTGGCTCCTCGCATGGTCGCAGACCCAGGAAGCTCCCCAGACGCAGCCTCAGGCAGCCGAGGGTTCCACCACCCCAACCATTAAAGCTGAGACGCGCCTGGTTCTGGTGGATACGGTGGTCACCGACAAGAAGGGCAACTACATTCGCGATCTCACCCAGAAGGACTTTCGGGTGTGGGAGGATAACAAGGCACAGCCGGTGAAGACGTTCTCCGCCGAAACCGATCCGAATGCTCCTTCCGGAGAACAGCGGCGTTACCTGATTCTTTTCTTCGATAACTCGACCATGAACATGAACGATCAGGCGCAAGCCCGTGCGGCTGCCCTGAAATTCCTTGACGGCAACGCGGGCGCGAATCGCTATATCGCAGTGGTGAACTTCGGCGGCACTCTCCAAGTCGTGCAGAATTTCACCACTGACGCCGACCGATTGAAGCAGGCCGTAAAGAACATAGGTTTCTCCGCCGCGTCACCTAACGGAGAGGTGGCATCCGCGCAGCCGGTGCAAACGTTGCCGGTCGGCATCCCGCAAGTCGGGAATGCGCAGTCGAATTTCGGCGTGCGTACGCTGCTCCTCGCTTTACGAAACATGGCGAAGGGGTTGGCTTCCGTACCGGGACGAAAGACGCTGGTGCTATTGTCCGCCGGCTTCCCTCTGAATCCTGCCGATCCCAACCTGCCGGAACAGATGTCGGAACTTACGGCGGCCATCGACAGTTGCAATAAAGCCAACGTGGCCATATATCCGATCGACGTTCGCGGATTGACGACGCCGGTTGGCGCTGCCCCGGAACTACAAATCTTTCCCGACTCCGCTCGCGGCCACTTGGCGAGCGCGACTCTTACTCTCAGCGGCGACGATCCGCCGGCGCACCTGATCTATGTGCAACGTGGGGGAAGTGGTGGCTCGGGAGGCGGCGGACACGCCGGCGGCGCGACCGGATCAACCGGACATACGGGCACCGGAACCGCAACCAGCGGCTCTCGCTCCAGCACTGGCAGTTCCCAGACCACAAGCTCGGTTCTCAACGCTCCTTACAGTGCGGCTCATACCCTGGTGCCACAGATGTCCAATGGCACAGATGCACGACAGGTTCTCTATGAATTGGCTCAAGGCACCGGCGGTTTTGTCATCGTGAATACGAACGACCTGCTGGGAGGCTTGCAGAAGATCGCTCAGGAACAGACGCAGTATTACCTGCTGGGATATACCCCGCCAGCCTCGGATGAAGGCAGCTGTCACACCTTGCGGGTGAAGGTCGATCGCGGCGACACAGTGGTCCGTTCGCGCACCGGCTATTGCAACGTCAGGCCTACCGATCTGCTGGCGGGTAAGCCGGTCGAGAAGCAGTTGGAAAACCAGGCCACGGGTTCACAGCCGGGAAACATTGCGGCTACGATGCTGGCGCCGTATTTCTATGCTTCGGCGAACACGGCGCGGGTGAATCTGGCCATCGAGATTCCGGCCAGCGCTATCAAGTTCACCAAAGAAAAAGGCAAGATGCATGCCGAGATCAACGTGCTCGGCCTTGCGTATAAGCAGGACGGAACTGTGGCGGCGCGTTTCAGCGACAACGTGGATTTGACCTTCGACGGTAAGTCGGAAGTCGAGGAGTTCGCCAAGAAGCCTTATCACTACGAAAACCAGTTCGAGATTGCGTCTGGACAATACCAATTAAAGGTAGCCTTCAGTTCCGGCGGCGAAAGCTTCGGCAAACTGGAGATGCCACTCGTAGTCGACACATACGACACTAAGCAATTTGGGCTGAGCGCTCTGGCGCTTAGCAAGGAACTTCATCCCCTGTCGCAAGTGTCGTCGGGACTGGATGCCGCCCTGTTGGAAGACCGCACTCCGCTGGTGGCCCAAGGGGTGCAAATCATTCCTGCCGGCAGCGATCGCTTCAAGAAGAGCGACCCCGCAACATTCTATGTTGAAATTTACGATCCGTTGCTGACTACCGCGACGCCTCCCAACGTTCGTATTCACATACAGGTGGTAGACCGCAAGACGGGACAACAGAAGGTCGAACTCGGAGGTCCGGTCCCCGGCGTCAAAGCGGGCAATCCGGTGATTGCGCTGGGAGTCAAGTTGCCGATGGATAAGCTGGTCCCGGGTTCCTACCGGCTGGAATTGCAGGCGGCAGACTCTGCCGGAAATACCACTGCGGCGCGAACTGCCGACTTCGAAGTGGAATAGCCCGGGAGGAGTCGCCCGCCGAAGTCTGCTTTATACCGGCACTTCGTGACCGCTGAGGATTCTTGCCGAAGCCGCCTGCCGGCGACGCTCGGCCAGGGCCGACTGGATAAACGTCACTTCCCGGCCCAGCATCTCCGTGGCCTCGCGACACAACTCCGGCCGCTCGCGCATGAGGCGAACGAAATCTTCCTGCGCAACATGCACCACGTCTGCTGGAGTAACCGCGATCGCGGTTAGGCTGTAAGCGTGTCCGGTGAAGGTGGAAGGCAATCCCAGCAGCGATCCGCCGCCAAAGAGCCGATCCAGGCGAGGCAGGTTCTTCACGCTCATGCATACCTTACCCTTGAGCACCAGGAAGACACCGGTGTTGTCGCCATCCTCGCTGAACAGGAGGCTGGTGGCGGAAAAATATTCCTTCTTGCCGATCTCGAGGAGACTGGCCTTCAGGGCATCGGACGCTTTCAGGATACGAGTTTGGGAACCCACACTCATGATGGAATACTTATGCCAAATTCCGTACGGCCTTGCTGTGATCTCAATCACCCTCTGGTGTGAGCGGAAAAAACGAGTGCTTTCCCCGACCTAAGCGCGCCTGCGGTCTTGACAGGAGCACTGCTACCAACTACATTTCAGTCGCGAGTTGCATCGGAGCGGGGTCCTCGAATTAGCCGCCCAACACCTGACCGATTTGCAGGGAGCGGGAAATCGCCGCGGCCCCAGCTTCCGGCAGGACAACACTTTTGGAGATGGACTGCTTGAACCTGCGGCAGGCGGTGCAGTCACAGTAGGCGTGGCTTGAGGCTGGATGATTTCTGTGCGCGGCTCCGAAGGCGGAGCCGCGCTTTTCGTGGGCCCATAGTCATCAGACCGACCTTGGAATCGGCTACTGGGGGAGCTAATAGGGCTGACACTCCGGCTGCCCGCACGGTTCGGCGAGCAGTTCCTGGTCGCCTCCCCTGAGATCCACATTGAGCAGCGAGATGGCATTACCAGAGGCACTGAAACCCAAGGTGACCGTATCTGGGGAAGACTCTAGAAAGCTAACCGGAATCGTAAACTGATAAGCTACCGAACCGGGCGGGGCGCCGACCGGAAGCGGATTGGTCGTAGTCTGGATATCGCCAGCCCCCGAACCAAACGTTCCGGCGAGTTGCCCATCGACGTACAGCTGGGTCCCAGCCGGTACAGGGTCTGCGAAGGTAAGTTGAAAAGAATCCGTGAACGTGCCGTCGGGCGACAAGTCAGCGATCGACGTATCACTGACCTGGTTGCCAGATAACGATCCTTGAAATCCACTGGTAATGGTGAGCTTGAATTGAATTCCCGGTCCGATCGGGACGCCCCTGCCCAAAACGTTGTTAGTGTGACCGCCGTGACCAGTGTTGTAAATAAGTAGTCTATCTCCAGGTCTTGGCTTATAGGGCAGGTTATTGTCGGTAAAGAACCGACCACTCAACGCGAGGAACCAGTTAAAAAGGTTGTTCGGCCCGTTCACCCGTACCTTGGGCAGAAGTGCCGGATCCTTCCTCCCGGATCCGCCCCCTACGATTACCTTCGGGCCACTAATAATCAGAGGCGCGGGGTTCCCGTACAAAACAGCTATGTGCCCCTTCGGCACATTGTAAAGAGTCGTCAGGGTTTGGTAGAGGCGCAGTATATTGACTGCATGCCGTGGATCCGGCGTGTCCCATGCCACTAAGATCACGTATTGCCGCCCGATCTGCGGCACTTTCAGGTCCCCAAGATCTCGCAGGTCATTTACTCCGAGGGGAATGTCAGGCGACTGGTACTGAGGAAACTCGCAACGCCCCGTGTTAATGAAGGGAGGCCTACAGGTAAACTGGGCTCCCAAGAACGAATAAGGATCCCGAACCACGAACGGTGAGCCACCTATGGTATCCAGGAACAGGCCAACCATTTTCTCTGGGACAAAGGTTAGCGCGGAATCCCGCCAGGATCGTGTGAAGTTGTCGAGCGAAGGATTCTTTACCGCGACGTCATCCACATTCCACGCCGGCTGGTCCCAGCGAGCGGCTGAACTGAAGGTATGGCTGGCCGGACCAAACAAGGCAAGCGATTTCAGGAAACCTCCTCCGTGGCACTGTTGCATTACCACGTCGGCCGATTTATATCGTCGACCTGGGTTTGCGAAGGCCGCCACGTCCAACGCGTAGAGGAGGTCATCTGCCACTAGAATGCCCCGCCCGTCCCGGACAAACGCATGGTCTACGGCTGGTTGCGGTGGGTTGATGTATCCGTTCGGAGTAGCATTGATACGGGTATCCTGCGCGGTCGCTGAGCATACGAACAGAGCGAACAGAAAGACAAGGGATGCCCACAGGTTTTTCCATGCAGACAAGTGCGCCTCGCATGCAAACCAGGAAAATGGATCGCAAGTTCTTCGTGTTGCTTTCATACTGACCTCCCCTTAGTCATAGGTTGTGGCGGCTCGTGACCTGTAACGAAAGGAGCGACTTTGCCGCTGAGCCGTTCCACCGAGGCGTCCCACCCACAAAAAGCCTTGGGTGGGACACTCAGCCTGCTGGCTCGCACCTATTCAGGCGGTGAGACTTGGTTGACGATCTGAGGAGGGTCAGCTCCGAATACCTGGACCGTCAGGTTTGCTTCGTTCTCCTGATAGTCAAACATCACGTCCCAGGCCGCAAGCGGAAGATGAGATTCGGTGTCGTAGCTCATATTCAGCACCTGTTTGTTGAGCAAGGGGTTGTAATTGTTTCCCGGTTCCGTGTAGGCGTGGACCCAGCCATGACTCCGAGCGTTTCCCCAAGGATCCATTCCGTTTTGCAGGATTACGTCCGCAGTCCATCCTTGCGGCAGTTGCGACTCATCCACGAAGGTGATTGTCTGGTCGTCGGAAGCGGGAAAAACCCAAAATTCGTCAACGGGAGTGGCTCCAATGTCGCCAGGAGTAACTTGAAATACGTTAAGGCTTCCAGGAGCTGAGGCGCCACGCCCTTTTGCGGATCCCTTAACGATCTCAACTATATTTAGGGCGACAATGTCAGTCTTGTCGTAGCGATCGAAATCGGCTCCCGAACCGTCCAAGCTTTTCAATCCAGGCTGCATGACGGCTTCAAAGTAACGCTGATCGATTTCTTTCTGGGTTGGAGGATTATTGACTGGCACCGGCAGTTGCTCGTTGCCCACAAACCGTCGCAAGCGGATACACTGCAGGTTGGTATGCTGCGCACCATTTGCTCCGCAGTTTGCCTGATCGGGATTAGACTTCCAACCGGCATTGTTATTGGTGTTCCCAGGAATCTGATTGTGGTCCGGATTGCTATCGGGATCGCTGAACCATATCCGCTCCGCTCCTGCGGTTGCATCGAAACCAGCAACCGTGACGGAATGGAAATTGCCTTCAAACGGCTTCGGACCCGCCCACCACAACTCAGTAGACACTTTGTTTCCGAGGCGCAGATTTACGGAGTCCCCGGCGCCAAGGTATTTCTGCATTTCGGCAAACAGGGTCGTGTTTTTTATCAACTTCTTCGTGCCGTCAGAAGAGAGGAACCGTACATGCGCCCCTTTCTGGTAGAAATACTGATGGATCAATCCTCCGTTAACTCCCAGTTGAGGTCCCGCATTTCGATTCCTGAGAATGCAATTAAGCGGATCTTTTAGAAGCGGGTTGCCGCTCGCCTTGCACTGCTTCTGCAAATTCGAACTCTTGTTATAGTCCGCGATCATGGCCTTAGCTTCTTCGTTCACAGCTGGTAGCCATTTTGGGGGAGGACCAGTAACGTCATTGAGAAGCAAGCTGTTGTACCCCTTCTTTTTGAGGAAGAAGAACTGGTTTACAGTGGAAAGGTAAAAGCACCAGCCAAAATTATTCGTTCCGGCCTCCCAGTTTGGATCTTCGAGGTTGTTGTTACCGGGACCGAATTTCTGATGCTGATAGAAGTCTGGAATGTTCGGGTAAAAGCTTTGAGCGTCGGCGGCTGGTACCGTAGCCAGCACGCACATCATCAGAAAGACAGGGCCAATCCATCGACAAGCTTGGTGCTGACGAATCATTCTAGAGTTCATACTGACCTCCTCTTGGTCATGGTTTGTGGCGGCCATGGATCCCCGAACCGGGGAGCAGCTTCACCGCTGAGCTGCCCCTCGGGTATCGCTTCGACGAAGACTTGGAGTGGGGCGGAGACGTTATTCCCGCCCCTGCTCTCTGGGGCGCCCGGATCGTGCAGGTTGGCACGAAGGCATCGGCCGCCCAAGTCTGCCCGAAGCAAATTCACTCTCCTGCTCCCTTTAAGAGGTCACGCGCCGGCAATCCCAGCGGAGCCAGCAGTAGCGCCACCTCTTGGACATCGAAATGTGGCTGGGTAGCGATCATCTCCTCCATCTCGGCGACTCCGAGACAGCTGCCGCCTACCTGAAAGCCATAGACCAGGGCGTTGTCGCCGGCTAACAGCGGCGAAAAGCCAGGATGGTCCTCCAGAAATCGGGCGAACTTCTCCAGTTGGTGCGGTTGCACAGTTGCTTGCTTTTTCATGGCTTCCTCCTTCCCTTCCACTTCACCTGTCGCCTTCCGGAGGGCGGCTTTGGGCCGCACCTCCGGAAGCGTTCCCCGAAAAGCGAGGTGGTTGAGACCTCTCATCCTCCCGCTTGAGGCGCAGAATGCTCCGGTTCTGCTCTCGGCTCAATGGTTAGCAGGTGATTTCGAAATGATTTAGAGATGATCGGCTAAGGTCTTGACTGCCTTGGGGATACCTGTGAATATAAACGGCGCTTGCGGGTTAGATGGGCGGAGCAGCGGCTTCACAAAACTGGGTGGCCGGCGATTGGACTCCTCCGGCGATGAGGGAGTGGCAATTCTATCTGGCGAGATCCGCGCCCCGCGCTGGACAAATCCGTCTGACTTACAATCGAGTTAGCCTTGCCGCGGATTGCATCCAACTGTTTGGCCCGTCGATCTACAACTGTTCCTGACGTGAAATCGCGCTTTACATCCAAGAGGAGCGTCTGCCACACGGCAATGCTGGCCGTGTGCGCGCTGTCCCTGTGGACACCGAGTCTGCAGGCGCAGATAAGTCAGCCGAAGGCAGCGGTCTGTCCTCGCCCGGAGGCTGGGGCTACGGTTCCGGATCCGCCGGAACTACGCAGCCTCCATGGAGTGCTTGAAGTCACTCTACATTTCAGGTATCAGACTACGCTGATGAACCAGGGACCGCCGCGTTATTGCTACGTGACCGAGGACGGCATGGAGTCGCCTACCTTGCGGGTTCATCAGGGCGATATGCTGATCATTCATCTGCACAATGATCTGGCGCCAGCCCAGTCGGCTGCGATGAACCATCCGATGCTAATGGGCGATGCTAAGGCACACGCTAGCAGCCAGGGGGACTGTAACGACGGCGTCATGAGCGCGTCGGTCACCAACCTCCATTTCCACGGAATGAACATACCTCCGGTGTGCCATCAGGATGACGTCTTGCATACCCTCATCCAGTCGGGAGAGGATTTTACCTATCGAATACGAATACCACGCGATGAGCCACCCGGCCTCTACTGGTATCATCCCCACCCTCACGGATACAGTGAGCGGCAAGTGCAAGGCGGAGCTTCTGGAGCTTTGATTGTGGAAGGGCGCGCGAATATCGAGCCCTCGATCAAGGGACTGCATGAGCGAGTATTTATACTTCGCGACCAGACTAAGAGCGACCTGCGAAGCATGGGCACAGATATACCCGCGTGGGATATCTCCATTAATTTTGTGCCCGTCACCTACCCGGAATACCAGCCTGCGAGGATTGAAACTCCACCCGGCGAGAAGGAACTGTGGCGGGTACTGAATGCAGGCGCGGATACTATTCTCAATCTGCAATTATTAGTTAATCGCGTCCCCCAACCTATGCGGATCGTGGCCGTGGATGGGGTGCCCATCGATTCGAGGAACAACCCGCGGTCGCTGCCGGAAACTAGTTTATTGCTGCCGCCAGGAGCCAGAGCTGAGTTTGTGGTGACTACTCCGCGGCAAGGCGACCAGGCCGAACTTGTTACCAGGAGTTGGGATACTGGCCCCGAAGGCGATCGCGATCCCAGTCGCCCTATCGCAGAGATTGTCAGCCACGCTGGAGTTGCCTCGGGCCATGAGTTACCGTCAGTGATTGCTCGACTTTCGACAAACTATAGCCGAACGAACCTGCGACATGAGCCGGTAGTTCAAAGGCGACTCTACTTTTCCCAGCTCACCCCCAATCCCATAGAACCCGACGCTTCCATTTTCTATTTCCTGACCGTGGTGGGACAGAAGCCCGAGGCCTTCCAGATGGGAAGGCCACCGAACATCGTGCTTCATGAAGGCGACGTGGAAGACTGGATCGTGGAAAACCGGTCGCGGGAAGACCATGTCTTTCATATTCATCAAGTGCATTTTCGAGTATTAGAGGTTGCTGGAAAACCGACTGATGATCCTACCATGCGGGATACAATCGATCTGCCTTACTGGAATGGCACCGGGCCTTATCCCAGCGTTAAGCTACGGCTAAATTTTCGCGATCCCAAGATCGTAGGAACCTTCGTTTATCATTGCCACATTCTTAAGCATGAGGACATGGGCATGATGGGCGAGATCCAGGTCCTGCCTGCAGGGATCAAGACTGAAACCAGATTGTCGGCAGCGTCGCACGCCGACATTGGCACGGTGATTCCGATTACCGCCGAAGTCTTCGCCGGAAAAGCACTGCCCCCCGGAACGGTACAGTTCTCGGTGGATGGTATCGAGGCCGGCAAGCCAGTGCCGCTGTCGCAGGGACACGCGGAGTTTACTACTTCGTTCGAGACTGGCGGGTTCCACGAAGTGACCGCTACTTACTCGGGAAATCACACTTACGACGAGTCGATTTCGCGTTCGTTCAAGATCAAGGTAAAAGGCCTGGACGAGTAAGAAGGTCATAAGGATGTGAGTGCCAGCCATGCAAGGAAGCCCCCTAAATGATGGCAGAGAAGAGAGATCGCGAGCCAAGCAGCGAATATTAAGCAAACCGTATACCGTAGTAGCTACACTATGCCTCCCGCTTTAGATGGTTCGACTGGAATATTAAAATTCCGCCAAAAAGTTCTTGACATTCTTCCACGTTAGCGTAAGTATGCAGTCCTCTTCTCTTAACAAGTAGGTGCTCTTCGGTAAGTACGAAAGCGCTACATCATTTGTTGGGGCAATTCAGCGCCCAGCTGTAGCCAACTAAGGCAGGGAACTCCTGCAAGGCATCCGTCCATGGCCAATGGCGGATCGGCAGGAGTAAGGATGCCTTTCCCCAGGCCCCGATTCGACTAGCGCCGCTCTCGTCGTCCCAGGCTCTCTGCGGCGCCGTACTGCAGACCTTTCCTTTGTGAGCCAGGGCCAGGCCTTACTAACGGGGTAACCGATACTCGAAGATCAGAGGGGGCTGCCTGGCACTTTCATCTGGCCTGTGCAGCAACATTCGGGACCCTGAACCTCAACTGGGTAGCGGATTCCAGGCGGAGGAATCTACTTTGCGGTGGCTGGCACACACAGCTTTACCGTGCTCGCCGACTTCAGGTGAATCGTGATTGTCACTTAGAGCATTCTGTTGAACGAAAGAGGAAGGGCTCAAAATGAGAACGTCTTGGTCGCGAAGCGCAATATTGTTTCTGGCGCTTTCGGTTAGCGCACATGCTGCCGACAACCTTAACTTTCGTACCTTTCCTCAGCGATCACCCAAAACCGGCCAATGGTAATCACCTGAAAACCGGCCAACGAGAATAACGTCCGGGACATTGACGCCCGCAGAGGCTTGTAGCCTCCGAGGGCATGGCCAATGTCTTGAACGAAGAGAAGAAACAGCAAGTTATAGCTCTGGGACGGCTGGGCTGGCCGCTGCGGAAGATCCAGCAGGCTACGCGCATCCGTCGTGAAACCGCCAGCCAGTACCTGAAAGCGGCCGGGATTGCGGTGCGTCCGTCCGGAGGTTGGGGGCGGCGGGCGGCAAAACCGGCCAACGAAGTGATCACCGACTTTGGCGCGGAAAAACCGGTCATCGCGGTGCTGACCGACCGCAACGGCAACCCCAACCGCAACAACCTTTCTACTAAGGGAAAAGCAAGAGCCACTTCAAAACCGGCCAAGGAGGTGATTACCGACTCTGAGGTGATCACCGACCTCAAACCATCCCAACCAGACGAAGTGGGCGCTCTTGCCTCGCCGCCCGTGGCGTCTCCGCAGCGCAGTCCCAGCGCCAGTGCCTGCGATCCATACCGGGAGGCCATTGAGCTGGGACTCAGCCGGGGCCGCAATGCGGTGGCGATTTACCAGGACCTGGTGGATGAGTACAGTTTCGCCAGCAGCTACCAGAGTGTGCAGCGCTTCGTGCGCAAGTTGCGTGGCGCGCAAACTCCCGAAGCCCGCGTGGTGATCGTCACTGCGCCTGGTCAGGAAGCACAAGTCGACTACGGCACCGGCCCGATGGTGCGCGATCCCGAAACCCACAAGTATCGGCGCACCCGGCTGTTCGTAATGACGCTGGGCTGCAGCCGGAAAACCGTTCGACTGCTGACCTTCCGCTCCAGCACCCGCATCTGGGCCGAACTGCATGAACGAGCCTTCCGCCGATTAGGCGGGGCTACTCGTATCGTGGTGCTCGACAATCTGCGCGAGGGCGTGCTGGTCCCCGACATTTACGATCCCGCGCTCAATCCGCTCTACCGCGACGTGCTAGCCCAATACGGCGCGGTCGCCATGCCGTGTCGCATTCAAGATCCCGATCGCAAGGGCAAAGTCGAGGCTGGCGTCGGCCACGCGCAGAAAACCCCGTTGAAAGGTCTGCGCTTCGAGAGTCTGGAAGAGGCCCAAGCCTACCTCGATCGCTGGGAAGAACGCTGGGCAGACACGCGCATCCACGGCACCACCAAACGCCAAGTCGCGGCCATGTTCGCCGAAGAGAAACCGTTCCTACTGCCGCTGCCCGTCGAACCCTTCCGCTATTACCAGTACGGCGAACGCATCGTGCATCTGGACGGCTGCGTCGAAATCGAAGCTGCTTACTATGGCGCTCCACCGGGCTGGATTGGACACCTGCTGCGAGTGCAATGGGATGAGCTGTTTGTCCGGCTACTCGATCCCAAAACCGGCCAACTGCTGCGCGAACATGTGCGCCAGAAACGCGGCTGGTATCGGATCAAGCCGGAAGACCAATCCAAGCGCACTCCGCTGCGCACGTCGCAACTGCTGTGGCGCGCCGGTCGCGCCGGTACCCACATCGGCGCGCTCTGCAAGGCCATCCATCACCAGCAAGGAGAAGTCGGTGTCCGCCGTATCCTCGGCGTTCTCTCTTTAGCCAAGAAGTACGGCGCGGCTGCGGTCGATGAAGCCTGCGCCGCCGCGCTCGATATGGGAGTGCAGGAGTATCGCTTCGTCCGCCGCTATCTGGAACGCTGCCCGCAAGCCCCACTCAGCTTGCAGCAAGTCGATCCCCTGATCCGCGAGCTAGTACAGTACCGCGACTTCATCAATTACAAAACCAAGGAGATAGAAGAATGAATCTGATCGAACTCGATCGTGCACTCAGACAACTTCGCCTGGGCGGCATGGCAGCCGTGCTGGAAATCCGTCTGCGCCAGGCCCAAGCCGAACCGCTCGCCCCTATCGACCTGCTGTCATGCCTGGTCTCTGACGAACTCGCCTTACGCGGCGAACGCCTGCTGGAGCGGCGCAAAAAGCAGGCCCAGTTCCGCGACTCGCACAAGACTCTCGACAACTTCGACTTCAACTTCAATAAGAAGATGAATCGCAGCCTGGTCTTCGATCTGGCCGCTGGTGCCTTCATCGCTCGCCACGAAGACGCCCTGTTTCTCGGTCCGCCCGGCACCGGCAAGAGCCACTTGGCCCAGGCCATCGGCCAGGCCGCAATCCAACAGGGCTATCGCGTGCTTTACTGCGAAACTCATACCCTGCTGGATGAGTTGGCCGATGCTACGCTCGATGGCACCCGCAAAGAACACATGGAGTTCCTGGTGACCGTGCCCCTGCTCATCCTCGACGATCTGGGAATGCGCAAGCTTCCGCTTACTGCTGCCGAGGAACTGCTGGAGATCATCATGCGCCGCTACGAACGCGCCAGCACCATGCTGACCTCGAACCGCCCGGTGGAAGACTGGGGCAAACTGCTGGGCGACGCAGCCGCCGTCAGCGCCATGCTCGACCGCCTGCTGCACCACGGACACGTGCTCAAGTGCGGCCCGCGCAGTTGGCGCACCAAAACCGACTTGCCACTACAGGAGGCGGCAGGGTAGAACATTCTCAGTCCTGGACGGCCAATCCCGTTGGCCGGTTTTGAAGTGATAATCGTTGGCCGCTTTTCAAGTGATCACTGAGGTGGCACACCGGCGACGGTGCTTATGGGGCGGGTAACGTTTTCAAGCTCATACCCTTCAACGATGGCTGGGTGTACACATCACTCGACGACTTCACTGGCACGAGCGGCAGCGACGGAGCATATCCGGACAGCACCCTCGTTCTCGATGCCAACGGCAACGTCTATGGCACAGCATCGGAGGGTGCCATCAACGACGCCGGTACTGTCTTTGAGATCACACCCCTGACGGCACTCTTGAGTAGGGTGTGGTCCTTTCGAGCGCCACGGGGTAACTTTGGGCCATGTCCGCCACTCAGAATTTGGTTCCTTCTTATTACGTCTCTGATGTTGTCGTAATATCGCCGATGCATGCGCTATTCCCCGCTCTCTGTCTGAACCAAGTCATGAGTTAATTCCTTGCTGCGGCACAGGAGGCCGTCAGCATGAGTCGAGGCCATCTGCAGAAGTGAGGGCGCCGCGCTCGTGCCTTTGGGGAGGCTTCTCGAGTGTGTTTCAGTTTGATTCTCAGTGCTTTCGTGGGATATGGCGGGCGGTCGACGACTGGCCAGCATCGCGCCCGAGCGACAGCGGTCTGAAGGACCGAGGATCTCAGGTCTTCGGGTCGATCGGCCATATGATTTCTCGTATCGAATCTCGCGAATTGTTTGCGTTTCTCATAGCTCAGCGGCCACCATTGTTCATAACCTGCAGACCGTGTCTGCCACTCCGAATTCAGATCACGTAACTTCGTCGCCCCTCGCTGTAAGCTCGAACCGCGTTTCTCCCGCTTGGTAATTTTGCCGGAAATTCATACATACTGACCGTCCGCTGGAAAGCCGGATGCGTTATCTGCGCGCATACCAATGCATTGCGGCATTGGTTCGTCAGAACGACTCAACTCAAGCCTGACTAACCGAACTTCATGCGAAAGGATGTTATGAAGCAAAGGCAGCTTTGGATGATCATTGGTGTCGTGCTATTAACAATCGGCTTCGCCAGCGCGCAGCGGTACACCACGATCGACGCGCCCGGGGCGGGCACTGGCGCAGGCCAGGGAACTTTTCCGCAGAACATCACCGATTCGGGTTTGATCTTCGGGTATTACGTCGACTCGAACAGGGTCGCTCATGGGTTTCTGCGCAGCCGGGAAGGAAACTACACCACGTTTGACGTGTCCGGGGCGGGCACTGGCGCAGGCCAGGGCACATTTCCTTACAGCATCAATCCTGCCGTGACGATAACGGGACAGTACATTGACTCCAGCAACGTAATTCACGGCTTTATCCGTACGGCAGACGGCAATTTCACGAAGTTGGATGCTCCGGGCGCGGGCAATGGCGCCGGCGAGGGTACATTGTCCTTCAACATCAATCCTTCGGGAGAGGTTGCCGGCTACTACTGGGACGCGGCGGATGTGGCTCACGTCTTCCTGCGTTATCGGGATGGATCTTTCCTGACCTATGAAGGTCCCGGTGCCGGCACAGGCGCGGGCCAGGGCACGGGTACGTCCGCAGGTATAGGCCTGAATCCGGAGGGGGCGCTAGCGGGCGCCATCATCGACGATAACAACGTGCTGCACGGTTACTTTCGTAAGCCGGATGGTACGTTCGTCGTCATTGATGCTCCCGGCGCAGGGACCGGTCCCGGGCAGGGCACTGACACCGACGGCGTGAGCGCGAGCTACTTCGTTTCGGGACTTTATGCGGATTCGAGCGGCGTTTTGCACGGCTTCGTTCGTTACGCTGATGGCAGGCTCACTGAGTTTGATGTTCCGGGCGCAGGCTCGGGATCCGGCCAAGGTACGCTGCCGGAAGTGTTCAACTCCTTGGACGTCGTCGGGGGGCCGTACATCGACTCGAACAATGTCTACCACGGATTCATCCGCAATCCCGATGGCAGGATCACCACATTCGACGCTCCCGGCGCGGGTACAGGCGCGGGACAGGGCACTTTCGCTGACTGTCTCAACGACGAAGGGGTGATCGGCGGGATGTACTTCGACGCCCACAACGGGGTACACGGCTTCCTGCGAACGCCGTGGTAAAGCCCCCAAGGCACTCGAGGCGACGGGAGCTCGCAATAATGCGAGCTCTCTCCTGGTCCGATGGTCTTAACCCGACTCAACCAAATTCAGTGTGACGCCAATTGAGTGGGACGTCATAAATTAAAACTTTGGTGCGCCCGGCGCGGGGCACAACCCGCGCCAATGTTATTGCGAGTCAATCGGCAAGGAAGTTTCCGGTACCGATCCAGAACTCCGCCAGCGAGCGCAGGTTCTTTTTGTAGCTACGCGTAACGGTGTACTGTTTTCCGCTCTTCACAAGGAGCTCGTACTCTCCCGTGGCGCAGGGGCGGATTTCCTGAACGAACGAAGCATTCACCAGCACTGAGCGATGGATGCGAACGAATCCGTACGGCTTGAGCTTTTCGGCGATGACGGAAATCGACTCGCGCAGCAGATACGAATCTGTTTGGCGCTGCAATAGAACGTAGTTGCCTTCGGCTTCGACCACGACCAGATCTCTAGGATCGAGGAAGAGGATTCTTCCGTTGCTCTTGATCGCGATTCTCGAGGCTGCGGGTTGCCGAACGGCGCCCAGGTAAGGCATCAACTCGAGCAACTGAGCGGCGCGCTCGCTTGCAGTCCTTGGGGAGGCAAACTCCAAGGCCTGATTCACACGCTCGCTGGAAAAGGGTTTGAGAATGTAATCGACAGCATGTTTCTCGAATGCAGCCGCCGCATGCTGGGCATATGCGGTGACCATGACGACGTGTCTTAAGTAGGTGCTGCATGTGATCACTTATTGGCAGATAACGCTTCGAGTTTTTGGTCTTCCCGTACCGATTGAAGATCCACCGTTCAATCCAATTAATATCTTCAATCCGCAACCGGAAGATCTCATCCGGACGTGCGCCGCTGTCTTGGCAAAGAATCACAACGTCCCTCAGTCGGGGCCAAGACGGAGGGTTGGTTGTTCCCCGGCAAATCGAAGTGCGGACATCTGACGACTGTATCCAAGATGTTCGCGCGGGCTCGTGAATTGGCAGGCCTGCCAAAGTCGGTGGTGCTCTATTCCGCGCGCCACACGTTCGGCACAACCGTTCTAGAGGAAACCCGCAATCCCGCCGTGACTATGAAGGTGCTGGGCCACGGCAGTCCCAGGATGATGATGCGCTACCAGCACCCGGAGTAGGTGGAAGCCGTAAGGCGCGCTATCAATCATCGCAATGGTGGTTCGAATGCTTTTGGACCAACTTTTGGACCAACTCAAGAAGAAGGCGCTCAAGGAGAGCGCCTAAGTACTTTGGAATCTGGAGCCGACGATCGGACTTGAACCGATGACCTGTCGATTACGAATCGACTGCTCTACCAACTGAGCTACGTCGGCTTGGTTTCGATTGTAAACGTCGCTGGAGGTTACCG
>JBAVSY010000045.1:0-24613 GCA_049695855.1 Candidatus Korobacteraceae bacterium | reverse complement strand
CAAAAGTCGAGATGCCAGCGTACCCGGAAAATGATTCGGGAACTGCAAAAACTAGGCTATCGGGTCGAACGCTCGAGTGTTGTTCCAAATGCACCCGCACCAGCGCAGTGATTTTCGACCCAGCCTGTCAAACCGGTGCCCTGATACAAATCGTTGCCGGAAACGAATGCTACGAATTCCGCTCCACTCTAATCCGCCGCCGCAACTTTCAGCGCAACATTCTGCCGGCTGGCGATTTCAAAAGCCTGGCCAAGATCGTCGAGCAAGTCATCGACATCTTCCGCGCCCACGGAAACTCTCACCAGGTCCGCAGGAATGCTTTTCAACTGGCGAAGGCTCGCTGGAATGCTGGCGTGCGACATGTAGTTAGGCAGGCTGATGGTGGAATTCACGCTGCCGAAACTGACGGTGATGGCGAACACTTTGGTCAGCTCCACCACGGCACGCGAAAGCTCCGGATCACCGGTTACGAAGCTGAGGACGGCTCCGTCTCCGGAGGCCTGCGAGCGATGAATGCGCAGTTGCTCCTCATCGGCGAATCCGGGGAAGTAGACACGATCCACGGCCGGATGCGAATCCAGCCATTCGGCAATGGTGGTAGCGTTGGATTGCTGACGATCAAGCCGCAGCGACAACGTCTTCATTCCGCGTAACAACAAGTAGCTATCAAACGGGGCAAGCCCGGCGCCTTCGCCATTCTGAATCAGGTACAGTTCCTGCCCGAGTTCTTCATCGCTCACCACCACGGCGCCCGCCATCACGTCACTGTGACCGCAGAGAAATTTCGTTGCCGAATGCACGACGATGTCGGCGCCCAGTTCCAGCGGCCGCTGCAGATACGGCGACATGGTGCTGTTATCAACACACAGTAAAGCTCCGTGGCGATGGGCAATGTCGGCCGCCGCGCGGATGTCGATGATCTGGAGCAGTGGGTTGGTGGGCGTCTCCAGGTAAACCAGCTTCGTGTGGTCGCTGACGGATGCGGCGACGGCGTCGAGATCGCTGAAATCCACATAGCGAACCTCGATGCCGCGCTTAGGCAGAATGCGCGAGAACAGCCGGTAGCTGCCGCCGTATAAATCATTGCAAGCCAGGATCTCATCTCCCGGCACCAGCAACCGCGTAACCGCAGTGATGGCGGCCAGTCCGGTACTGAAGCAGAAGCCTCGAGTCCCACTTTCGAGCGTAGCAATCTGTTTTTCGACCACTGCACGGGTGGGATTGCCGCTGCGCGAATAATCGTATTCGCCGAACTCGGTGGCATCCGACTGGCGAAACGTTGCCGTTTGATAGATGGGAGTGTTGGCGGGAGTGTGGCGATCGCCCGGCGCCGGATTAAACGTCAACAGTCTGGTTGCGAATTTCACGCTGCACCTCCTGCTCCCACCAAGGAATATGCGGCAGCCGGTTTGGCGACTTGCCGCTCGCGAGACAAGTCGAACAGATCGGCCATCACCGCAGCGGTCGTGGGCCAGCGGCCAGCCCCTCGGCCTGTCCAGGCGTAGGTAGGCGAATCGGACTGTTGCGACTGCTCGGTGTCAATCAGCAGACAGTTTTCTTCGTTCCTGATCTGCGCGAAGGGATGGCTGGCGTCGACCAGGGTTGGTTTGACATCGAGATGGACTCTGCCGTCAGCCAGAAGAGCAGTGCCTACTAGGCGGGCGCGATTGCCGTTGCGGGCAGCCGCCTGTACCCATTCCAAATCGATTGCGCTAATGCCCCGGGTGGTGACGAAATGCGTCTCTATTTCGGGGAATGCGCGGCGCGCAAGAAGGCGCAGCTTGCAAACCGTATCCGAACCGGAAAGATCAGCGCGGGGGTCTTGCTCGGCAAAGCCTTTAGCTTGAGCTTCCGCAACGGCCTGCTCCCATGAGCAGCCGGCGGCGATGCGATCGAGAATGTAGTTGCAGGTGCCGTTCAGAACTCCAGAGAGCGAAACGATGCCGCCATCGTCGGCCAGCGCCCGTACCGCTTCGAGCGCGGGAACCGCTCCACCAACAGCAGCCGAATAGCGAAGTTCATCGAATGTCTCGAGCTGCGCGTCTTCGGCCAGCAACAGCTTGTTGGCGGTGACTACCGGTTTGCCCGCGGCCAGAGCCGAGCGCACCAGATCACCAGCAGGACAGCTTCCGCCGATCAGCTCAACCACCACGTCTACGCCATCGATCACGTCCCAACAGTCGCGAGTCAAAAGATCGGCTGGCGCGTGCTGGAGATGCAATTCCGGTCTGCGTACGGCGATGCCCGTTACTTCAAAGAGGTCGGGATGTTTCCATAGCTCCTGGAACACTCCCAGCCCTACCGTGCCGAGGCCCAGCAGCCCGATCTTGAGCGGCGACTGGGAGGAGGTTCGCGTTGACAATGTGGAACGATGGCTGCCGACGGTGGTGGCGTAGTTTTTGCCGAGAGCGGCAACTTCGAAGCGCACCCCGGTTTTCCTGCCGAAAGCGATAGCTTTCCGTTGCACCACTTTTCCAGCGACGGCGAGAGCGTCGTCAAATCTGATCCCGTCGAAGCGCTGGGCATCGGCGCAGGTTGCAGGATCGCTGTTGTAAATGCCGTCGACATCCTTAATGAGGCGGCAACGCGCATGGAGCTGCTTGGCCAGGAACAATGCGGAAAGATCAGAGCCTCCACGTCCGAACAACGCGACCCGCCCGCTGGGATCGCGCGCCACAAAGCCGGGAATCACGGCCACTTTGCCCTGATTGAATACGCCGTCGATGGCGGAGAGTTCCGCGCTGACGGGCTCGGTGTCGTTCGAGGTGGTTTCTGCGATGAGCTGAATCTGGCTGGGATCGAGCACCTGCGCCGGAATGCCAAAGCGGTCGAGTTCGAGCGTAAGGAATGCGGTGGCAACTTCTTCACCGGTGGCAATGATGCGAGCGATCGCCTCGGGATTTGCGCCACGATAATCTTCCACGGTTTCCAGGAGCCGGTCGGTTTCGCCGGCGAACGCCGAGACCACGGCGACCACGTTGTACTGCCGGCGAATCCAGCGATAAATCTCGTGGACCGCATGCGGGAGGTCGGAGCGCGACTGCAGAACTGAGCTGCCAAATTTCAGGACGATTACTTCGCGAGACATGGCTCAACCTCCTGCTTGTCTTCGACTAGCGCAATCGCAGCCAATGCGCTCTCCAGATCGGCGATGATGTCGGCCGGATTTTCCAGACCGACTGACAGCCGCACCAGGCCATCGGTGATGCCGGTGCGCTCGCGAATCTCTCGCGGAACATCTCCGTGAGTCATGGAAACGGGATGGGTGATGAGCGTCTCTGCGGCGCCGAGGTTCTCGGCCAGAATGCAGAGCTTGACGGTGTTCATCAGCTGAATCCCGGCATCGGCTCCGCCCTTGAGTTCGAATGCGATGATGCCGCCTGGCAACCCTTGCTGCTCTTGCGCCAGATCAAATTGCGGGAAGCTTGCGAGACCGGGAAAATGTACGCGGGCGACTTTGGGATGCAGTTCCAGCCACTCGGCAATTTTCTGCGCGCTGGAACAGTGTTGTTGCAGGCGCAGCGGAAGCGTCTTCAGTCCCCGCAAAGTCAACCACGACTCCTGCGGAGACTGGATACAGCCCAGCGTTTTGCGAATAAGGCGCAACCGCTCCAGCAACACTTCGTCGCGAGTGGCAATCGATCCGCCCACTGTGGAGTTGTGTCCCTCGATGTACTTGGTGGTAGACAGCAGGGTAATATCGGCGCCGAGTTCGAGGGGTCGCTGCAGGACCGGCGTGAGGAACGTGTTGTCCACGGCCAGCTTGATTCCGGAAGCGTGCGCGATCCTGGCGATGGCCGCAATGTCGGTCAGCTTGAGCGTGGGATTGGCCGGCGTCTCGATGAAGACCAGGCGAGTGTTGGCTTTGATCGCTTGCGCGACCTCGGCCGGATCGGAGGTGTCGACAAACGAAGCCTCGACGTCAAAGTTCGAGAGCACTTGCTGAAAGAGTCTTACCGTGCCGCCATACACCACGTCGGAAACGACGACATGGTCGCCAGACTTCAGGATCGCCAGAAACAGGGTCGAAATGGCAGCCATGCCGGTAGCGAAACACACGGCAGGAGGCGTATCTTCCAGAGCGCCCAAGGCAGCTTCAAGGGC
Organism: Candidatus Korobacteraceae bacterium; assembly: GCA_049695855.1. GTDB lineage: Bacteria > Acidobacteriota > Terriglobia > Terriglobales > Acidobacteriaceae > Bog-257. Next base: position 20,509 of record JBAVSY010000045.1, on the reverse strand, counting down.
CGATACCGTTGGATTGGCGGCACGGGAGTAGGTAAAGCCTTTGTGAATGCCCACAGCCTGCTGATGGTAGGTGGTGGACTGATAGATCGGGGTGAGAACGGCGCCAGTAGCTGGATCGGGCACAACCCCGCCGCGGACTGCGGTTGTCGCAAACAGATCAGTTGAGAAACTCATGGAACTCTCCAATCGAAAATTACCCAAGAAACACAAATGCCGCCCGTTTTACCTAGGCGGTCGTTCACGATTGGAGATTTATCTGGTTGGGCTGTCAGACTCCGAACGTGGACAAGGCACCGCCTAGGGTGCACATGGCCATGGTCATTCGTAGAGTCCTCGAGTACATGAGAAAACTCTATCGAAAGGGTTGCGAGGTGTCAAGGATTTGCTGACACGCGGCCTGCAACTAAAGTCGGACCCAGTGCCGGGCTTCATCCCGCAGAGTTCCGCGAGACGGAGCCCGGCAAAGAATGCAAGACTGACTTCTCAACAGCTCCCGCCGGCGCAAACAGTCAGCGTACCCAATTCGTTTGTACCTGATCGATGGGGCTATAGGCCGCGAAGTGAGTGCCATTCGACCTCCTCCCGGTCATGGTGGTGGCGGCTTGATCTCCCAGGTTGGGAGCAACTTCGCCGCTGAGCTGCTCCTCAGGGGAAGGTTTTCCAGCACGCAGAAAACACTTCCGACGGAGTGACGAAAAAGCCCACCCTTTGCTGCAACAAAGAGTGGGCGTCGGGAAATGTCTACTGCGCGACGTTGACGGTGGAACAGTTACTGCTCTCGAAGTTGGCGTCGCCTTCTTCGGAGTCGCTGATGCTGATGAAGTACTGTCCGGGAGCAAGTTCGCCGGGCAGCAGGAACGAGATCAGGTTGCTGTCGGATGAGGCACTCACTACGCTTACCGCCGAGGTTGAGGCCGAGGTAGCTCCGTGGCACCGCAGGGCGATATCAACGACGAGGTTCGAAGGAGTGATGTTGCCTTCAGGGTAGCCCGATCCCGTGACGCTAACGTAATTCTCGCCAGCCGTTGCGCTTTCGGGTGAAGTTGATCCATCTAGTTTCACGCCCCCCTTCTGCGACTGAACCATAGTTATCCCGTTAAGTCGGGGTATTTTGTCGTTGAACTGGTACTGCGTCCAAGTAGGTTGGTTGCTATTTCCGTTTGCTGTGCTCCAAATGGCACCTGAAGTTGCGTCCGAGAATGGGTTACCCACGACCCAACCCCTCTGAGCATCTTTCGTTGCTGGGAAAAAGGCCAGCCCTCGAAGATCTCCGTAACCCTTCGTCTGCTTTGGGAGCCAGCGTCCTCCCCCATTTGTGGAGTTAAGTAGATTGCTTGGAAAAGGTTTAATGACCTCCACGTTCCTGCCCCACGGTTGTAATCCGGCTACCCACACATCTTGGTTAATAGCCTGTACTGCTAAGGGGTGCGCCGCCCGAAGAATTAGTTGCCAGTTCAGCGGTTGACCATCTTCGTCGGTATTGCCCTTCCAGATACCGAGTCCACCGTCACCGACAACCCATCCGGTGTACGTCTTACCGGTCTTTATAAAGTCCACTCCCCGAGCAATGCCCTTGCTGCCACGGAAGAGATTGTTGGCCTGCTGCCATTTCTTGTTCGCATTGTCCCACCAAAGGAAAATCGGGGCCTTCTTGTTCGACCCCACTGCCCAACCGTGCTGCGCGTCGACGAACTTTACCCCGTACAGATCGATATTTGGATCAGGTTCGGTTTGGGGGTTCCAATTCTCCCCTCCGTCATCGCTGTATAGGATGGTATTGTTTGAGCCCACAATCCAGGCATGCTTGGCATCCGCAAAATACACGGATCTGAAGATCGAGTCCGTACAGGCACACGTCAAGTCAACCCACTTCTGCTCTTTCGGGTCAAAGTAAAGCAGAGTACCGTCGGTACCGACCGCCACGGCAGACTTGCCGTCGAAAGAGGCGACTGCCTTCAGGTCGGCTTTGACACCGCTGTCTTGTGCCGTCCAGTTTCCCTTGCTGTAATACAAGATCACCCCGTTGCCACTGATTTTGCCCTTCGCCCTGGGGGCATTACCTACCGCCCAGCCGGTCTGGCCTGATGCTGTTGTCGCAGCCCAGACGACCAAGCAACCTAACAGGGCCGTCGCGATCACAACACTTTTCACGTAATTCGCTGCACTGCTGATCTTCAGACTTTTCATAACTGACCTCCTCTCGGTCATGGTTGGGGCGGCTGGGAAAGTCCTGACGCGAGGGGCAGCTGCACCGCAGAAGCTGCCCCGGCGGGAGCGCATCGTTGAAAGAGGCCAGAGACGCGCTACCAGCTCGCGTTCGAGGCGCAAAGTAGCGCGCTTGGCGCTCGGACTCAATGGTTAGCGTCTGATTTGGGGATGAGTTTCGTATGATCGGCTAACGCGATGACAGGTGGCGATTTAGGAGCTTAGATATCTTTAGCAGGGCAGCTCGGCAGGAAAATCGCAGGCTGACGGGCGGCGACACAGGCACGTTTTGACTACGGCAGTAACCGACCGCACATCCAGATAGAGGACCTACTTCTAGCCAGCTACGCCTTGCAGCCGGGCTTTCTGCTGGCGCAATTTCAGCCATTCCATCCAGCGATCCAGACCTTCACCTGTGGTGCTGGAAACGTCGATAATCTCCATCCCGGGATGAACCCGGCGAGCATTCACGCGCGCCTCCTCGGCTTTGAAGGGAACGTAGGGCAGAAGGTCGATCTTGGTGAGCAACATCAATTCCGACTTGAAGAAGATCGAAGGATACTTCAGCGGCTTGTCTTCGCCTTCAGTGGTGCTGAGCAGTACGATCTTCGCATCTTCGCCCAAGTCGTAGCTGGAAGGACAGACCAGGTTGCCCACATTCTCCACGATCAGCAAGTCGAGATTTTCCAGCGGCCAATCTGCCAGATGCCGCCCAATCATTTTGGCGTCGAGGTGACAGGTGCCGCCGGTAGTAATCTGTTTGACCGGAAAGCCGAACTTGGCCAGGCGTTTGGCATCGTTCTCGGTTTGCAGATCGCCGGTCAGGACCGCAACGCGCGTGCTCTTGTCCATGCGATCCAGGGTGCGTTCCAGCAGCGCGGTCTTGCCCGAGCCGGGAGCGCTGATGAGGTTCACGCACAGCACTCCGTTTTGCTGATAGCGCTCGCGCAACTCGTTCGCCAGAATCTGGTTCTCGTTCAGGACTTTCTTTTCGACGGCAATGCGATTCATTCATCCACTTCCATGTAGGCGATGTCGAGCTCTTCGCCGCTGACGCATTCGGTGGCCAGTTCGCCACACAGAGGACATCGCGGGTCGTAGTCGGTCATACGAAAATCATAAGCGCATTTCGGACAGCGCTGGGTACGCGGAATATATTCCAGATCCAGCAGCAGCGACTCCCAGTCGGTATCTTTCACCAGAACTTCGAAGCCGAACTGTAGCGCGTCGCGATCGACGCCGGCCAACTCTCCAATCTTAACTCCGACCTTGGTAATGCGAGCGTTCGGATGACGCTCGGCTTCTTTCTGTACCGACTCGAGAATGGAAGCGGCGATGCCTAGTTCATGCATGGTCTTCGAAGATCGTACCAAGCTGCAAGAAATCATTTACCACGGAGACACGGAGGGCACGGAGTCAAGCCTTATAGAAAATGTATTAGAACCTATCTCATAAATCGCCGCGCACACAGGTTTTGTATCAGAGGCACCCTTCGGCTGCGCTCAGGGCAGGCGATTTTAGACCTGCCGCAAAGAGGCCACTATGACTAGGGCTTTAGCCGCTGAGGCCGTTGTTTCAGGGGCTGAAGTCCGAATCCGGGTAGGCCGTCGTTCGGCACGACTAAAGGTCGTGCCCTGATACAAGCCGAAATCATTTATTGAGATGGCTTGTAGTTTCAAGTTCCGCGAATCTATGCCCAAACCATTTTGAGGAAAATGCCCAAAAGCCTTTCCGTGTTCTCCGTGCCTCCGTGGTGATTCATCGTTTTTGAAGGCGAAAATGTCCACAATCGGACATGGTTGCGACCAGAGAACCAACGTCATCATAGCGCTTTCGTGCTTTTGCAGGAACTTTGTCATTTTTCGGAAACATCTGTCACGCAATTTCGTCTATCACTCCGTAGGTGCAGCTCGTCTCCGTTTCTTTGCCCGGGGTTCCCCAACAAGTTCCGGTTCTGGACTTGTCGGGGTGGTTGGGGTTCAACGCAGAACAGGTAGCTCACCATGTTGAAGCAGTGGGGCCGCGTCTGGGCCATTGGCTTTGTGCTGTGGACCGTACTGGCTTTCCTGAGTGCCGCTGGGGCGCACGTGTATACGGCGTCGATGGGCAGTCCGGAAAGCTGGGCGCAGCTGCTCGCCTGGAATATCACCATCTCATTCGTGTGGTCGCTGCTGACGCCGCCGGTGTATGCCCTGGCGCGGCGGTTTACCTTCGATCGCAGCAACTGGAAGCTGGTGCTGCCGCTGCATTTAATCGCCAGCGTCACCCTGGCATTTCTGGGCGCCTCGCTCATCGTCTGGGTCGAACCCTGGGTGACCTGGAGTCCCGAAGCTCACGTGCCCTTCCTGGCGCACACTCTTTCCCGCGCCTTCATGGACGTCCAGCGCTACTGGTACATCCTGCTGATCACCCAGGCCATTGCCTATTACGGCAAATATCGCGAACGCGAGATCGAGTCGTCGCAACTGGAAGCGCAATTGGCCTACGCACAGCTCGAGGTGCTGAAAATCCAGTTGGAGCCGCACTTCCTGTTCAACACGCTGAATTCGATTGCTGCCCTTGCCCGCAACGATGGCCCTGCGGCCGAGAATATGACGCTGCTGCTGGCTGACCTGCTGCGCTTCTCACTGGACGCGGTCGGCGTACACGAAGTTCCTCTCAGTCGCGAGTTAACCGTCCTGCAAAAGTACATCGACATCCAGCAAACGCGTTTTCAAGATCGTTTGCAGGTGGAAATGGACATTGCGGCCAACACCCTATCGGCGCTGGTGCCTAATCTGATCCTGCAGCCGCTGGTAGAGAACGCGATTCGTCACGGCATTAGTCCGCGACTGGCGCCGGGATTCATTCGCATCAAGACTCGCCAGGTTTTCGACGAGTTGTGGATGGAGATTTGCGACAACGGCCAGGGGCTGACCCGCTTTCGGGGGATGGTCCCACCCGAAGGCGTTGGTTTACGCAACACACGCGCCCGCCTGCAACAGCTTTATAACCACGATCACACGTTGACTTTGGAAGATGCAGCGGGCGGAGGCTGCATCGTCAAAATCCATATACCGTTCCGCAGTAGCTCCGAGGAGGTTATTACCACTCATGCCCATTCGAGTGTTGCTTAGTGATGATGAAGCTTTGGCGCGCGAACGCCTGCGTGGCTTGTTGGAAGACGAACCTGATCTGGAGATCGTGGCCGAGTGTGGCGACGGCAAGTCGGCCATTTCGCTGATCAAACGCGAGAAGCCGGACCTGGTCTTCCTCGACATTCAGATGCCCGAGATTGATGGCTTCGGCGTGGTGTCGGCGCTGCGGGACGAGCCCATGCCGATGACGATCTTTGTCACCGCCTACGACCGTTATGCGATGAAGGCCTTCGAGGTACATGCGCTCGACTACTTGCTAAAGCCAGTAGTGAAAGAGCGCCTGACGGAAGCGCTGGACCACGCTCGCAAGCAACTGCAGCATCCCTCGGAGGCGATGTTCCAGCGGCGCGTGCTCGATATGCTGGGCGATCTCGACACCCGGCAAAACGCGCCGCAGCGCATCGTAATCAAGGCTGACGGAGAGATTGTCTGCCTGAAACCCAACGAGATCGACTGGGCCGAGTCGGCGGGAAATTATGTTTGCCTGCATGTGGGAGGCAACACTCACATCCTGCGAGAGACCATTACGTCGCTGGAAACGCGGCTGGGTCATCGGCAGTTCCTGCGGGTGCACCGCTCCACGCTGGTAAACGTGGACCGCATCAAAACGCTGCGGCCGTCGCTGTATGGGGACTACGCGATCCTGCTCCGCGATGGCACCAAGCTGACGCTCAGCCGCGGCTTCCGGGAGAATGTGCTGAAGCGGTTGGGGACGGCGTGAAGGAGCCGCTGTTCGCCGTTCGCCATTCGCTTTTCGCCGAATGATATTGGCACTCGTCGGCTGGGTTGAGAGAGCGCCTTAGTGGCTCTATAGGACTTGGGGTGGAAGCGCCGGGCTTGAGCCCGGCGAAATCGGATGCTATCCAAAATGGCTTTAGCCACGGTTGACCGGGCTGAAACTATTCTTGAACGTCATTCTTAAGCCACGGCTAAATTGTCGGGAAAAAATCCGAAAAAGCGGATTCCCCGTGGGCTGACGCCCACTCGAAATGGCAATAATAAAGGTAATTATCCCTTGACATCACGTTAGTATTTTGCTAGTCTGGGTACATCATGAACCGCAGACAGACAATCCCAAAGGAATTACGGTATACGATCAACGATTTCAACCGTCAATTTCCGAACGATGACGCTTGCCTAGAGCACCTAAAAGAGCAGCGTTTCCCCGGCGGGATTGCCTATTGCGCAAACTGTCGGCAAGAGCAAAAGCAGCATCGCATCAAGGGACGCCCGGTATATGCCTGCGACGTCTGCCTGACTCAGATTTCCCCGATGGCGGGGACGATCTTCGAGCACAGCAGCACTTCGCTTCGGCTGTGGTATTACGCCATGTACCTCATGGCTTCGACTCGTTGCGGCATCTCGGCAAAACAGATTCAGCGCGAGACCGGAGTCACCTATAAAACCGCTTGGCGGATGTTCAAGCAGATTCGCTCGTTGCTGTCCGAGTCAGACATGCAACTGGAGGGCGAAGCGGTTGAGATGGACGAAACGTATGTAGGCGGCAAGCGCAAGGGACATCGCGGGCGTCCCCCGGCTGGCGACGGGAAACAGACTTGCGTTGTCGGCATGGTTGAGCGCAAGGGCCGCGTGATCGCTGTCGCCGCAAACGACGCAACCCGCAAGACGTTGCACGGTCTTGCCAAAGAGAGAATTCTGCCTGCATCGGTCGTGTTCACGGATGAACTCAACTCCTACAATGGGTTGGACGCACAAGGCTATGAGCATCGGCGCATCAATCACAGCGCTGGCGTTTACGTTGTTGGCGACGTTCATACCAATACAATCGAAGGTTTCTGGAGTCTGGTAAAGCGCGGCATCAGCGGCGTCTACCACAACGTAGGAAAGCAGTATTTGCAGAGTTACTTGGATGAGTACAGTTTCCGATACAACCGCCGGAATAAAGGCAATCTGATTTTCAACGATTTTTTGCAGCGGGTTTGTGAGCGTGCGGAGTCGCCGCTCGTTTCAACAGGGCCTCAAACGCCCCTCTCCGAAGAGGCTGCATTTTAGCTGCGACCTCTGCGGAGGGCTTCAAAATCTTCCTACTCGCGGGTTGATCGCTTTGGTTTGCTTGGCGGCTCACTAGCGTTTGCCCGTCCCTTCGGCGTCATTCTAGCATGATGCCGGAACCGACGGGAGTGTGCCCGACGAGCTACTGAAGCAATCCAAAATTGTCGAAAACCATGGTGACGCTGCCGATGACTGCGGCAGCCTGATGAAGCATTTCCACAACCGGCTCACCCTCGATAACCTTCGGCTCTCCGAACGCTATGTCAAGAAGGAAATTCATGTTCTCCTCCATTTCAAAGTGGGGGATAGTGAGGAGTTCGTCGCCAGTTTTCAGAGGGAAACGTTTGGCTTGGTGCGGCATGAACATACCCCTCAGGTCGGGAGCCCTCTGCCCGGGATGGCTGGCGAGGTAGACTCCCTCAAAATAGGCGCGTTCACTTGGCAAGATACTATGGCTGCGAACATTGGCAAATACGGTGAGCAACAGGTGATGCTTGTCGATACGGTCGAGCTCATGGATGTGCCAGAAGATTTGTCCGGCCCCTCCTCCGTATGGTTCGATTGCGTCGATCTGTTTTATCGCCTCATCCCACATGCCCTTTACACGTCCGTCCCGCATGGCTTTGTATTTCGCGGCGTTTTCGGCAACGGGAAAGCAAACGTGCCGGAAAGGGCCGATTCCGCTTGTTCCAATCGAAACCAAATGGACGGCCAAATGGTCAAGAGAACTCCTGAGATTGTGAGCCACGTCTCCCACTATCGAGGGAATGTGCGGGGGGATGTCCTTGAGCACTCGCAAGTAGTACGTGCGCTCACCCACGTGCGCATTATCCTTGAACGCAACAGAATATGCGCCTGTGTCGCAGAAGGTTCGCCAAGCGGTTTGCAATTCCTCGATCTGCTTTTTGGCCCGTTCGACCTTTGCCCGAAGCCGCTGGAAAACCTCCGATGATACAGCCATTTCGATATCATAGCACGTGAGTTCAAGGGATACTTACCATAATAAAAGGCTTGTAACGGCGCACCTGAAGGTGCGCCCCTTCAAAACCACCGCTGGATGAGTTCTTGACAAACCGATAAGCCCCTGCGTGATGACAAAGTAAATGACTCGACGGCCCGGCTGAAGCCGTGCCCTTTCAAGGCGCCGCAAGGACCACACTAACTGTGAATCCGCTGTAGGTTTACCTTCCCGCCTGCGGTTTCTGCGGAGATTCATGGCTGCGCGAGCGCGCTTGCTGGGTCGCCGGCCTCTGCCCTTCCGCTTGCTCCAACTCTTGCGCAAGGGAATCCACCAGGCTCGCCTCGTCCATCAGCACCTGTCCCACAATGAGGGAGTTCTCGTCAGCTTCTGTCCACTTGTGCTCTTCGATAGCTTCGCGGACGGCGGGAATCGTCTTCACCGCGTAGCCGGTATAGGCACCGGGAGCATAGATCTGGTGCTTGAACCAGGGCCGCTCCTTCAATCCCTGCGCGGTGGTGAAGGTTCGCTCCAACAGCAGAAGCCGGGTATTGATGTCGCTCATAACCGGCGACTGCCAGGCTATGCCACCATCGTCATTCAGTTTCGCAACTGCTTGATGGTAGCGTTGCGCGGCCCGGCTATAGGCATCGGCTCCGTTCTCCAGCGGAGCAAAGTTCAGATAGGGCGGATCAGCCTGCTTGGTCGGCGGGACATATTGCTTGTCCGGATCGGCGGTCGCCGTGAAGACACCCTCTTCAATCTCACGATTACGTTCGCGCACCTCGTCCTGTTGCTGCTTGAGTTCCTTCCTCAGCTCGTTCACATAACGCTTGACCGCATCGGCGGAGCCGGAAGGATCGAAGGGCAGCAGGTCGGCGTCGGCAAAGCGCATCACCGTAGTCCCCGCCATCTGGGCCAGCGCGCGTTCGTACGTAAATGAAGGGTCGCCGAAGTGCGTGTACCAGAAAAAGTCGTCGTAGATGGAGTGATAGACGCCGCCGTCGCTCTCCCCGCCGAATCCCATGTTGAGCGCAGCTACTCCGGCATGATCGAGGAACGCGGTGTAGTCGGAGCCGTCGCCCAGCGCGCCGATGCGTAAATCGTCGCGATCGCGCAGCTCGGCGCGGTCTTCAGAAGTGGCCGCGTGTGCAACCCGGCGCAGGTAAGAACGTTTCCACACCGAGATATGTTTTTCCGGATCCTGAATGTCGCGCTCGACCTGATTCACCGCGTGTTCCAAAGTGTGCGAGCCGGAGATGCCTAGGTAGCCGCGGGCGCTGGAATCGGAGTTCAAATACATCACGGCATGTTCGCGCAATTCAGCATCATGTTCCTCAACCCATTCGGTCGAGCCCAGCAGGCCAGGCTCTTCGCCGTCCCACGCGCAGTAAATCAGGGTGCGCTTGGGACGCCAGCCCTGCTTCATCAGCTGGCCCAGCGCGCGCGCCTCTTCCAGCACCACCACCATGCCAGAGACCGGATCGTCGGCGCCGTTGACCCAGGCATCGTGGTGATTGCCGCGAATGACCCACTGATCGGGAACTTCGCTGCCGGGGATTTTCGCGATGACATCGTAGATCGTCTTCAGATCCCAATTCGACTTGACCACCAGATGCACTCGCGCCGCCCCCGGACCCACATGGTAGGTAATGGGCAAAGCGCCGCGCCACGCATCAGGCGCGACCGGCCCATTGATCGCTGCCAGCAAAGGCTGGGCGTCGCCGTAGGAGAGTGGCAGCACGGGAATCGTAGTGATCGTCTTGGCGTCCTTCAGCGCCAGGCGCTTGGCGTCCTTGGTGGCGCCCACGCCGGGAGTCAACGGATCGCCCGGATACTGCGTGTCCATAACGCTGCCGCGCTGCACGCCTTCTTCCGGACGATAGGGCCCGGCGGGAAATTCCTGGCCCTCGAAGTAGCCGTCCTCACGCGGATCGGAGTAGATAAGGCAGCCCACAGCGCCATGTTCGGCCGCCAGTTTGGGCTTGATGCCACGCCATCCCCCGCCGTAACGCGCGATCACGATCGCGCCCTTCACGGAAACTCCCAGCCGTTCGAGTTGCTCGTAGTCGTCACGCATCCCGTAGTTGACATAGACCAGCGGGGCGGTCACGTCTCCATCGATGGAGTACGCGTTGTACGTGGGAAGCTGCTCTGCCGTTTGTTGTGAGGTGGGATCGATGCTTAGCGGGGGCTCTTGCAGTTTGGCGACGAAATGCGTGGGCGCCATCAGCTCGACATGGCGCTCCTTGGGGGTGGGAAAGAGCACGTCGAAGGTTTCGATATGAGCGTCGAAACCGTATTCCTGAAACTTCGCGCGGATCCACTCGGCATTTTGCTTGTCATACGGCGATCCCACGTTGTGGGGCCACGCGCTCAGGTGCTGCATGGAGTCGCGCATGACTTTGGGATCGGGTAGGCTGCGGAATTTCACTTCCCAGTCGCGTTCGACAGCGGCGTGAGCCGGCGAGTAGCCATCCATTGACTCGGTAGAATTGGCGGCGCTGCCCGATTGCAACAGCGTAAAGACAAGTGTGGCCAGACTGATTCGCTTGGCGAACTGCATTCCCCTCACCCCGGTGGATGTGCAGCGCCCCGATGCAAATCCCACCTAACAGCAAGGTTGCAGATTATACGACAAGGGTGGCCTGTTGTGGAATAAGACCGCCTTTCCCGATTGGCTACCGCGGCTTCTTCGGCGGAGCGCTATGCCGCACCTGCTTCGGCGGCGCCGGCGGATGCGCTTCGATGTCACTCAGCCGGATCACCGCAGCGGCGGCCGCGTACTGCACTTCGTCCTGCTCATCTTGAAGCCCTGACACGGCAGCCGGCTTCAACGCAGGATCGCCACGTTTCGCGATCGCCTCGTACGCAGCGGCCCGAACCAGCCATTTCTTTTGCTGCGCGGCGGCATTGGCCAGCGCCTGGCCGCTCGCGGGGTCGGGATCTTTGGCCAGGGTAAGTGCCGCCGCCGCCAGCACCGGCGACGTGTCGTCCTTGGTAAACAGCTTGAACGCGGTCAGGCCCATGCCCGCAAAAGGTATGAATCCCAAACCCGCCTGAAATCCCACGCTGGCCAATTTCTTGGGATCGTGTAGCAGCTTTTTCTGCTCTTCGCTTAAGCTGGTGCCGGTTTTCTGCGCACCGGTTAAGACCGCATAAAACACGCCATATCCCTGATCGTCTCCCAACACGATCAGCGAGTGGGCCGCCGCCAGAATCACGCTGGGATCGGTATCGTCAAACGCCGCCACCAATTGCGGCTTGGCGCTGCGAGCCTCCATGTCTCCCAAAGCCTGGGCGGCGGCGGCCCGGACGTCGGGCTTTGGATCCTTCAAAGCAATCACAGCGGCATCCTTCGCTTCCTGATTGCCGATGAGCAAGCCCAATTCCCTGACCGCCCGGGTGCGCTTTTCGGTATTCGAATTGGTGAGCCCGTTATTCAGTACGGACCACGCCTGTTCTTTCGGGCTCTGCGAAGTCGGGGTCTGCTGTGCCGAAAGCATTGCGCCGGCGCACAACACCACAGTGAGAGCCATAAAACGAAGTGACGACATCATTCCTGTACCTCAGATTTCGTGGGATGAATTGCGATGGTAAAAGCTAAGCATAGGCTGCGGAAAACCGTGCCGCGCGAGCACAACTGCACTCGATAGGTATGGGACCATGCGGCTATTAATAGGAACTGGGGCCAATGTTTACTAACCTGTCGTTGAAATAGGTAGCCGTCATGAAAGGATAGAAGCCAAATTCCTTCCCCTTCCACTGGACCGCCCTGGTAGGCTGGCCAAAAACTGCCAGGACCTCATCCTTCATCTGGCCGGTTGCGCTGATGTACATGACTTTACCGTCAAGATAGGCCACCGCCAGGAACTTGTAGAAATCGATCTCCTTTTCGCCCAACTGCACCACCTTCGCAGGCTGGCCGTAAACCTTCACGACCTGGTCTTTCGTTTGTCCAAACGCAATATCGTCAGGATAAACCGGAGGCCTGTCGCCGATGTGCGTGCCTCCCGCGCCATCGACCATCTTTCCGTCGATGAAGACCTGATCCACGCCGCCATAAATAAGAATGGTCTGCCTGCCTTCTTCGATGATCTTTTCCGGCTCGCCCCATTGGTGTTTGACCCGCTCGATCGTGTCACCCATCACGATACCGCCTCTGGCGTCCGAAGCTTTGTCGAAGACAAATAGCCGATCCTCGGAACCGTCCTGCCAGGTGAGGTGCACATGTTTGCTGAGCGTCTTGCCATCTGGCGACAATTCCAGCAGGGTATGCTCCGCGGCGCGGGTGAGGCTCTTTGACCCCGTGTCGTAAACGAAGGTTGCGCCTTCCCAATGCGCATCGCAGCGCTGCTGCCTATCCGCGTAAGGACCTTGCGGGCCTTTGCCGTCGGTTCGGCAGAACAACGTGTAAATCACATCCCAGCGGTCGATTTGGGGAGAGATCGCCATAACCGGCTCTTCGTAATCAATTACGTCGGTCTCGCGGTGCTGGGGAAGAATGCCGAAGTGGGGGCCCGGACCATTGGAGAAGTGGCTGAGGCTCATATTGAGCTTCCAGGTGCCGGAGAAATCGGGGTGGGGCGGTTGAGCGGCTGTTGTGGAATGAGGTTTAGCGTTCTGAGCCAAAACCGTTACTGCACAAACGAGCAAGAAGCTGATCAATTTGCGACGCAAGGCGTTTTCCATGTCCAGCAACATTGCAGTGACGTCAGAATCTCACCTTCCCAAACCCTGGACCTTTCTGCGCCGACGGCGCCATCCGAACCTTGGAATAATCGGTCCTTACAGCAACCCGGAAGTTTTCGTGGTCAGGATACTAAGAGCCATTTCAAGATTCGCGATGGCTTGTTCCAGATCAGGATGTTTCTCCAGACGCAGCCGCATTCCGTTCAAGAGGCGATGTGCTTCGGCAATATGTTTGGCCGCGTCCGGATCCGGAACAGGGTTGGGAGTGGGCCTGGAATCTTCTGTGCTCATAGGTCACCTGAGGGAACATCATAACAAGGAGAAGGATGGAAAGTGTGCCACTTTGGGGAGCAAAAGGGGAAGCGCCCCGAGTCTGGTTACTTCCGGGCACGTTATTGCTAAGATACCTAGTTCAAGCCATACACGCTGCTTTGGCGTTTGCGTTGTTCTCACCCGACGTGTGTTTCTTCTGTTCTGCGGACCTATGCTCCCTAATCTGGCGAAGCTGCTCTAGGGTTTTCGGGTCTCGGTCAAGCAATCGAAGCATGTTGTCGTGTCCGCCGCCCTGAATAACCTTACCGCTTTCCCAGCGAACAACAACCTTTGGCCCCGCGTTCAGAAGCCCCTCAAGCTCGTGTTGGCTGAGTTTCAATTTCTTTCGGATTTCAACTATCCTGTCCGGCGAAAGTAGACCGTGTCTTTTCCGAATCTCGTCTTTCACTGTGCGCACGTAGTTGCGCGCCTGAACCGGCGTCACAAACTCTTCTTCACACGAATCGCACCGGAAAACTTCACGAGACACTTCTACTGTCTCCCCGCGATAACGCGCCTGCTTGACTTCTGTTACGGTTCTGGCGTTACCCCCACACATGACGCAGTTCATTTTTCGCTTCCCTCCTTTTCCTCGCCCCTCTACGCCTCTTTGAATGAGACCACGACAGCCCCAACATTAACCTGAAGTTTCACAAAGGCGCTGACCCTGATATGTGATGTGATAGACCTCCTGCTTCAAGCCGGGTTTCTTCTCCGCTTCCATCGTCTTGTAGAAATGCGTTTCTTCGAGTTGATTCACAATGCAGTCATACACATCGTCCTGATCAAATCCCAGCTCTAGCGCCGCGTCCAAGGCCGATGTTTTTATAACCCAACTACCGTCCGTCATAAGTCCCTTTATCAGGATCAACGCGTAGCTCGGCTTTTGCACATGTCAAAGGTAGCATGGTGCTACCACACTGTCAACAGATTGGATGCCAAAATGGGCTATGAGATGCCTAAACTTCCAACGGCTGTTTTCGTTTTGGTGTGACCGGATAAACGCAATGAAATGTGATGGTTGGATGAGGTCGGTCGGATTTACTGTCGCCTCTTTTCCCATCTAGCCTTAGCCGCCATCAGCGCCACTACCGGCGTTGTTCTGCGGTCACGGCGATTAGTCGGCCTTGCCGCCCGACTGACTGCCCTTGCGGCCCATTGCAGAGATGACGCGGGATATTTCTGTGGCCGACACGTCGGCGTCCTCAGTAGCGGTGCTAGTGGAACGGCGCACCATCTGGAAAGCCGTTTGGTTTATGTCAGACGGATTCGCGCCTTTGGATTGTTCCGCCCGCCCAATCCGCCAGAGCAACGAATCGGGCAGGCGTTCCCGCGCAGTAGAGAGATCCAGGCGCGGTCGCTTACGTTAGTTCAAGATGTGGATATTCTTCTTCTCGCACATCTCTTTCAGCACCTTCGGCCACACGGTGACGCTGACTTCGCCGAGGTGAGCTTTGCGCAGCAGCAGCATCAAGGTGCGTGATTGCCCGATGCCTCCACCGACGCTCAGCGGAATCTCGTGATTGACGATTGCCTTGTGATAGGGGAAGTTCAGGAATTCGGTCTGGTGAGTCAGCTCCAGTTGCTTCTTGAGGGACTCGGGATTGACCCGGATGCCCATCGACGTCAGTTCATGCCGGCGGTGGGTAATGGGATTCCAGACCAGGATGTCGCCGTTCAGACCGTGACGCACGTGGCCGTCGTCAGCCCGGGTTTCGGTGACCCAGTCATCGTAGTCGGCGGCACGCATCTCGTGCGGATAGCCGTCTTTCAAGGTCCAGCCAATGCCGATGATGAAGACTGCGGGATATTTCTGCAGGATCGCGGTCTCGCGCTGCTTGCGTGGCAGTTCAGGATACATGTCGAGAATCTCTTCGGCGTGCAGGAACTTCAGGTTCTCCGGCAGGTTGGGATAGCGGGCGTCTTTCAACTGCGGGAAGAGCTCCTGGGCATAGCGCTCGGCGCCGACGATGACCGTCCAGATTTTGCTGACGACTCCTTTCAGAAAGCTGAGATTGCGTTGATCGGCGGTGATGACCCGCTCCCAGTCCCACTGATCGACATAGGCGCTGTGATCGTGATCGAGGAAGTAGTCTTTGCGGACGGCGCGCATATCGGTGCAAAGCCCTTCGCCGGGCCGCATGCCGAATTGCTTCAGCGCCATCCTCTTCCACTTGGTGGCCGCCTGCACCACCTGCGCGTTGATAGGATGCTTGTCGCGATCGTTCGAGATATGGAACTGGATGGGCGTGCGTGAGCCGTCGCGATCGAGATAGTCGTTGACGCCCGACTCCTCATCGACGATCAGGGGCACGGTGACCATCATCAGGTTGAGTTCCGTGCAGAGGTGTTCCTCGATGTAGTTTTTCACCTCGAAGATCGCCCTCTGGGTGTCTTTGGGTGACAGCAGCGAGCTGTAGTCCGCCGGAAGCACATGCTCCAGCTCGGTATAGTCGCCAATTCCTGGACCAGCGAGATCTGCTTTCTTGTCAGCCATGCTGTTCTCCTTACGGTGCGGTCGACGTGACGGCGAAACGCCAAGAGGGGCGTTGTGGCCTGGGAACGCACGTCGCCATGTATAGAAGAGCACTCGGACGGGTCCGAAGGCAGTAACTGGCGTCACCCTGCCGTGTGCGATGGAGGCATCGCCATTCCTGGGATTCGATCTTCGGTAGGGAAGGCTGGCGCCGCTCAGCGGCTCGGAGTCGTGGATCGTTACTCCACCGCGGGCTCACCCCCACCGCTAAAACAAATGGCGCCCGTCAGGGCTCGGCGTGAGCTATTTCTACTGCGACCAAAGTGCCCTTAAGAAATCTCTGCTACAGGTCAAGGCGCCCCACAAGAAATCTCGGCCACCAGGGTCACCACGCAACAAAGCTGTGCTGCCAGGATCACCCGTAACAGACCTGTACTAACAAAACGCCGCATAAACCAGCCCGAAGGGCGTCATTTGTGTTAGCCGTGGGCGTAAGCCCGCGGTGGCCCTGTCCCTTATGAGGATGAGCCGCGGAGCGGCGGCACTCTACTCAGCCAGAACATGGTTCTTGTCGTAACGCACCCCGGCCTTGTCGAGCAAAGCGATAAATTCCTCGTCGAAGGTCTGGCGGGAATGATGTTGTGGCTGGCGGGCGATATATCGCTTCACGGTTTCGACTTGCGAGGGACTGACGCTGATGGCCGCATAACCGTCCTGCCAGGAAAATCGTGGCACATTTGTCTTCATAAAGCGTGACGAATTCGCTTTAAGATCGCGCACGACTTCCACAAGGTGCAATCCTGCGGGAACCGATAAAAGCAGGTGGACGTGATTGGCCGTGCCGCCAACCGCCAATATCTCGAATCCACGATTGCGGGCGATCCCGCGGAGGTAAGCCCAGAGCGGTTCCGGATCGCGGATTAATTGCGCCCGGCCCTTGGTAGAGAAGACGCAATGAACATAATTCAACACGTAGGATCGTGACATAAAGGTGCCGCCGCTCCGCGGCTCAAACATCAATGGATAACTACCGCGGGCTTACGCCCACGGCTAACACAAATGTCGCCCGTTCCGGGCTTTCAGCCGCATGCGCCGATTCCAAACCTGTGCTCATCGTGCATGAAGATCCGCGGTCAAGGACAGAAATACGCGCAGCTTCGATGGAAACACAGGGAAGGCGCCGGGGGCAGTAATCTACCTCACCAATCTTGGTTCGACGAAACCTTATTGATTGTGGCCTCCTTTGTTGGAGAAATCGAGCCCGAAGGGCGTTATTGTGTTAGCCGTGGGCGTGAGCCTGCAATCTAGCTTGTCCCCCACTGGATTGAGCCCGGAGCAGCGGCACTCGTCCTCGTTCCGCATCACTCTGTTATGCGATGCGCGACGCCACTGGAATAGGAACTTCGCCCCTGTTCCTCTAAACTAATAAGGCTCCACGTTCCGCCTATCGCGAACCGGAAAAGCCTCATCCAAGCCGTGAGGAGAGAGAATCAATGGCACCCTTGGCATCTCAGGAACAGAGTTCCACGCTGCTGACTCCGTACGATCTGCATCTGTTTAACGAGGGCACTCACAACCGTCTGTTCGACAAACTGGGCGCGCATGTGATCGATTTCGACGGCAAGCGCGGCACCTACTTTGCAGTGTGGGCTCCCAACGCGGAGCGTATCTCGGTGGTCGGCAATTTCAACGGCTGGAATCCTGATTCTCATCCCATGAATCCGCGGGACAGTACGGGGGTGTGGGAAGCATTCCATCCCGCTCTCGGCCACGGCGCGGTCTACAAGTACCACATCCGCTCGCGCTATCACATGTACGAGGTCGACAAGGCCGACCCTTACGGCTACTACAACGAGGTCCCGCCACGTACGGCGTCGATCGTGTGGGAACTCGACTATCCGTGGAACGATAGCGAGTGGATGCGGACCCGCCACGAACACAATAAGGCTGACGCTCCACTCTCGGTTTATGAAGTGCATCTGGGCTCGTGGATGCGCGTGCCGGAAGAAGGCAACCGGTCTCTGAGCTACCGTGAGTTGGCGGTCAAGCTGGCCGATTATGTCAACGACCTGGGATTCACTCACGTCGAACTGATGCCGGTGATGGAGCATCCCTTTTTCGGCTCCTGGGGCTATCAGGTCACCGGCTACTACGCTCCCAGCGCGCGCTTCGGCACGCCGCAAGACTTTATGTACCTGGTGGACTATCTGCACCAGCACAACATCGGCGTCATTCTCGACTGGGTGCCGTCGCACTTCCCCAACGACGAACATGGGCTGGCGTATTTCGACGGCACGCACTTGTATGAACATGCCGATCCGCGCAAAGGCTTTCATCCCGACTGGAAGTCGTCGATCTTCAACTACGATCGCAACGAGGTGCGCGGCTTCCTGATCAGCAACGCTCTCTTCTGGCTCGATCGCTATCATGCGGATGGCCTGCGCATGGACGCGATTGCTTCCATGCTCTACCTGGATTACTCGCGCAAGGCGGGCGAGTGGATTCCCAATCAGTTTGGCGGGCGCGAGAATCTGGGCGCAGTGTCGTTTCTGAAGGAAGTGAACAAGGAAGCCTACGAGGCGTTTCCCGACGTCCAAACCATCGCCGAGGAATCGACGGCGTGGCCCATGGTATCGCGGCCAACTTACATTGGCGGCCTCGGCTTCGGCATGAAGTGGGACATGGGTTGGATGCACGACACACTGCTCTACCTGTCGAAGAATCCCATCCACCGCAAGTATCACCACAACAAGCTGACCTTCCGCGGACTGTATGCGTTTACCGAAAACTTCGTGCTACCGCTGTCGCACGACGAAGTGGTACACGGCAAGGGTTCGCTGTACGGCAAGATGGCGGGCGACGAGTGGCAGAAGTATGCCAACCTGCGGCTGCTGTTCGGCTACATGTATACCCAGCCGGGTAAGAAGCTGCTGTTTATGGGCGACGAGATCGCGCAATGGAGCGAGTGGAACCATGATGGCAGCGTTGACTGGCACGCGCTGGCGTACCCCGCTCATCAGGGAGTGCAAAGCTGGGTGCGCGATCTCAATCAGTTCTACCGCAGTGAGGCCACGTTGTATGAGAACGATTTCAATCCTGAAGGCTGGCGCTGGATTGATGCAGACGACTCCGACCACAGCGTGCTGACTTACCTGCGATTGGGCAAGGAACAGACCGCGCCACTGGTGATCGCTTGCAACTTTACCCCGGTGCCGCGGCGTGGCTACCGGGTGGGCGTGCCTCACGAAGGACACTGGCGCGAAGTGCTCAACAGTAATGCGGCTATCTATGGCGGCACCGATGGGGGGAACTTTGGTGGCCGCTTGACTGACCCGATTTCCACGCACGGCTTCGATCACTCGCTGCTGCTTGACCTGCCTCCGCTGGCGATGGTGGTGTTCAAACAGTAGCGAATTCGTGAAGAAGAATGATCAGCCTGGATTGCTTTTTCTTCGAAGTTCCGTTTCTGAACAGATGACCAAAATGTAACCGGTATCTCGCCGGAGTTTGCCTGTTCCTGTGCGATTCTGATGGAGGTCATGACTCGCCTACAGTTGCTGGCGATTCTCGCTTCCTTTCTTGTCGGCGCCGGCGGCGCCATGTGCCGCGCCCAGGACAACTACGAGATCCAAGTTTACGGATCGGAGACCGTCCCGCCGCACACCACCATGGTTGAGCTGCACAGCAATTTCATCTTCCAGGGAGCGAAGACTATCGAGGAGGGTGTTTATCCCACCGAACACGAACTGCACGAGACAGTCGAGATTACCCAAGGCTGGACTCCCTGGTTCGAAACCGGCTTCTACATCTTTACTGCCGTGCCCAGCGGTCAGGGTTGGAAGTGGGTGGGCGACCACATCCGCCCGCGAGTGCGCGCGCCCGATAGTTGGCACTGGCCGGTAGGCGCCAGCATGTCGGTCGAGTTTGGCTATGCGCGCCCCATCTATTCCAGTTCGGTGTGGAGTCTGGAGTTGCGGCCAATTGTCGATAAGCAGAAGGGCCGTCTGTATTGGTCGGTGAATCCGGCGCTGGAGCGGGCTTACACTGGGCCGGAGTCGCAAAGCGGCTGGGAGTTCGCGCCCGACGCCAAGATCTCGTGGAACTTTACCAAGGTGGTGGCGTTTGGACTGGAATACTACACTGGCCTGGGGCCCGTCGACGGCCTCGACCCGTTTCCCGAGCAGTCGCAACAGTTCGTGCCGGCGTTCGATCTCGATGTCTCCCCGAAGTGGGAGATCAATTTCGGAGTAGGAGTGGGTGTCACCCGTAATACCGACCACATGCTGTTTAAAACGATCATCGGACGGCGTTTCGATTGGCCAAAGAAGAAAGCGAAGCAGGATCCACACCCGTGAAGCGGTCACCATAGAGGCACGGAGACACCGAGAAGAGGAAAACCGGATCTGTTGCCCCGTTGCGCGAATGACCTACCCATCTTATGAATCGGCTGGTATCAGGGCACGTCTTCAGAGGCTGCCGGAAAAGTCGGAAAAGCAGATCCCTCACCGGCTGAAGCCGGTTCGTGATGACAAATATAAAGCACTTGTGACGGCGCACCTGAAGGTGCGCCCCTTCAAACTACATCGAACCCGACTTTTTCAGCTGTCGTCCAGGGCCTACGGCCCGCGAGAGCTCATGAAAATGAGTTCGAGCCTGGGACAGAATAACAGCGGCGCAGAGTGGCAAGATCGAAACAGGAATGGAGAAGTCGAGGCT
>JBAVSY010000044.1:0-25926 GCA_049695855.1 Candidatus Korobacteraceae bacterium | reverse complement strand
AAAGTCGAGATGCCAGCGTACCCGGAAAATGATTCGGGAACTGCAAAAACTAGGCTATCGGGTCGAACGCTCGAGTGTTGTTCCAAATGCACCCGCACCAGCGCAGTGATTTTCGACCCAGCCTGTTGGAGACGTGCCCTGATACAAAACTCTCTATTCCTTTTTACCATCTAGAGCGTTTACGGATTTTTGGGCTTGGGGCGAGCGTAGCGCTCCATCTGGCCCGTCCACTTCAGGAAGCGCAGCAGTTCCTGGCGCTCGCGCCACATAAATCCGAAGAATTCGAGAAAGCCAATGCTCTGCATCTTGATGCCGGTGTAGGTCTCGATTCGCCAGCGCAAATAAGGACTGCGCCAGGGGGCGAAGCGATGTCCCCGACCGGAGTTCCACAGAAAACGCAGAATGTTGCGCATGACTGTAGTCAGTATATCGAGGCTGAGGTGTTCGACTGAAAGCCCTGATAAACTCAGCGCAGAGTTCCCGCAAACCCATGACTGACGAAGCTTCACGCCAGATTGCCGAACGTCATTACTACGCCGCACTCGATTTGTATGCCGAGGGTCATCACGAGGAAGCGGTCAATGAATATGAGGCCGCGATCGTGGCCGATCCCTCCTTCGTGGATGCCATGCACGGCTTGGCGCGGGTGTACCAGGATATGGAACAGTTGGACCAGGCCGTCGCGGTAGCCAGCCGGATTGTCGAGCTCGATCCGGATGACGTGCTGGCGCACACCAGCTTGTCGATTCTGTATCAGCGCAAGGGAATGGTGCCCCAAGCGGAAGCGGAAGCCAATAAAGCCCGGGTCCTGGGTTGGAAGCAGCAACTGAAGCAAGGTAAGCAGTCTCGGCAGTGAAGTTCAGCAGAACCAAAAAGCCCGAAGCCCTGGTGCGCGCGATCTGGCGCAAACTCGCACCTGCCTGGGGACCGCAGCATTGGTGGCCGGCGGAAACCGCCTTCGAGGTCATCGTGGGCGCGATCCTGGTGCAGAATACCTCGTGGAGCAATGTCGAGCGCGCCCTGGGCAGCCTGCGTTCCGTGGGTATTCTTAACCTCGCTGGAATTCGTGAGGCGCCGCTGGCCAGATTGCAAGAGCTGGTGCGTTCCTCGGGATACTACCGGCAGAAGGCAGAACGCCTCAAGAACTTCGTGACCTTCCTCGATGCCAAGTATTGCGGATCGCTGGAACAGATGTTTAGTACTACTACCTCGCAACTTCGGACCGAACTACTCTCGTTGAAGGGTATAGGAGCGGAGACCGCCGATGCCATTCTGCTCTACGCCGGCAATCGTGAAATCTTTGTTGTGGATGCTTACGCGCAACGTATTCTGCTGCGCCATGAAGCTATAAATAGCCTGGCGAAATATGACGAAATTCGCTCCCTGGTGGAACGGGCGCTGAACAACCAGCAGCCGCTGGAGCGCTGGCTGGATGTAGTCACGAATCCGCGGAGGCCGCCAGTGCACGCGGCATCGGCGATGAGTCAGGCGAAGCGTAGTCCTCGCGCCCAAATCTATAACGAGATGCACGGGCTTTTGGTGCAAGTGGGGAAACACTATTGTTATAAGGAAAAACCTGACTGCGAAGCGTGTCCACTGCGAGGCTTGTTGCCGAGAAACTAGGGAAACTCTGATCAAGTGAAAGAGAGGTCCTCGCAGCGGTAAACAGGTTGCTGAAAAACCCGAGAAACACAGTTGCTGCCGCCGGCTAAAAGCCGGCTGGGGATCAAAAACAAAGAGCTTAGACGCTGGCCTGAAGGCCAGCTCTACCTGAGCTTTGACGTCCAACGAGTTTTTCATCAACCTGTAAGCCGGGTCTGATTCAACCGGCTAGAGCATTTTCAGAGAAGGTGTAGACCGAGTTTCCTCAGGGGCTAAAGCCCGACAGCGTGAATGCCGCGTACGGCACGGCTGAAGCCGTGCCCTTTCAATGCACCCGAAGGACCACACTGACTGTGAAACCGCTGTATCCTGCACGCCTGAAAACATGCTCTACCCGGATTACAAGAAATATGAATCTGTTCTAGAAGAAAAGTCCGGCAATTACCGGATGGAAACCCCTGGGGTATAGCACGAATGTTGTAGAAGCAGGCCACAGCTGTACCTGCACCTGTGTTCTATGTCACAGCCTGCCTGTGGTAGAACTGCTATTACTTAGATACCGCGTAGCTCTTGCGCGGGAACAAGATTTGTCAGTTGCAGGACGGATTTGAAAGTTCTGTGCGATGGGTTGCGTTGACCGCTCCTAAGATTCCAAACGCAATTTATCGGTTCAAGAAAGTGCAAGAAAGCGCTTATAGGAATTCCGTATGTCTGCCGTGTCAAAAGCGGTTTAGGGAATAAGCGCTGCACCAGGTCTCCATAAGCAGTCGGAGATGCATCGCCGTTTTACACGGGGTCTGGCCGGATGCCGTTCTTACCTATCGTCGCGCTCGTTGTGGTTGGGGCAGCGTTCCTGATGCTGCTGGAAAGCTTTATTCGGCAGCGCCGAGAGAAGGCGCGCCTCACTGCGCAACTTACCCAAAAAATCCTGGATTTGGAAGATTCCGAACAACGCCGGCAGTTGCTTTTCGCCACGAATCCCTATCCCATGTGGATCCATGACTGCGAAAGCTTGCGCTTTCTGGCAGTGAACGATGCGGCGGTAAAGGCGTATGGATATTCGCGCGAGGAATTCCTGCAGATGACATCGATCGATATCCGTCCAGCCGAAGACGTGGCCTCATTCCTGGACGACGTAGGCAAGCGGCAGGGGGGCTACAGAAATTCGGGGGTTTGGCGGCATCGCCGGAAAGACGGCAGTGTTCTGTATGTCGAGATCATGGGCTTCGAGTTTCAGCAGCATGGGGTGCAACAAAAGTTGATTCTGGCCTTTGACGTAAGCGAACGGCATCGCGTCGAACAGGCACTACAGGAATCGCAGGCCACTCTGCAGGCGCTGGTGGACAATGCGCCTTTTGGCATTTCGCAATCCATGGTGGAGGAGGACTGCTTCAAGAGTCTGAATCCGGCGATGCTGGATATGCTGGGCGGATACTCTTTAGAAGATGCTTTGCAGCTGAAGATTTCAGGACAGGTGTACGCGGACCCGAAGGAACGTAATCGGTTATTGGAGGTGCTACACCGCAACGGCCGGATCGAGGGTTGGGAGACCAGTTTGCGGCGACGGGACGGAAGCACAGTACCCGTGCGCCTCTCCGGCTGGCTGAGTGGCGGAAACGGGAAGCCGGAGATCTTTGCTCCCTACGTAGAAGACATGACCCGCCAGAATACTTTGGAGCAGCAAGTACGGCAGGTGCAAAAGCTGGAGGCGGTGGGCAGGCTGGCTGGAGGTATGGCCCACGATTTCAATAATGTTCTGGTCGTCATTAAGCTCTCCACCGAACTGATGCTGGCCCAGATTACTCCTGATAGTGCGTTCAGTAAGCCGATGCTGCAGATTTTAAATGCGGCCGACCGGGCTGCCGCTTTGACGCGCCAGATGCTGGCGTTTGGCCGGCAACAAATCATGCAGGCGCGAGTCATCAACCTGAACACGGTGGTGCTTGAGACCACGCACATGCTGCGGCGGGTGATCGGCGAGGACATCGAGCTGGTGACCAACTTGTCCGACGATCTGGAAAACTCGCGGCTCGATCCTGACCAGATGACGCAGGTGATTCTGAATCTGGCG
Source organism: Candidatus Korobacteraceae bacterium (assembly GCA_049695855.1). Classification (GTDB taxonomy): domain Bacteria; phylum Acidobacteriota; class Terriglobia; order Terriglobales; family Acidobacteriaceae; genus Bog-257. The sequence goes on along the minus strand of JBAVSY010000044.1, from coordinate 22,253 downwards.
GTCAATGCGCGGGACGCCATGCCCAAGGGAGGAATGCTCCATGTGGAAACCGCCACCGCCGAACTGGACGAGGTGTACACCAAAGAGCATCCGCCGGTGCAGCCCGGACGCTATGTGATGTTGGCGGTCAGCGACACGGGAACCGGCATCGACAAGTCGATCTTACCTCGCATCTTCGATCCATTCTTTACTACCAAAGAAGTGGGCAAGGGCACCGGCCTGGGATTGTCCATCGTATACGGCATTGTGAAGCAGAGTGGTGGTTATATCTGGGTGTACAGCGAGCCCGGTCACGGCACCACGTTCAAGCTGTATTTTCCGGCTACTACCGCTCCTCTGGAGCGCACGGTGATACGCAGCGAAACCGCGTTCCGGCCCTCCGGTCAAACCGTGCTGGTGATAGAAGATGAGGCCATGATTCGAAGCAAGGTGCGCGAGTGCCTGCAACAGCTGGGCTATCGGGTATGCGAAGCTAATAGCGGCGACGCAGCACTGAAAGTTTGTGAGGAGCTACAGGGGAAAGTGGACTTGGTTCTTACCGATCTGGTGATGTCAGGAATGGGAGGGCACGAGCTGGCCAGCAGTCTGGCCGCAAGGCATCCGGGAATTCAGGTGCTGTTTATGTCGGGCTATACCGAGGACAGTGCGGCGCGGCGCGAGATCCTGCTGAAGGGAAGCGCTTTTCTGCAGAAGCCATTCAGCGTGGCGGATCTGTCGACGGCCGTGCATCACGCGTTGGCGAGGAACCTGGTCCAGCAGTGAGGGGCAGACAGGCCGATTTTCGCCTTTCGCTCTTCGCCTTTCGCTCTTCGCAACAACGAGGCCTTCGAAGCCAGTGAAATATAGTCAAGTCCTGAGATCCAAAAAGCGAATAGCGAAAAGCGGACCCCCACCCTATTCCTCTCTAAACAGGTCAGCCCAGGAGTCGTCGAGATGGTCCCAGCGATCGCGTTCCAGCCAGTTTGCCTCAGAGTCAGGAAGATATAAGACGCCGTGACCTTCGGAGCAGACCATCTCCGTGCCTGACCAGTTCAGCAAAACGTAGCCGGGAGCGCCGATCTGTATGGGGGTGCCAAGCCGGCGCAGACAGACACGGCAGCGCTTCTGTTGATCGTGGATAGCCCAGGAGAGCGGGCCCACCGCCAAGATGAGGAACAACCACAGTGCAATCCCGTTGGCCATGGGATGTACCGAACCCAGCAGGTAAATCGAAAGCCAGCGTACCGCGCTCCAGGCCAGCAAACCGGTTCCGATCAGCAGCAGTACCGACTTGGCGACGAAGAACGCCCACCAACGACTGCGATCGCGCAGACGCAGCGGGGCGCGGCTCAGGCCGGTCCCCGAACGCGCATAGACAATCAGTACCGCGCAGCCCACGGCGAGAAACACAAACAACAGGTAGGAGCCAAGATAGCGGCGCATCTGAGCCGGCTCGGAAGTGACCACCAGCAGGGAGGCAGGAAAAACATAGCCGGCATTCTCGCTGAGATCGGCCAAATCGTTTTCGATTCGCTGGTCGGTAGCTCCGGCTTTGGTACGAGCCACTGCCCCAATCCGCTCAACAAAGTTAGTGAACGGCGGCGACTCGGAGTCCAGCAAAGTCCAGCTTGCCATCTCCGGCGAAAGAAGATGGAAGTTGCGTGGCAGAACTCCGATGACAACCCGGTCGTTGCCATCCAACAGGATGTGCCCTCCGACGAGGTGGGGATCGCCGTGAAACTGGAGTTGCCATATCTCATGACTGAGCACGACACAGCTCGGGCAGCCTTGCGCATCTGCGGCGTGAAAGATGCGGCCCAACTCGGGTTGCAGACCGAGGACCTCGAAGAAGGTGGGAGCGACGCGGGCCGACAAGATGGAAACCGTGCGTCGCGGACCGGCCAGCTTGGCGGGACCCCAGGAGTAGGGAGCCACGGCTTCCAGGAGTTTGCTGCCTTTCCAGGCGGAGGCTAAATCCAGCAGCGTCTCCGAGCGTAGCCGGCGGAATTTGCCTTTCAGACTAATGACGCAAACGCGATCGGGATGGGGAATCGGTGAGGAAGCGAAAGATCGCGCAGCCGGAATGATTCCGCCGGCAAGGATGATAAGAACCAGGGTCAGCGCAATTGCGCCGAGACAAACCAGAGGTGAGCGCTGTAGCCGGCCCACACCCCGCTGGAATTCTTCACGATTGAAGCGGCACCAGAGAGCGGACGGGAAGGCGCTCCAACAAAAGCGGGCGAGTTCCAGCTTGGTGTCCAGATTAAGCCGGCCTGATTCCGCCAGGAAGTGACACCAATGCCAGACTTGCTGTGTCCAGGTATCGCGCCACTCGACTCGCTGCTCGACCGGCACCAGCCAGCTGGCCAACCAGATCAGCGAGCGGCACTTGCGGAATGTAGGCAATGGGCCGGGCAACGGCATGACCCCCACAACCTTTTGGATGACGAAAACCGCTACCAGTTACAGCGGAATCGGCAACCAGCCGAAGAGATTTTCCGAATTGTACTGCAATCCGACAGGGTGCCGCAGGCAGCATCTTTCACGCAACCGAACCCACCCCGAGGATGGCTCGCCCTTTCTTGCCGCAAGCGGGGAGCCGGCATTCCTCAGCGTCGCGGTTTGGGTCGGTCGCAGGTAGAATCAGTGAAGGGCGGACCGTGTGGCGGGCCACATCGGGCGGGGAATGCCGTTCCCGACCGTGAGGGCTGCGACAGCGTGGTAATTGTGAACGCCATTCTGATTTTGAGGTGAAAAGATGGCTGAACCAAGCTATGAAGAATTGAAAGCCAAAGTGGCGGAATTGGAAAAGCAAACCCAGGGGCGTAGGCGAGGCAGCCTGGATTTCAAGGTCAGCGAAAAAGGCGGGGTCAGTGTCTATGGATTAGGCCGCTTCCCGGTCACCTTGTACTACGAGCAATGGATCCGGTTGCTCGACCAGGCCGACCAGATTCGCGAGTTCATGGAAGAGAATAAGAGCAGCCTGAAAATGAAAAATGCGGAAGCGTAGAAAAGCTCAAGTCAATGGTCGCGGCAAGATTGGAACTCGGCTGCTCGAGGGCGCCGATGCAGGGTTCGGGCCTGATGTCGATTTTCTGCTGCGTGCTATTCCGTTTGAGCTTGTGGAATCCCCTCTCTGGGGCAGATGAACAAGTTATCATGCACCGGAAATGGGCACTTCATGTCGAGCCCTTATTCTGATAGGAGTGAGGCCTACACCTCCCAACCAAAAGATTGATTCAGAGAAGAAGGCAACGCGCAGATGACGCGAATCGCAGGCGTAGCCAGTGCATTTCCACGCCAGTACTATCGCCAGGAACAAATAGCAGAGGCCCTCAAGCGGCACTGGGATCATGAGCTGGGAAATCCCCAGGTCCTGGCCCGGCTGCTGACGCGAGTCGGGGTCGAGGGACGATATCTGGCTTTGCCCCTGGAAGCCTATGACGACCTGACCACCTGGGGAAAGTCGAACAATGCCTGGATCGAGGTGGCTGAAGATCTGGCGGAGCAGTCGATCTGCCGGGCGCTGACCCGCGCCGGCCTATGCGAAGCGGATCTGGACGCGATTTTCTTCGTCTCGGTCACCGGTGTGGCCAGCCCCTCGATTGACGCGCGCCTGATGAACCGGATGCAGCTGCGGGCGGACATCAAGCGAATTCCAGTGTTCGGTCTGGGATGTGTAGCCGGCGCGGCCGGAATCGCGCGCGCGGCTGACTATGTGCGCGCCTATCCCAGGCAGTGCGCGCTGCTGGTTTCCGTAGAGCTGTGCTCGCTTACCTGGCAACGGAAGGATCTTTCGGCCGCCAATCTAATTTCCTCCGGACTGTTCGGCGACGGTTCAGCCGCGGTCATTGTTGCCGGCAGCGAGCGTGAGGCAAGTGGCCCCGAGGTGCTGGGCACTCGATCATCGTTTTATCGCGGTACCGAAGAGGTGATGGGTTGGGACATCTCGGAAGAAGGCTTCAGGATCGTGCTCTCGCCGGAAGTTCCGGATATGGTACGCAAGCACCTGGCGCGCGATGTGGACAACTTCCTCGCCGACTATGATCTTGAGCGTAGTGACATCGCTACCTGGATCATGCATACTGGCGGTCCCAAAGTTCTGCAAGCTACCGCTGAAACGTTGGACCTTCCGGATGGCGCTCTGGAGGTTTCCTGGCAAAGTCTGCGTCGTGTCGGCAACCTCTCATCTGCGTCGGTGCTGCTGGTGCTGGAAGAGTTCATGAACCGACGCCGCCCGGCACCGGGCAGCTACAGCATTCTGGCCGCAATGGGCCCCGGATTCTGCGCGGAGCTGGTCCTACTGCGCTGGTAACATGAACAACCTTCGACACGCAGAAGTTCTGGTTGCCGGCGGAGGCCCCGCCGGACTGGCGGCCGCCATCGCCGCCCGGCAAGCAGGCTTTGAGGTCGCAGTCGTCGATTGCGCGCAGCCGCCCATCGATAAGGCCTGCGGCGAAGGCATTATGCCCGACGGTCTGGATGCACTGGCGGAGTTGGGGATTCGCATCGATGCCCGCCAGGCCGCGCCCTTCCGAGGCATCCGGTTCCTCCATGGTCAGCAGAGCGTCGAGGCTGGCTTTCCCGGCGGGGTTGGTTATGGGATTCCGCGAACGGTGTTACATGGCTGGCTGGTGGAGCGCGCGGCCGAATGCGGAGTCTCGTTGCATTGGGGGCGACGGATCACCGGCTTGGCGGCGGAAGGACTTCTGGTGGAAGGCGGCGTTGTTTCTTCAAGCTGGCTGATTGCCGCAGATGGACAGAATTCCAGGTTGCGCAAGTTGGCGGGATTGGAGCCGGCCACTCCGCCACGCTATCGGTTTGGATTTCGGCGGCACTACCGCGCGGTACCCTGGTCCGATTATGTCGAAGTGCACTGGAGCGACTGCGGTCAAATGTACGTGACCCCGGTTGCGGAGGATCAGGTGTGTGTCGCCCTGATCACACGCCGCAAGGAGTTGCGATTCGACGAAGCCTTGCGCAGTTTTCCTGAGCTCGCAGCCAGGCTAAACAATTCTGAGGTGGTGGGAAGCACAATGGGCGCGATTAGCGCTTCTCGAACCCTGCGAGTGGTGCACAACGGAAGTATCGCGCTGATCGGTGAAGCGGCGGGTTCGGTGGATGCGATTACGGGCGAGGGCTTGGCTATTTCGTTTCGGCAGGCGATGGCGCTGGCTGCGGCTTTGCGAACTGGCGATCTGACGGGGTATGAGACTGCGCATTCCAAAATTACCCGCATGCCCCGAAAGATGGCCAGGCTGATGCTGCTGATGGATAACCGGCGCTGGTTGCGGCAGCGAGCTTTCGACGCGCTCGCTGCCGAGCCCGATTTTTTCCGCGGTATGGTGGCTATGCATACCGGGAGTCTGTCGCCGGAAAAGTTCGGCATCGGCCCCGGTTTAGGGTTTGGATGGCGGTTATTGACGGCGTAAGAGGCAGCGGATACTTGAAAGACACTTCCATGAAAAGAAGCGATGGCACACGGCTGCGGCGGGTTCGACTGCTTGAATCAGCCGGGCTGATTCTGCTCTTGGCCATTGCCGCCGGGGCGCAGCAGGTGCAAATTACGCTGGACCCGAACCAGACTAAGGTCAACTGGACTCTGGGGGACGTCCTGCACACCGTGCATGGCACTTTCAAACTGGTAAGCGGCAAGCTCGTTTTCGATTCTCGAACGGGGGACGCCAGTGGAGAGATCCTGGTCGACGCGAAAAGCGGCGAGAGCGGCAATCATACGCGCGACGGCAAAATGCAGAAGGAAGTGCTGGAGAGCGCGCGCTACCCAGAAATCACATTTCTTCCCAAGCATGTGAGCGGCAGCCTGGCGGCGCAAGGCAGTTCGACTCTACAGGTTCAGGGCGTATTCGGGATTCATGGCGCCGACCATGATCTGACGCTTACCCTGCCAGTGCAAACGCAGGGATCGCGAGCCACAGCCACCACGAAGTTCGACGTGCCCTATCAAGCCTGGGGCATGAAGAATCCCAGTACGCTTTTTCTGAAGGTGGACGACAAGGTGGAGATCGATATTTCAGCCGTCGGGACGGTGGTGAGCGGTGCGGCGGCCTCGAGCCGACGGTAAGGATTATTAGTTCTCAGGAAGCTGGCGTGCTAAGGAGTCATAAGCGTGTCGCCGCTCCGCGGCTCGTTTGTTCTCGCAATTTACCGCGGGCTTAACAGTCTGCTGAAAAACTGGGGAAAGCAGATCCCTCGCCGGGCTGAAGCCCGACTCGGGATCACGAAAACATGGACTTCTTACGGCGTAGCTAAAGCTACGCCCCTTCGAAATCGCCTCAGGCCGAGTTTTTCAGCGAACTGTTACGCCCACGGCTAAAACAAGTGACGCGGCTGCGCGGCTCATTTCAGGCCAACCCGACAACATCGTTCCATGAGCTGGTTTCGATTCGAGCTATGACACAGACTCCACGGTGCTGAAATCCTCACAGGTTGATTTAGAACCGAGTTGAAGGCCCGCTCTGCCAGCGGCCATTTAGACGTGCATCGCACGACGGGCCAGGCTCAAAGATTCCGTCCAGAATCCTGCCGAGCTGTGCATATCATCGACCACGGTGGTCAAAGATTTCACGAACTGCTCAATCTGCTTTTCCTCGGCAACGAGTGGAGGCGCCGACTTCAGCACCATGAAGTTGTTGCCGCAGATCTGGGTGAGGATCTTCTCCTGGCGGAACAGCTTCATCACCAGCATCTGCCCGAACATTCCGGGATGGATGGCGCGAAAAGCTTCGAAGGAAAGCCGCAAAGCCAACTTCGACGGAGCGCGAAATTCAATTCCACTGAGCAGGCCCAAGCCGGGCGCTGCCTGGAACATTTCGTAGGGCCGGAGGGCTTCGGTGAGACGGGTGCGCAGCAACTCTCCCAGATAGGTCGCACGATGACCGAGGTCCTCGCCTTCCAGCACATCCAGGGTCGACAGCCCAGCCCGCATCGCCAGCGCATTTTCGCCGTAGGTGGAAGTATGGACGATCGCCCGCCGGAGAGAACTGTAGACAGCGTCGTTGAGCTCGTCGGTCATGAGGACGGCCGCGACCGGGATCAGTCCTCCGCTGAGAGCTTTGGCCAGGATAACCATGTCGGGCTCGACCCCGAAGCTGTGGGCGGCGAGAAATTTGCCGGTGCGAAACATTCCGGTCTGCACTTCATCGAGTACGAACATGGTTCCGTATTTTCGGCAGAGCGACTGTACCTGGCGCAGGTATTCCGGCGAAGGAACTCTGACGCCGCCCTCGGATTGAATCGGCTCCAGAAAAAAAGCTGCGAACTTCCTGCTACGAAGTTTTTCCTCGACGGCCGCAATGTCTCCGAAGGGAATCGCTTCGGTGTCGGAAAGCAGGGGGCCGAATCCTTCCCGCCAGAACGCATTGTCCATCAAAGACAGAGCGCCGCAGGTGAGCCCATGGAAAGCGCCCTGGCAATAGAGGAGTACATTGCGTTTGGTGGCTGCGCGGGAGAATTTGATGGCGGCTTCTACTCCCTCGCTTCCGGAACTGGCGAAGAAGACTTTCTTCAGATTGCCGCCTGCCAGGCTGCACAGCCGCCGGGCCAATTCACCTGCCAGCTCCGGAACGTGACTCTGCAACATGGCCGGACCGCTACGATCCAATTCGTCTTTCAAGGCCTGAACGATCCGGGGATGATTGTGCCCGGTGTTATGCACACAGTAGCCGGACAGAAAGTCCAGATAGCGCTCGCTATCTTCGCTGAAAAGCTCAGCGCCGGAACAGCGCTCGTAACGGACATTCATGTCGAGCAGGTCCAACAGGCGGACCCATTGCGGGTTCACGAAATCTGCGTAGGTGGAAAGGTTCGAAACGACAGCGTGAGGCACGAAATATCTCCTGGGACATGCTGTTTAAACGCTATCAGATCGGACCAGCAAATGATTAACAGGACACATCGATGACGCAAATGTAACCGAGCAGAGATGTTGCGCCAGGGGGCGCCAATAAAGCGATAGCACGTTTGCGGACGGAACCTAAACCAGAACCGTTCCGCCGTCGACCACGACGATCTGACCGGTGATGAATTCCTCCTGCATTAGAAAAAGATAGGCCCGCGCGATGTCAGATGGCTCGCCCACTCGGCCAACTGGCAGGCTCTTGCCGCTGCTCTCGTACATCCGCTCGCGCTCCTGGTCGGACATATTCTGCCAAAGGTTCGTGCGCACGATGCCGGGCGAGACTGCATTCACGCGGATCGGCGCCAGCTCGACTGCCAGCGCGCGGGTTAACGCATCGACCGCACCGCAGACGCTGGCGCCAAATACCCATCCCTTTCGTGGACGCCGTCCGGCGATGCCAGTGGTCAGTACAATCGAGCCACCTCGCCGAATGTGCGGACTACCATACTTGACCGCGGCCAGGGCTGCCCAGTAGCGCAATTCAAAAGCCCCTCTGGCCTTTTTCAGGTCGGCTGTGGCCAACTGGTTCAGTTGTAGCGAGTCGCCGGCCGTGAAAACCAGGTGATCGAAGGCGCCGAGCTTCTGAAAGAAGGTTTGCACCGCATGCTCATCCGAAACATCGAGTGTTTGCCCTTCTACCTTCTCGCCCAGGTTAGTGACGACCTGTTGCACCCTCTGCGCATTGCTGGAAGCAATCACTGCATTGGCTCCCTGCGCCACAATCTGCTCGGCTACTGCCAGTCCGATTCCAGATGAGCCGCCCAGCACTACCACTCGCCGGTTCGCCAGTTCCGCATCAGTCGCTGCAATTTGAACCTTCTGCACCATTCGATCCTCCAAGTTCTTTGCCCGTGCCGGGCCACTATGGCAAAGATGGCCGGAGTGGGGGATCAGATTCATGCATCCAGCCGGCTGCGGATTACGATTTCGGCGGGGTGTGAGGCCGCAATGGGTCTTCATGGTCCGAAAGAAAAAAGCCCCACCCAGATGTAGAGCGGTCTGGATGGGGCCGGGCAGGAACGGTTGGAAATAAGTTACTGCGCAGCGCGCTGGGTATTGGCCTCGATCTTGGCAATGTCGCCACGAACGTGATCGGCGCGTGGTCCTTTGGGCTCTTCCAGGAGAAACAGTTGAAACTCGGCAAGCGCTTCCTGCTGACGACCTTCCTGCTGATAGGACCGGGCGGCGATGTAATGAACGAAGGACGGGTGTTCCTTGTTGGCCGAATGGGCCTGGTGTGCGCTGACGATGGCGGCGTCGAAGTGACGATTCATGTATTCCGCGTCAGCCAGCAGCATCAGGCTCTCGACATTATTGGGCTCCACGGTAACCGCCTTTTGCAGCAAGGTTTCGGCCAGCGGAAAATTCTTCTGCAGGATGCACATCTTGCCGTAGTTGACCAGTGCGGGAGCGAAGTGGTCATCGGCGGCGATGGCCTTCTTCAACGCTTCCTCTTCATGGGGAACGTCGTTCGTCTTGGCGTACAGCACTCCCAGGTTGTTGTAAGCGGTGGCGTATTGCGGAGCAATGGCAATGGCCTTCTGCAAGTGTTCCTGGGCTTTCTTCCAATTGTGTTCCGCCATGGCCTCGTTGGCTTTATCGACTTCCTTGCGGGCCTTTGGGGGAACGTTCAAATCAGAGGCTGAAACCATGCCCGAATGGGAGGAGAGCGGTTTAGGTCCCGTCTCTGCTATCTGACGCACCGTGACGTACTGCGATTGGGTGACTTTACGGTTATCCACATCGAAGCTAGAGCTATCGGTGGTCTCAACCCCATCTCCGCTGATCTCGACGTGGTACTCACCCATGGGCACTCCCACAAACTCAGCTTCCCCGATGTCGTTGGTGTAGGTGGTGCCCACGACCTGGTCAACCGAGCCTTCCATCAAACACACTTTCAAGAAGGGACCAGCATTGCGATCGTTGGACAAGACCACGTGTATGTGTACATTGCCGCTGGTATTAGGCCCTCCTCCGCGGAGCTGAGCCTGCGCGCATGCCAGGAGCAGGGTAAGAACGAAAGGAGCGAGCCAACGCCGGTACTGCATAAGTGCCTCCCCGAGATCGCAGAGTGGGAACGATCTCGTGAGCCGGGCTTACACCGTAGCGAGCATTCGGAGCATGCCCGGGTTGAGTCGCAGTTCGCGGGCGAATAGGTTGGAGAGCGGTCGCCCCACGAGCCGCGCGGTAGTGGGATGATTGTATACCTGTCTCGGAGGGGCCCTCCAAGGGAAATTTGTCAACTTTTTGTGGCGGCGCGGCCCGCGACTTGCCGCGACTCGATTGCAGGAGCGGCGGCGGCGATCACCGAAAACGCCCCAGCCGAAGCCGGGGCGTGGATGGTAAGCCGGAGTCGCACTCCGGGATTAGAGATTGCCCGCGAAGAAGGCTTATGCGCCGGCTTGCGGACGCTCGCACATCTTGCCGCCGCAGCAGCTCTTGCCTTTTTCCTTGGACATCATGGGGCACTTGCCATCCGCACAGCAAGTCATCTTGCCATCCTTTTCCTTCGACATCATGGGGCACTGCTTGCCGTCTTTCCCCTGGCAGCAGGCGCCAGCTTTGCCGCAGGCGCCATCCTTGCCGCAGCACGCCGTGGCTGACGCGGCTTGGTCGTGATTGCAGCAGGCACAAGTTTTGGCATTATCGCCCGCCGGAGCAGGCGTGGTTTGCGTAGCAGTTTGGGCCATCAGGCCGAGAGCCATGATTACGGTGCTTAAAAATACGAGAGCTTTGGATTTCATAATTTCCTCAGAATTCTGGTGATGCGACGCCCAGGCGTGCGCGGTGATTCCGGCGCGGCAGCGTAAAGCCAGGCAGCCGCGTAAAGACTTGCCGGGAAGCAGATCTAAATCCTGAGGTCGGCCTTCTGGTCGAAGACGGGCTTGATGAACGGAGGTGAATCGTCCGCCAGCAGGGCCCTGCGGCTGCGGCGCAGCCGATCCAGATCAACACTGGCAGACGGAGCGGCGCTTAGTTCAAGGTCAACCGGTCCGCGAGAAACGATGAGAAATGCCAAGGGCTGTGCCGGTTGACTGCTTAAGTTGCAGCATCCCGGACGATCCATGCAATTGGACCCTGGGGTGACGGAATTCGACGGGCAGCAAGGCGCGGCGCTACGGTGGTGCTTGCAGGACGAAGGCATTGCCTGCCGGGACATGGGGGAGTGGCACTGCGCCGCATGCGCCGTCGCAAGGCGCGTTGCCAAGCCAGCTTGAGCACACGCTAGAATGCTGATGACCAGCATTCCCGACAATAGGACCCGGGCTTTCTGCGGTGTACTCATGCCTGGCCAGTATGGCCGAGCAGCCTGCCACGAATCTGTGACCTGTATCACTGAATGGCGGTTTGACTGCCCGAGGGCAGAATGGCGATACTGGTGCGCCGAGCGCTGAAGATTTAGGGCTGGCGGCAGATTGGTGAAGGAGAAAGAAATTAAGGTGAAGAGATCGCTAGGGTTTGTGATCGTACTGGCCGGTGGCATGGTTACCCAAGTCTGGGGACAGGGAAAAGATTTGCGGTTGTCAGCAGCGGCTCTCTCCGCATCGGCTGGTGAGGCGAATGAAACCTCCACCGGAACGCAGGCATCCGCTGCCGGAAAGATCGGAGCTGCGGCGGTATGGCAGCCGCCGAAGGACTTCCTCGCCAACGCACATACCGCATGCGACAAGGGCGCGGGTCCGGCAAGTTATGGCGAGTGTTTTATCAATCAGATGTCGGTAGCGGGTGCGCCAGCCGACGCGGTGTCGTTCACCCGCATGCTTGATCAGCAGAGCGATGGACAAGTCGGCATCATGAGCATGTTCAAAAAATATGGTGTGGTGGACGCCGCGCAGGTGTTCTATCCGCTGCGCGCCAACGATAACTATGGCGTGTTGCTGGTGAACGGCGATCCGAAAATTCTCGATGTCGATGACTTGCAGAAACTCGATCAGGCAGCGATGGAAAAGGACCAGATGTTTCAGTCGGTCAAGCAGCGGTTTCCCCAGGCGACGTTGTGGCCGGGCGACCGCAGCGGCAGCGAGCCCTGGCCGCGCCTGCAACCCTTGCCCAATGGTGGTCAGGAGTTGATTGTGAGTTACCTGCTGCTCAACGGATGTCATGCCTGCCAGCATTTGGGGATCGCGCGGTTTGGCTGGGATTTCGACGCCAGCGGAAAATTTCTGCGGACCACCTATATTCCCACGCCTCCGCCGCCGAAGCTGCTGAAACGGCCGCGCGGGACGCAAGCGCCGCCGCCTCCGCCGGCGCAGCCGCAGCCCCAGGCACAGCAGAATCCGCAATGATGTTTCCGGGTGCGTAACCGTTGGTCGAATGCGACGCAGTAGAGCATCGGCCAGTCGCGGCTGGGAAAATTGCACACCCGGCATTCTGCTAAACTCCATTTTCACGATCCAAACAGGCCGAGGGGGACGTATGCGTAAGGCGCTCCTGTTTCTTGTCATAGTAATGTTGACCCCATTTGCGCTGGCCCAGTCGAAGCCGGGCAGCATTACCGCGGCGGCGGTGTGGCAACCGGCGAATTTGGCCACGACCCAGGCAGCTTGCGGCAAGTCTACCGGTGCGTCGCTTGAGACTTGTGTGACTGGGCAAATGACCAAGGCGGGAGCATCGCCGGACGCGGTAGCATTCACGCGCGAGCTCTACCAACTCAACGGCCAGGTTGGAATCCTGTCGGGCTTCAACAAGGTAGGTCCGGTAGACATCGCATTTGTAACCTATCTTTTTCAAGCTAATCCCAGCCACGGTTTGTTGCTGGTCAACGGTCAGCCGCCGATACTGAATGTCGAAGATCTCAAGTTGCTCGACCAGAATGGCCTGCAACAGAGCTTCCAGTTTCAGGATCTGAAGAATCAGTTTCCCCAGGTCGCGCTGTTCCCGGGCGATCGTGACGGCAAAACCTGGCCCAACTCGCAGACCGGCTCCAACGGCGGATTGCAGTTCGTGATCGGTTATCCGCTGCGCAATGGTTGCCCCACCTGCGCTCACGCCGGGTTCGCCTTGTTCCAATGGAATTTCGATCCCAGCGGAAAATTCACCGGAACCACCTTCATGGGAATGACGCCGGCGCCGGTGAACTAACTATTGCAATTCGAGCGGTCCTATTTCTGCAGCATGGTCAGCTCGGCCAGCACCTGCTCGCTGTGCTTGTTGGGATCGACGTCCATGTACTCCTTGACGATCTTGCCTTGCGGATCGATCAAAAAGGTATGACGGGCGGCAAACTTCGCGACACCGTAATTCTTCAGTGAGCCATACTCCTCGGTAACCTTGTCATCAGGATCGGCCAGCAGTTTGAAGGTCAAACCTTCTTTGGTGCAGAACTCCTGATGCGATTTCGTGTCTTGCACGCTAACGCCGAGGACCACGGCATTCTTCGCGTCATACTGCGCCTGGTCGCGCTGAAAGTTGTGCGCCTCGATGGTGCAGCCGGTGGTCATGTCCTTGGGATAGAAGTAAAGCACCACCCACTTGCCGCGATATTGCGACAGCGTGATCGGCTTGCCTTCCTGCGAGTTGAGGGTGAAGTCCGGTGCCGAAGTGCCGACCGCAGGTACAGCCGCTGCCCGCAATATTCGCGGCGCGATGAAGGCGATGGCGGCGATGAGAATCAGCAATACAAAAAGCTTGCGCATGAAAAGTACTCCCTAATTATTAGCGACCCAAATCGGATGCGGCGGCATCCCAAAAGATTGCGACCACCTTTTCTGCTTTGTGACCTGGATTCGCTTTGTGACCTGGATTCGCTTTGTGACCTGGATTCGCTCTGTGACCTAGATTCGCTCTGTGACCTAGATTCGCTCTGTGCCCCAGGTTCGCGTCCGCTTTTTGGACGCTAACCTGGGTGTTGATCGGGCAAAAGAGAATTCGCCCCACCGAACATTTCTCAACTCGCGTCATCTACCCGTTCACTCCCCTACGGAAAGCTCACTTTCAGAATGCTTCCATTCAGTCCAACCATCCATCCGTTCTGGGGATTGGCGAAGGCCACGGCCCAATATCCCGTGATGCCGCTCAGCGGATACCACGTCGTCCCTTCATCGGGCGTCCAGGCTGCTCCTCCCAGATCGGCGGTGACCACAACGTAGCGGGTGTAATCGGTTGGGCTCCGTCTCGCCTGTCGCCTGCCGCTGCGCAGGCGCACGCTCTGGAGCCGGCCGCTAGTCTGCAGCCGTCCGCTGTTGTGCAACTGTCCGCCGCCGAAGCCGGTGGTGTTCGTCAGGTAAGCCAACCCGAAGATGGCGTAGCCTACCGGCGGACGGTTGGTGAGTTGCCAAGTCTGACCGCCGTCATTGGAGGTTGCGGCTTGCGCGGTAATGGAGGCGTTGGTTGGCGAGAGATCGCCTCCGCCGAGGATGCCGTTGGAGGCATCGCGAAACGCCACGGTAAACCCGCCCGCGCTAGGCGAGCTATGCAGCGGAGTATCGTACGCCGCCCAGGTGCTGCCGCCATCGGTGGTCGCCAGAATTCTGGCGATGCTGGAACCGCCGGTAGCAATCCATGCATTGCCCGTGCCCTGTGTGGCCACGCAAGTTCCGCTGGAGGAGAACGAAGCTTCGCCGGGCAAAGCCGGAGGCATGTTGTTGGCGATGCTCTGCCACGTCATCCCGTCCGTCGTGATCAGGTCGGGGAAGACGCCGTTCACCGAATCGCTGTGCGCGATCCCATTGGTGGGAGTCCAAAAAGCCATGCAATCGTAGAAGGCGCCGACCAGCGTGTTGTCAAACTGCTGCGTCCAGGTGTGACCGCCGTCTTCGGTCTTGTAGATGGCGAAGTCGGTAGGATAGTTTCCGATCGCCATCGCGTAGGCTATCTGATCGCTCACCCCTTGCACATCGCGAAGCTGGACGTCGTTGGAATTGCCGGTCGGCACAATGCCGGTCCTCCAGGTATTGCCGCCGTCGATGGTGACGACGTAGGTGCTGTTGGTTCCGACCGCCCAGACAATGTTCTCGTCGACTGGACTGACCGCGATCAGCAGAGCGGTGGTATTGCTGTTCTGGGGCGTGAGCGTCGGCCCTTGACCGAAGGCTGCTGGTGCACTGAGCGCCGCGAAAACCACGACGGCAGAGAAGAAAACGGCTGGCATACGTTTCGACACGGTCCTCACCTCCGAAACCAGATTTGCAGCGGAGTATAGGTCGGCGGCAAAAGGGGTGTCAAACGGGTTGCTCCGACGCAACGTATCTTGATTGTGCCCCAGGTTCGCGTCCGTCTCTCGGACGATAACTTGGGCGGGAGTTCCTCGCTCTGTGCTCATCGCTCCAGTTTCCTCTTGAAGTGTCATCCCGAGCGAAGCCGAGCGACCTGCTTCTTGTCGGCGTAACGACAATCTGGGTGGCGCACAGTTAGTGCCCCAGGTTCGCGTCCGTCTTTTGAACGATAACCCGTGCAGCCGCCAAGAACCTTGTCATGCGGCAGTCCCTTCCTCTACGACTTCTTCCTCCTCCTCATCCGCGTCAGGCGAGAGGATGGGAGCAATTTCCAGCCACTGACTGGCAGCCTCTCGTTCAATCCGCCTCACCGGTTCGGCAGCGCCCGATTGCCTTCGCGACAGCGGCCCATCGAGCGAGCAGAAGAACTGGCTCACCAGGCCGCATGGATACGAGCCTCGCGTCTGGCCGTCGTCTTCTTCATTCTCCGTTTCCGTGCGCTTCGCATCCGCTTCGGCCTCCGCCGCGTCCAGTTTCGCGTACGCGGCTGCTTGCTCTTCGATCTGGGTTATCTTCGCCACCTGTTCAACATTCTGCTCCGTTTCATTAACTTTGAGCTCTGGCATATCGTCATCGAGTTCAAAATCCTGCTCAAAGGCTTCGTAGCCTCCGGCCACCGTCGCGCCATTCATCTGGCTGAAGTCGGCGCCGTTTGCCAGGTTCGAGCTTGCCGTCTGCAGCGCATACAGCACCAGTCCGGCCCGCTTGTTGTCGAGACGGTTGTGCAGAATGGCATCGATCACCTGCATCAGCGCCATCTGGATCGAGTTGGCGTCCTCCAGCGGCGGCAGTTCCAGGGTCGCGACCGGGGTTTCCGTCGGCTCTGCCAATGCTGCGGCATGTACCCGCTCGGCGCGCACCCGCCGTCCAATGTAGGTCAAATGGAAGTAGCAGTAGTTGCGGCCACGCAGCGCGGGCGAGCCGCAAAACTCGCCATTGATCTTGATGTGCTCGCACTGCCGCGCAGCCTTCGGGCTGCTAATCTTCATTTTGCGGATCAGGTTGTTTCTTTCCTCTTCATTCATGCAACTGACTTCAGGTAGCTTCATTGGTTTACATCCTCCTTGTAGATGGCTGGTTCACCATCCGTAGTAATTAGCAACTGGCAGCGAGTTACTTGGCACATAGCACTTAGCACTTGGCACATAGCACTTGGCCTATTCATTACTTGTCATCCCGAGCGAAGCCGAGGGATCTGCGGTTTGTCGGCATAACGACAATCCGGGGGTGTTGCAACTGACAACTGACAACCGACAACTGTTTTCCACCCCCTCCCCCTGCTCACCCGTAAATTATTGAAAACACAGAAGGCGGCTCGCAAAATCTTGAGCCTATAAGACTTGTATGGAAGATCTTGATCCGCAGGCACTTGCAAGCACGAAATCGCTGGATGGAGCTTTCCGGAAGGAGTGAATGTGGCTCGAACGACTGACCACCGGTAAACAGACAACTCTTTACCCCCAGACACAAATAGGGTAGGAACGCCGGGGTGAAGGCGGATCCTACCCTAACAACTCAATGCTAATCCCTATCGTAAATCCGTCAAGATTACGAAAGTACAATGCGCGCCATTGTACTTTCGTAACCTACAAAATCGTTCTCATTCCCGAATTGAAACGACGCAGAATCGAGCGTCGCCCACCGGAACATCCTCAACTCCCGATACCGGAGCTGGCCTGCGGCCTATTCGCCGTGCTTACTACTCGCCTGATACGTCCCCGCCACTACCTGTGCGATCAATTTATGGCCCGACTGGCTGGGGTGCACATCGCAGGTTGGCGGGCTGGTTGCCGGGTTACTGGCATTCAGCAGACCGGCGACACAGGTGTTGCCCATCGCCAACGGATTCGAGGCCGCGGCCTGGAATGCCGAAAAAACGTCGGCTACCACGGCGCCGTACTGCGACGCTGGTGCGGTGATTGCCTGGTTCAATCCCGCCGTCAGCTCGGTCTCAAATTGGTTGGAGTAATCCAGCGAGTAGTAATTGACCACCTCGATGGTCCCGGTATACCCGGTGGCGCGCAGACCGGCGAGAATGATTTGCATGTGGGCCTCAGCCGCGGCGAAAACCTGGGGAGCGCCGTTTTCGATACACGTCGGATCGTCATTGCACTGCTCTTCCAGAAGGATCAAGTCGTTCGCGCCCAGCATAACCGTTACCAGCGCTACGTCGTTATGGCTTTGCAGGAAGCCGGTCGCAAAAGCAGACTGGGTCGACCTGGCCGAGCCGTAAACCACGTGCAGAGGGAAATAGGAGCGATACAGGCGGCATCCGTTGTCGGGCGCGGTGAACGACAGGAAGCTGCCGGTCGTTTCACCCGGACAGCTGCCATTGCTCAGGTTCAAGGCCAAAGTCAAGGTGGCCCAATCGCTGTAGGCTACGAAGTTTGTGGGATTATAGTACTCGTATCCCGCCTGGTCGATATATCCGAAAGCCACGCTGTCACCCAGCGCGAGGTATTCCGTGGAGCTGCTGGCGCGATCCTTTGCCGAAGCGAAGCCGAGCGCGCAAATTCCGACCATCACCAAGACACTGAAAACTTTGCCTACCTTCATCGCTGCCTCCTAGCAGGGAAAATGAGTCGGACAAGCGTAACAGATGACAAGCTCGGGCCTGGTGCCTTGTGCCCCAGGTTCGCGTCCTTCCGTTGGACGCTAACCCGACCGGAGAAAAATCCGGTGTGTCGCCTGTACCTTTTGGAATCACGATTCGCAGAATCTACACCGACCCGAGATTGCGGGGAATCCCAGGTTAGCCCAACTGCGGGGCGAACCTGGGGCACAATCTGACCGCTCAGCTCTTACGCTCCTGGTCTTGAAGGGGACGGTCTTTCAGGCCGTCCGAAGGGTGCAAAATCATTTCGGCTTTAGCCGCTGAGGGACTTCGCCTTGACTTAAGCAGACATCCTCTAAAAGCTAAGAGCCCGAAGTGACAACCCACCCCCACACCCGCTACGATTGAAGTTTCGCGTTTATCGCAGGAAGGAATCATTTATGGCGACCATGGAACAGAAAGTACCGGGCATCCGCCCTGGCGGGAAGCCGAAAACCTATAAGAACTTTATTGCCGGCGAGTGGGTGGAGAGCCGCACGGGCCGCACCTTTGAGAATCTGAATCCGGCCGACACTCGCGAAGTTGTCGGCGTCTTCCAGAAGTCCGACAAGCAAGATGTCGACCTGGCCATGGACGCCGCCAAGCAGGCCTTTAAGAAGTGGCGCCTGGTGCCCGCACCGCGTCGCGCCGAGATGCTCTACAAGGCGTCGGAAATCCTGATCGCCCGTAAGGAAGAGTATGCGCAACAGATGACGCGCGAGATGGGCAAGGTGATTAAAGAGACGCGCGGCGATGTGCAGGAAGCCATCGATTGCGGCTATTACACTGCCGGGGAAGGTCGCCGCCTGTTTGGCCCGACCGTTCCCTCTGAGCTGCCTAACAAATTCGCTATGGCCATCCGTCAGCCTTTGGGCGTCTGCGCCATGATCACGCCATGGAATTTTCCCATGGCGATTCCTTCGTGGAAGCTGTTTCCCGCCCTCGTCGCCGGCAACACCGCGGTGATCAAGCCGGCGCAGGATACTCCACTCTCGACCCTGAATTTTGTGCAGGCGCTGGCCGACGGTGGAGTTCCCGCAGGCGTAGTCAACATCGTCACCGGCTTCGGCGGCGAGGTGGGCACGCCGATGGTGGAGCATCCGGACGTGCGCGCGGTCTCGCTCACCGGATCGACCGCGGTCGGTCGCATCGTGGGACAGGAAGCGGCCAAGACCTTCAAGCATTGCTCGCTGGAGTTGGGCGGCAAGAATCCCATGATCGTGCTCGACGATGCCAACCTCGAACTGGCGCTGGAAGGCGCGTTGTGGGGAGCGTTCGGCACCACCGGACAGCGTTGCACCGCGACCAGCCGCATCATCGTGCAAAAGGGCGTGTACAAGAAGTTCGTCGACGCGTTGGTAGCGAGGGCGCAGAAGCTGAAAGTCGGCAACGGCCTCGACGAGAGCGTGGACATGGGTCCGGCGGTGAACTCGTCGCAGATGGAGACGGATCTGAAGTACATCAAGATCGGCAAAGATGAAAGCGCGAAGATGCTGTGCGGCGGGCATCGCCTGGAGGGCGACGGCTACATCCACGGCTGGTTCGTTGCGCCGACGGTTTTCGCCGATGTCGATCCCAAGATGCGGATCGCACAGGAAGAGATTTTCGGGCCGGTGGTGTCGATCATCCCCTGCGATGGGATGGAGAGCGCCATCGAAATTGCCAACGATATCGAGTACGGACTGTCATCGTCGATTTACACCAAGGACGTGAATAAAGCGTTTACGGCGATGCGCGATCTGTACGCGGGCATCACCTACATCAACGCTCCGACAATTGGCGCCGAGGTGCACCTGCCGTTCGGCGGGACCAAGGCGACGGGCAACGGTCATCGCGAGGGCGGGATCGGCGCTATCGATTTCTACACTGAGTGGAAATCCGTGTATGTGGACTATTCCGACACGCTACAGCGGGCGCAGATTGATAATCGATAAGAGGAGACAATCCGTAACCCGTTTTGAAAGGGCATGCCTTCAGGCGTGCCACTACGGTTCATCGAATTCGGGCTTGAGCCCCTGAGGAGACTCGATTAACAAGGCCAACCCGCCAACCTGCGCGAAGAAGGATTTACAATCGTCGATGGAAGTTTGGCAGCGCGGATTTTCAAATCGTCGTATCCGGGAGGGGAAAGATTATTTTCAGCGCGTGAATACGTAGGTCGAAATCCTCTCGGGAGAAGGCTGGTAGAAACTGCGAGCGATTATGAATATTGTTCGTCCTTCGCCAGCATCATGAAAGGCGACGTCCCTCAGCGGCTAAAGCCGGAATATGATGTGGTTGGCTGCGGCACGCCTTAAGGGCGTGCCCTTTCAAAACTAGGATGCTTTTATGGTTACAAAACCCGTAGCAGAGGTGATGGCTGCCAGTCGCATGATCAACGTGCGCTACGCCATCCGCGATCTCATTGTGGTGGCCGACGAGGTGGCGCGCGACGGTCACAAGATCCTCTACCTCAACATCGGCGATCCGTGTAAGTACGACTTCCACACTCCGCCGCACATGATCGAAGCCGTCCTGAAGGCAATGGTCGATGGCCACAACGGTTATGGCGAGTCGCTGGGCATCAAGCCGGCAGTCGAGGCCATTCGCCATGAAGCCGAGCGCAATGGCTTCCGCGATATTCAAAGCATCTTCATCGGATACGGCACTGGCGAGGTCATCGACAGCTGCCTGACCGCGCTGCTGAATCCCGGCGACAACGTGCTCACGCCCAGTCCGGAGTATCCGCTGTACGGCGCAATCCTGGCCAAGCTGGACTGCCCCCCGAACACTTACGATCTGGACGAATCGAATAACTGGGAACCGGATGTTGCCGAGATGGCGAGCAAGATCAACGCGCGCACCCGCGCTATTCTGCTGATCACGCCCAACAATCCCACGGGTGCGGTGTATTCCAAGCGCACGCTGGAGACAATTCTGGAGCTGGCGCGACAGCATAATCTGATCATCTTTGCCGATGAGATTTACGACAAGCTGATCTTCGATTCGACGGAGAAGCATGTCTCCATCGCCACGCTGGCGACGGATGTTCCTATCGTTACCTTCAATGGATTGTCGAAAGCGTATCTTGTGCCGGGCTGGCGCATTGGATGGGCGATTGGCACTGGCCCGCGCGAGGTGCTGCATCCTTATATGGAGGCGGTGCACCGCTTGTTGCGCGCCCGGTTATCGGCGCCGCATCCGTTTCAGTACGCCATTAAGCCTGCTCTGGAAGGCCCGCAAGATCACCTGGTGGAAGTATTGCGCAAGCTACGCAAGCGCGCCGAACTCACCGTCGAATGGGCCAAACGAACACCGCGCGTCAAGCTGGTTGCGCCCAAGGCCGCGTTTTATGCGTATCCCACGCTGGAGATTCCGGAAGACGATCTCACCTTCGTTACTGATCTGCTGAAGCAAAAGCACGTGCTGGTGGTAAATGGTTCGGGATTCGGCGAGAAGCCAGGCACGCGTCATATGCGCATTGTGTACTTGCCGCCCGAGCCGGTGCTGAATGCAGCTTACGCGGCGATGACTGACTTTATGCGGGAGCGATACAGATAGCCCATGGTCGATATCCACTGCCATATTCTGCCGGGAATCGATGATGGCTCCAAGTCGTGGGAGATGACCGCGGAAATGTGCCGCATGGCCGCGCAGGACGGTATCACCCACATTGTGGCCACGCCGCACAGCAATGATGTCTACGCTTACAATCGCGAGCGCTTCACCGAAATGCTGGGCCAGTTGCACGACTCAGCCGATGGCAAGCTCACCTTCAGTCTGGGTTGCGACTTCCATTTCTCCTACGACAATATTCAGGATGCGCTCAACCATCCCCGCCGCTACACCATCGGCGATTCGCAATATCTGCTGATCGAATTCAGCGACTACGGTATTCCGCCCAGCGTGAAGCAGGATGTGTTCGCCATCTCCAGTTGCGGCATGATTCCCATCATCACCCATCCCGAGCGCAATCGGCCGCTGCTGAGTCATCCCGAAAGCGTTTTGCAATTAGTCGAGCAAGGCTGCCTGGTCCAGGTCACGGCGAACGCGGTAACCGGAGCCTGGGGCTCGAAGTCAAAAAAAATGGCGGAATGGCTGTTGAAGCGCGAGGCGGTTCACGTGATTGCCAGCGACGCCCACGATCCAGTGCACCGGCGGCCGATCATGTCAGAGGCTCGTGATGCGGTGTCGGAACTTGCCGGAGCAGAGATTGCCGAAGCGCTGGTCACGCACAACCCGGCAGCCATTGTGGAAGGGAAGAGCCTGCCCTATCAGCCGACATATCGATAACCGCAGCAACCAGCCCGTCCCGCCATGCGGGACGACTCAGTTCAGCCCAGGACGAAGTCCTGGGTAGGCTGATTAGAAAACCCCCCAGTCCCGGCCGGGACGGCACAAGCTCACGTGTTGCTCGTCACCGAATGCGCCGGGAGTGATTGGTTAGAGCCTTTTCAATTTAAGTGTATACATAACCAGAAGAGGCAAAGTAGTTGGTGCACTCGCTAGGCGAGAAGCTGGCGAGTAATTGGCCGAACTCATCCCAGAGAACAGCGGTGGTGCGGATGGC
>JBAVSY010000043.1:0-130415 GCA_049695855.1 Candidatus Korobacteraceae bacterium | reverse complement strand
TGTCTCTGCAGGGGCCCAATAAGGTCCCCGCAGAGAACAAAAAGGCGCTGCGAAGGCGCGATCAGGTTGCAAAAAAAACCTTCCGCAGCTACAGGCGACGCTGTAGAAGAATTTTTCAGCAGCCTCTTTAGTCGTGCCGGAAAGATGAAAAATAGCAGGGCTTGAGCCCCTGCAAACTTCAAACCGGCGGCTGCGTTCAAGGCGCGCTTTTCGTGCGAATAGAGGGTTGCGACCAGCGGTTGGTCATCTGTAGCCGGTCGCCGCAAGACCTGTGTATTTGGTTTGGAGCTCCATGCCGCCAAGAACGAGTCTCGCAACGCGAGACGGAAGATCATAGCCCAGCGCTTCAGCGCTGGGTAGGCAACATAATTGATTCTGAGTCCCGTAGGGACGGCAGGGGTTTGTGGTTAAGTCTCACGAAACTTCACGAGGGCCCGAGAAACTCGACGTCCACGAATGGTCCAACATCGACAATAGCGGTCCTTCGACTCCGGTGCGCAAAGGAAGCGCACCTCCGCTCAGGATGACATGGTATTGATCACGTTTAACTGAAAGCTAATGGCTGACAGCTGACAGCCAATGCGACCAGCGAAAAGCGAATAGCGAATAGCGAACAGCGGCCCTCATGAACATCGCCATCGTCGGAACTCGCGGCATTCCCAATCGCTATGGCGGCTTTGAACGCTTTGCCGAGCAGATCGCCTCGCGCTTTGCTGATCACGGCCACCGCGTCACGGTCTATTGCCGCCGAGCGTTTACCCGTCCCGACGACGTTTACGACCGCCGCGTGCGCCGCGTCATCGTGCCTAGCCTGCACCAGAAGCATCTCGACACCTGGGTCAGCACCTTCTTCGCCGCGGTACATGTGGCCTTCAGCGACAACGATATCGTGCTGCTGTGCAATGTCGCCAACAGCCCGTTTGCCTACATTCCGCGGTTGTTCGGCAAGCCGGTGGTGCTCAACGTCGACGGTCTTGACCGCAAGCGCGAGAAGTGGGCGGGCCTGGGCGCGCAGGTGCTGCACTTCTGCGAATGGATGTCGTCGTTCAGTTCCAATCAGCTGCTGACCGACGCCCGCGCGATTCACGACTATTACCTCAACAAATATGGCAGCGAATCGGTCGTCATCGGTTACGGCTCGGAGATGCCGGTGGGCGATTACAACCTGAACGGTTTCAATCTCGAGTCGGGCCGCTACGTTCTCTACGTCAGCCGGTTGGAGCCGGAGAACAATCCTGACCTGGTGCTGCGCAGTTGGCGCAAGGTACGCAGCGACTGGCCGCTGGTCATGGTGGGCGACAATCCGTACGACGCCGGCTACATCGAGCGGCTGAAGTCGCTGGGTGATGAGCGCGTGCGCTTCACCGGAGCCATCTACGGCGATGGCTACTGGGCGCTCCAGAAGCACGCCGGAGTGTTCGTCTTCGCCTGTGAGATCGGCGGTGTGCATCCCGCGCTCATCGAGGCCATGGCTGCCGGCAATCCGGTGCTCTATCTCGACACGCCGGAAAACGCCGAGACCGCCGGCGACGCGGCCGTTCGCTACGAGAAATCCGAAGCCGATCTTGCCGCGAAGCTGCAGTCGATGCTCGACGATCCCGCCGCTCGGCAGGACTTGGCTGTCCGCGCCCAGCAGCGCGCCGACGCGTTGTATCGCTGGGAAGCCATCGCAGAGAAGTACGAGAAGGTGTTTGCGGAACTGGTGAAGAGGTAGCTGTCAGGCGTCAGCTCTCAGCCATCAGGTAAAATTTCTCATTCTGTCATCCTGAGCGAGCCAGCGCCGCGTTTGCGCTGGAGAGTCGAAGGACCTCTACGGTTGGATGAGTTCTTTGGCGCCCGCATATTTCCGTTGTCCACCCGCCTGACGCGCTATGAGAAACTCGCAGGAAGTATAGAGGTCCTTCGACTCCGGTCGTCGCATTGCGACTTCACTCCGCTCAGGATGACAGAACGGGTTTGGCTGAATGCTGAAAGCTGACGGCTGATTACACCCTTTCGATCTTCACCGAATTCAGCACCACATCCTTATTCGGCTTGTCCTGGCGGTTGCGCGGCAGCTTGGTGATCTTGTCTGCCACGTCCTGTCCTTCGACCACCTCTCCAAAGATGGTGTGATTGCCCGTTAGCCACGGCGTCGCCGCGACGGTGATGAAAAATTGCGAGCCGTTGGTCCCGGGGCCGCTGTTCGCCATCGCCAGCTTGCCCGGCTTGTCGAACTTGTGGGGCGAGCCCTTGGTCTCGTCCTGAAACTGATAGCCCGGGCCGCCCATGCCAGTGCCGGTCGGATCGCCACCCTGCACCATGAAGTCGGGAATCACGCGATGGAAGATGGTTCCGTTGTACAGCGGAGTCTTGCTCTTGCTGCGCGTCTGTGGATGGGTCCACTCGCGCGATCCTTCAGCTAGCTCGATGAAGTTCTTCACCGTGATGGGAGCTTCGCCTTCAAAGAGGCGGCAGACAATGGTTCCTTCGCTGGTATCCAGGGTGGCATAAACGCCGGGTTGACGGGGCATGAGAATTCCTTTCGTAATGAGTGCAGATTTTTGTGGGTTGGATCGCAGTCCTAGGTTCTCGCCGCGAACTCATCTTGCGTGGCCGCCTCGGCCATGCGATACCAAGCGACCGTCCGCTGCAGACCTTCCTTGAAGTCCACCAGCGGCCGGTAGTTGAGCTTCTTTTCCGCACGCGAGATGTCCGCCAGAGAATGTTTCACGTCGCCGGCGCGCTCGGGTGCATACTCGACGCCGCCGGTGTAGCCGGTCAACGGTTTCAACATCTGGAAAGTTTCATTCAGGCTATAGCGATGACCGGCAGCAATATTGAACATCTCACCCGCAACCTCGGCTTCAGGCGCGGTTGCCGCCAGCAGGTTAGCGGAAATCGCATTGTCGATGTAATTGAAGTCGCGCGACTGCTCGCCATCGCCGTAGATCACCGGCTTCTCGCCGCGCAGCATTCGGGTAATGAACTTCGCCAACACAGCTGAGTATTGCGAAGTCGGGTCCTGCCGTGGACCGAAAATATTGAAGTAGCGCAGACTGACGGTCGACAGTCCATACACCCCATGAAACGCCTTCATATACATTTCGCCGGCCAGCTTGGATACAGCGTAGGGCGAGAGTGGTGCGGCCGGCATGTCTTCGCGCTTGGGCAATGTGGGAGTGTCGCCATAGGCCGACGAAGAAGCCGCGTAAACCACGCGTTTCACCTCGGCATCGCGGGCGGCGATCAGCAGATTCAGCGTGCCGTCGACATTGGCCTGATTACTGCGCGCCGGATCGGCGATGGATTTCGGGACCGACGGGATCGCTGCCTGGTGCAGAATGTAGTCCACTCCCTGACACGCCGATCGCAATGCCTCGAGATCAAGAAGATCGGCTTCGCGAAAGTCGATTTGCGAGACCACCTCCCGCAAATTTTCCCGTCTACCGGTTTCGAAATTGTCGAAGCCGCGGACCTGTTCGCCGCGCTCCAGCAAAGCGCGCACCAAGGCCGAGCCAATGAACCCCGCCGCGCCCGTGACCAGATATTGCGCCATCGCTAAAGCTTAGCATGACGACAGTTTCACCGATTCCGGCTTCCCCGGCGGCAGGTCGAATCGCCCGGCCAGCATGGTGACAATCTCCTTGCCGATTTCCAGCGAAGCGGTCGCCGCCGGCGACGGTACGTTGCAGACATGAATCATGGTGCGACTGTGGACGAAGTTGAAATCGTCCAGCAGATTTCCGTTCTTGTCGACCGCCTGGGCGCGCACTCCCGAGCCTCCCTGAGCTAAGTCGGACTCCGTCAGTTCCGGCACCATCTTTTGCAACGACTTCACGAATGCCGGCTTCACCCACGACCGGTACTGTTCAGCCATTCCCATCCGCCAGTATTTGCCGGCCATCTTCCAGAGGCCGGGGAAGCGCAGCGTCTCCAGGGCTTCGCCCAGATCCGGAGTCGTGCCCGTATATCCCTCGCGGCGGAACGCCAGCAAGGCATTCGGCCCAGCTTCGATGCTGCCATTCACCCGCCGGGTGAAATGCACTCCCAGGAAAGGGAAACGTGGATCGGGGACGGGATAGATCAGCGCCTTCACCAGGCTGCGCCGCTCCGGTCGCACCTCGTAGTACTCGCCGCGAAAGGGAATGATCTCCAGATTGGTTTGCACGCCGGCCATGCGGGTGATCGTGTCGCTGTAAAGCCCGGCACAGTTGATGACGTAGCGCGCGCGGAACGAACCGGCTTTGGTCTCGATGATATTGCTGCCGCCGTCTTCGCGCAGGCCAACAACCTTGGCCTCGAATACGATCTCCCCGCCCGCGCGTTCGATTAAGTCGGCATACTTCTGGGCAACAACGGTGTAGTCCACGATTCCTGTGCTGGGAACCTGCAGGGCAGCCAAGCCTTCGCAGTGCGGCTCGATTTCGCGGAATTGCTCGCGTTGCAGCATCCGCAAACCCGGCACCCCGTTGGCGATTCCACGCTGATGCAGTTGCTCCAGTCGCGGCACCTCCGCCGGACTGCAGGCCACCACCAGCTTGCCGCATTCTTCGTAAGGGATACTCTGCTCCTGGCAGAAGCGCTTCATCGAGGCTGCGCCGGCAACGCAATTGCGCGCTTTCAGCGAGCCTGTCTTGTAATAAAGTCCGGAGTGAATGACGCCGCTATTGTGTCCGGTCTGGTGCGCCGCGACGTGGTTCTCTTTTTCCACCACGATGAGCCGCATCGCGGGGAAGCGCCTGGTGACTTCCAGAGCGGTGGCCAGACCTACAATTCCGGCGCCAATGATGATCAGATCTACTTCGCGATCAGCCATAAATTAGTCTCAGCAAGACCGGCGATTATACGTCCCGGCGACCGCGTGTACCATGACGTGCATCACAGCATTTGCGCTCCTGCCGGGCGCACAGTAGTCTAAGTACTCCGGAGAAACGCTATTGAAGATCCTCATTACCGGGGGAGCCGGTTTTATCGGCTCTCACCTTGCTGAGCGGCATCTCGATTTGGGCGACGAGGTGTACGTAATCGACGATCTCTCTACCGGCTCCATCGCCAATATTCAGCACCTCAAAATTCATCCTCAGTTCTCCTATCACATTGATAGCGTTACCAACGCCCATCTCATGGCGGAACTGGTGGACCTCAGCGATGTTATCTACCATCTGGCGGCGGCCGTTGGAGTGCGCCTGATCATGGATAGTCCGGTGCGCACCATCGAGACCAATATTCGCTGTACCGAGATCGTGCTGGAACTGGCTGAGACTAAGCGCAAGCGGGTGCTGATTACCTCCACTTCGGAAGTGTACGGCAAGCGGGAGCAAGTCCCCTTCCGCGAAGACGACGACATGGTATGGGGTCCGACCAACAAAAGCCGCTGGAGCTATGCCTGCTCCAAGGCCATCGACGAGTTTCTGGCCATCGCCTACTGGAAAGAGCGCAAAGTTCCCACCGTGATTGCCCGGCTGTTCAATACCGTCGGACCGCGGCAGACCGGCCAGTATGGCATGGTTATCCCCAATTTTGTCACCCAGGCGCTGACCGGCGCCGACATCACCGTATTCGGCGACGGCAGCCAGAGCCGTTGTTTTACCCACGTCGACGATGCGGTGAATGCTTTGGTCGGCATCGCGGCTCATCCCGAGGCGAACGGCGAGGTCTACAACGTGGGCGGCACGCACGAGATCACGATTCTAGAACTGGCGGAGCGAATCAAACACATGACCGGCTCCAAGTCGCACATTGTTTTCATTCCTTATAGCACGGCGTATGAAGCCGGATTCGAAGATATGGTGCGACGTGTTCCCGACATTACCAAGGTCAATAAACTTATCGGTTACGAGCCTACCGTGTCGCTGGAAGCCGGACTGGAAAGCATTATCGAAGATCAGCGTGCCCGTTTGCGGCAGCATGGCGTTCTGGTTCGCGTCTGAAAAAGGCGCAGTTCCTGGGCCCGAGTGATCGTCTTCTTCGGAAAGAAACTCAACTATGCGTGTATTGGTGACAGGCGGCGCGGGCTTTCTGGGTTCGCACTTATGTGACGCCTTGCTGGCGGAGGGTCATTCGGTAGTTTGCGCCGATAATCTGCTGACGGGCCGGATGGAGAACATCGCCCATCTGCGGAATGAGCCTCGCTTCGAGTTTCGCGAACACGATGTATCGCGCCCCTTCGACTTCGGCAAAGTGGATTACGTCTTCCATTTCGCCTCACCCGCCAGTCCCGCCGACTATCTCGAACACGCGATTGAGACTCTCCAGGTCGGATCCGCGGGCACGATGAATTGTCTGGAGCTGGCGAAGCAGTACCACGCGAAGTTTCTGCTCGCCTCCACTTCCGAGTGCTACGGCGATCCGCTGGAGCATCCTCAGAAGGAAACCTACTGGGGACACGTCAATCCCATCGGCCCGCGGTCGGTCTACGACGAGGCTAAGCGCTTCGCCGAGGCAGCTACCATGGCCTACTATCGGCATCGCACGGTCGACACTCATATTGTGCGCATCTTCAACACCTACGGTCCGCGGCTGCAAATCAACGATGGCCGGGTGATTTCCAACTTCATGAAGCAGGCGTTGTGCGGCGAAGACCTCACGGTTTACGGAGACGGTTCGCAGACCCGTAGCTTCTGCTATGTCAGCGACGAGGTGGCGGGCATTCTGGCGCTGGCAAAGTCCGACGAGCACGAGCCTACCAACATCGGCAATCCCGGCGAGTTCACCATCCTGGAATGTGCGAAGGTCGTGCTGGAGATCACCGGCGCGGCCAGCAGGATTCGCTTCGAAACCTTGCCGCAAGACGATCCCCGGCAACGCTGTCCCGACATCGGCAAAGCCAAACGCCTGTTGGGTTGGGAGCCGGCGATCGACCTGCGGGCCGGTCTGCGAATGTCGCTGGACTATTTTCGCTCAGCCGTTCATCTTGAAGGGGCGTAGCTTTAGAGGCTGTTACGAAACTCGGTTTGTCATCGCGTCGGTGGACCAAACTGGACGAAAACAAAGTGCCGCAGGCACGCCACAATCTAGCCTAGCACGCAGCCGAAGGCGGAGTGCTGGGTGGAGTGGAAAATTTGATCCGAGTCCTATAGGGACGGCACAGTTTCGTAACTGTATCCGCTTTGAAGGGGCACGCCTTCAGGCGTGCCGAAAAGCTGGGCGCAAGACATCGGCTTTAGCCGCTGAGGGGCGTCCCTCAGGGCCTAAAGGCCGAGTTCGTGTAGCGCCGATCGGCGCGGCTGAAGCCGCGCCCTTTCAAGGCGGTTACAGCAACCCAGAAACTGCTCTAGCTACGCCGCAAGAAGTCCTTTATTTTCGTGATGACGAGGCGGCTTCAACCGCCGAGGTATCGGCCTTTCCAGTTGTTCAGCGGAAAATAATGCCTTGCCTAGCGGGCCCGCGACTCCGCTCCCTGCGGTACGTTGCTCTCAAGATGAGAAAATGAGCCTGGTCGCCACACACAGTTAGACTTCTAGACAGCTCCGATAGCGCTACTTCTTCTGCTCCGGCGCCAGATGTTTTCTTCCCGGCATCGGCGGCCAGCCCAGCGACTGTCCCTGATACAGCGCAACCGCGGTCTCATAACGCTTGCCATCGCCGTCGTGCACGGCAAAGCGCCGCGGATGATCCGGCGACCCGCTCCACAGGCACACTCCCGCGTAGACTCCGTCCTTGCGCAGGATGTAAAAGCTCATGTCGACATATTGCAGCTTCTCCGGATAGCCTTCATAGTTGCGCACAATGCGCTTCAACGCGCCCATGCCGGCTTCCTGAGGGGACATGCCGCGCCGCATGTTCTCCACGATGGTATGCGCGCCGCAGATCTTGATGTTCTCCTCGCCATTGCCGGTAGCTCCCGCCGAGCCCACGTCCTGATCGGTATAGCTGCCGGCGCCGATGATCGGGGAATCGCCTGCCCGACCCGGAATTTTCCAGGCCAGCCCGCTGGTGGTGGTCGCGCCTGACATTTCTCCTTTCTCGTTCACCGACGAGCAGTGAATCGTACCGGTCGGAGGACGCAACACGCGCTCGATGGCAGCCATGCGAAACTCCGGCTCAATGCCGATCCTGGCCGCAAGTGTTTTCATTCGCTCGATTTGCTGGTCATAATTCTCGGAGACATTGCCGGCCGTGTCGGGGAACTTGAATTTCGGACTGGCCAACCCCGGTCCCCACCAATCGTCACTGGACATGGTCTCGCGCCACAGTTGCCAGGTTTTGCGCGAGCGCTCGGTCAACAGATTTTCCCTGGGAAAGCCCATCTTGAATCCAAACTGTTGTGCGCCCTCGCCCACCAGCATCACGTGGCCGGTATGCTCCATCACCGTCTTCGAGAGCAGGGAAACATTCTTAATCTCACGCACCGCGGCCACCGAGCCGGCCATCCGCGTCGGCCCATGCATGCAGCAGGCGTCGAGCTCGACCACGCAATCCTCGTTAGGCAGGCCACCCAGTCCCACGCTATCGTCATTGGGATCGTCTTCCGGCCCGGTAATGACTTGCATAACGGCATCAAGGGTATCGCCGCCGCTGGTGAGCACGGCATAGCCGCGATCAAGATAGTTGTAGCCATTGTGGGCGCAAATGATGACCGGCTTCCTGGGCAGGGCTCCAGCCGCCGGTGGAGCGCTGGCGGGCTTGCTTTGTCCCTGCAGATCGAGGGCGAGCGACGCGGAACCGATGGCGCTGGTAGCGATAAAATCGCGGCGCGTAATTTTCATGCGAATCTCCTGGCGGAAAGCCGACGGCTCAGCAGGATAGCACGGACGCTACAGGTTGAGGGAAGCCCGCCCGGGTTGCGGTTGGCTGTTGCGCGGGCCAACGACACAGTGCAACACGCAATCCACATTCCGGCAACCCGGCGGGACCGCCATGTTTACCTCGGTTTAGGATTGGCTTCCACAAAAAAAGGAGGGCAGCAACTTCCTGCCCTCCATAGGTGCCTGAGTTGAGACGTAATTTCTACGGCTCGGGAAGCGCTTCCAATTCCACGTTCTGTACCTGAACGCCGCCGACGGCAACGCGACCGTCGGTCCAGGTAATGTAGGCTGTACTTTCGAATGCGGTGTTGTAGTCGTAGTCACCCGCATAGCAGGGTTGAACGCCACCGTCATCCTGGGTAGGCATGGGGATCAGCTGATCGCTGACCTGAATGTTCGAACCCCAACTGGCTCCGTTGTTACTCGACTGAATGCCATAGCGGTAATAGCTGCATCCCGGATCGGTCGATACGTTGCAAGACGTGGTGGCATTGCGGCGATCGTACCAGGAAACAGTTACGTCCTGTGGCGGGATGAAGGAAGCGGGATTGTAGTTGACCGAGACGGACGGCATCCAGTGGCTTTGATACTGGTTGGTCTCGGGATCGTTCAGCACGATCGGAGTCGACCAGGTCTGGCCGTTGTCGGTCGAGCGCACGTAGTAAATGTCGCCGGTCGAAATCGAGCCTTTCCCGGCATAGGCATAATGAACCACGCCATTCGGGCCGACGGCGGGCTCACCCCATCCCATGTGCCGGATGATGGGGTTGACCTTGGCGAAATAGCTGTTGGAGGGGCAGGTACCATCACCAACCGGGTTGAAGCGCGGACCCGTGAGGCTACTGCTCCAGGTTACGCCGCCATCGAGGGAGCGGTAGATAATGTTCTGCCGAGTGGACAGGCCACCTCCGCCCTCATCCATGCCAGCGACAATCACCGTGCTGTAATATCTCACGTTCGCTGGTGGCGGGCCAGGCAGCGCGCCCGTGACCTGTACATCGCGAATGAAGCCGTTCGACAGGGCCGTCGGAGTGCTCCAGGTTACGCCGTCGTCGGAGTGGGTTACGAAAAGCTCGCCGCCGTTCACGTTGAAGTTGTTAAAGGTGACATACATGCGACCGTACACCGCGCTGAAGGCGTTGTTGTCCACCCAGAACGACTCGCGGTCATCGTTGGAGCCGTTATGAACGCAGGCTCCGGTGGTCCAGTTGATGCCGTCAGGAGAAGTCCAGACACCGATTCCCAGACCGCCGCAACCAGTTACCAGATCGCCCGCATACCACTGCTGCTGCTTCAAGTTGTAAACCACGATCGGGTCGCCGTAGTTCTCTCCATGGCCAGTGCCCAGAGGTGGCGGCAAGATCTCGGTGAATGTGGTGCCGCCGTCCAGAGAGTACGACAGACCGGAATAGTTGGCGCCATTGTGGTCGTTGTAATTGACGACGACCGTGTTGTCGCCAGCCCGGGCGCTGTGCCACACATTGCTCTCGCTCTTCGTACAAGTGCTGCCTGAAGTGCAGGAACGGTTGCTGACCAGGACGTTCGGGGGCTGCGGTGGTGGCGCATCTTCGACGTCGCCCGAACTCGTACCGTGCGGTCTGGGGATCACGCCGCACTCCATCAAGGTCAAGCCGGCACGCATGTTGTCCTGCTCCAGGAGGTGCAAAGCTGCGATCTGCGAGCAGTCGATACCGGTAGTGGTCTGCTGGGCCACGGCCGATGCTGGGTTAAAGACAAGCGCAACCACTATAAGTGCTGGGAGCGCAATGTACAGGAACGTTCTTGTTCTCATCGTTACCCTTCTCCTCTGTTTACTGCTTGTCTTGGGCCGAAGCCTGAGGCTTTTTACTGGAAGCGGACTCCTTTGCATTCGGTGCAAAGTACTGCTCGTCCATCCAGATACCGCTTGTCTTTTTCAACTCATCCATCTCTTCCCGGAGTTTTGCAGTTTGCAACTTCTTTTCGATTTGAGGCGATACTTCCTTCACATCCAGCCGTTTGCGTTGCACCAGCTGGATCAGAACCAGAGACTCGGGCGTGTCATCCAATACCGTCCACTCGCCCACCTTGGTGAGCGCGAATGCCGCCTTGTCCATCTTCCCCGGCATTTCGCCGCGCTGAAACGCCAGCGGATCGGTATCCAGCACCACATTATTGGGATCGTAGGTCAGTTTCTTGGGATCGCCTCCCGTCGCATAGACCTGGCGTACCTGATCGGCAAACGCATGGGCTTCCTGGTCACTCAGTCCCCGCCCGTCTTTCACGCCGGGACTCTTCTTCCAGATGAACAGCCGGCGCAGCAGCACCACATCGTAGTCATCGAGGTGAGCTGAGTAATAAGCGCTGATCTCTTGCGGCGAAGGCGAGGCTGCAGTCTTTAGCTTGGCGTATTCAGCGTTCGACAGGATCTGGTTGCGATCAATGGCTAATAGCCGCAGGACCTCAGGCGAGGTGTCCAGGTGATTGGCCTGGGCTTGTTGAGCGAGCATGAGCAGCGAAGCGTAGTTCTCGGCGATCTTCTTCCGGCTCAGATCCGCCGGACCCTGCTGCGACTCCATGTCGCTGACGAACTGCTCGAACTGTGCCTGGGTCATCTGCACGTCGCCGACCTTGAGCACAACTCGCTCGGCCGCAGAGCTGTTACTGGCAGACACGGGCGTCGGGGCCGAAGAATTTGGGCTGGGAGTTGATTGTCCGCAGGCCGCGGTAACCAGAATGCCTGCCAGCAAGAAACAAGAAACGACTCGAATCCGGATAAATACCTCTACGACTCTAAACAAAATAGTCAGCCTTTCGCCCCGGGTAGCCTATAAGTGGAGAACATCGCCTGAGTAAATCCAGAGTGGACCATAGAACTCAACCTTCCCGGCTAGCTCGGAACAGCCACTTTGGCTAGGAATATGTTTGAAATTCAACACAGATTGCTGCAGCTATGATTCCAAAGAGGAAACCCGGAAGCTTGAGTCTAATCGATGGAAACTACAGGCGATAGTAGATACCGACACAAGAATTGTGTCAAGAAGTAAAAACGCAAAGTCGCAATAAGTTGCATAGAAAGTGGAGGGTAAGTACCGCTTCGATTCAATCGTCGCAGTTCCGGGTTGTACTCCCAGGCGGAAGGACCACCAGTTTAAGAAAGGCAGCTTGCTCGTAGAGTTGCAGATCTCTCCAGTTTCGGACACTCCTCATGAACAAAAAGCACAGCCACCCGGCTGTGCCTTGGTCCAACATCCTGCCTTGAGGTTAACCGGCGGCCTTCTCGGCGGTGTTTTGGTCGGCCCGGAAGCGGAGGAGAGCGGCAATCCGGCCAATGCGGTCGAACTCTTCCTCATCGGGAACATAAACCAGTTCCACTCCAGTTCGGATGGCATGACCTACGATGGCGTCACCCAGGTCCTGCAATTCCGTATTCTCCTTTCCGCACACCGCACAGTCCGGGGTCAGATGCAGATCCATATGACCGCAGTGATAACACTTCACGCCCGGCGCCTGGAAGTTCGATCCCAGTAACAGGGTCAGAACTTCGCCGACCTCCAGCGAACGCAGGACGCGACGCAGTCCAATGGCCCCGCGGCCGTTGCGATGCGCCTCGCCGATGACTTCGCGGATCAGGTTCTGCTTCACCCTGGTCTGGTACTCGGCGAGATGATCGCGCGCCATCTGCTTGACCTGTTCTGGGGTGGCGACCTTGGGGTCGATACGGAAGTGGCCAACCAGACGTTGCCGGGCCAGCGCCTGCAGTTGGGGCTCGATTTCAGACCATACGTCATCGCGACATCCGATCAGCAGACGATCGCGACCGCCGCGCTCGAAGTATTGCTCGATGTGCTCGGAGAGCAGCTTGAAGTGCTGCAGGGCCTCATTCATCTGCTTGCGCTCGGCATGTCCTGCGTCGTAGCCGGCGTAGCCGTCGCTCTTGCCCCGGCGGGTTAGTTCGTTGATGAAGTCTTCCTTTTCGCTGATATGGTCGTTCACCAGTTCGAACACCCGGGCCTTGCTGCGATCCGCCAGTAGGATAAAGGCGTGTTGTTCGCCGTCCAGCACGGCGGCCAACGGCTTTAGATGGAAGCGCTGGCTGACCGCGACTTTGGGCTTTAACAGTTGGCCGGGAATATCGAACTCCCGCCAGAATCCCTTGGCGCCGCAGGCAAAAATGGCTTTTGCCCGGCCTCCATTTCCGTGCAGCGGATCCACCATCCCGTTGATCCGTTCCAGGTCGGCGCGGGTGCGGCCGTTCTTGCCATGCTTTTCCGCTTCCCGCAGGGCGTTACGGATCAGGTCTTTCACCAGGATGGCTTCTTCGCGATGCGATTTGTTGAGTGGCGTAGAGGGCTGGTAGTAAAACGTAATCGCGCAACCCTCGGGCGACTGAAAGTTAGCGAGTTCACGGATGTCATCTCGTGTGATCATTCCGGTTCTCCTGTTCTTGGTTGTCTTGCTTCGCTGAGTGAGTGGGGACTGCGCCGCAGCCCCCTGAATCAGGCGCTCCTGGAGTAGTCCACGAGCCTGTCTTTCAGAGGGTCTTTCATTGGCAAGGCGCGTTGCAGATGTTCGCGGCCCTTGCGAATGGCCGCGCGCACCTCCTCCACTGTGTGGTTGGTGATATCGGCGATCTCTTCCAGAGTGAAACCTTCAATGGTGTAAAGAATGAAAGCTTCCCGTTCGTTGCGCCCGGCATCGCGCAAGGTCGTCTCTACCAGAGTAATGAGTTCGCGGCGCGCCGCCAGTTCTTCCGGATTATTGGCGCTGGGATCGGGAATGACATTTTCCTCGAACAGCTTTTCGTCCGGCTGATGGAATTGCAGCCGGGCCTCGTCGCTGCCCTGCACGTTCTGCGTCCCGCGGGCGCGACCCAGCGGAACATGATCGTCGCCCCGGCCGTCGGAGGCCACGATGTCAATTGCCTGAATTGCCAGACGATGGATCCAGGGTTCCAGTTTCATGCGCTCGGGCTTGTCAGGTTGATCGCTGAGCGCATTGGCGATGGCTTCGCCCAGCACATCCTCCAGTTCGATCTGGCCTGCCGGAAACCGGCCCTCTTCCTCGCGATGCCTGAGTTCGCGCTGAATGAAGCGCTTCAATCGCGGGAGATTGACGTTCACGTAGTTGGTGATGTCGCCGGAGGAAATCTGCTCCGGCCGGATGGCGGCTACAGTCTGTTCGAACGGGACGGTAGCAGGTGCACGCTGTGGCCCACGGCGGCGCGGCCACTTGTGCTGGTTGCGCAGCAACTGCTTGTGCTTTTTTACCTGCTCGGTAAGATCGTTGAACCCGGCTTTGATGGCCGCAGTCGCAGTTGTACCGCTCTCCTGTGCCGCCATCTGTCCTGACGGGAGCCGCAGATTCAGGGACACGTCGCAGCCGTGACGTGAGTTCTCCTCAACCGTGCCCTTCAGGTACACCACGTCCGGACGAAATACCTGGAGGTAGCGGCCCAGCTTTTCCACTTGTTGGTTGATAAGTTTTTCGAGGTCGGGTGTTTTGGAAATCTTGTAGCTGATCTGAACATTCATGCAAGGCCTCTCCAGACGAAACAGTTCCGTCCGCAGCTACAGCCCTCTTCTAAGCTGAATTTTACTCCTCCTAATACAGAAGCAAGCAGAAAATGATGAGTTGCATGGAAGCGGTGAAGGGCAGATAAATCGGCAGATTTTATGGAAAACGCTTCGCTTGCCAGCCCCCGGATAGCTCAGCGGCCAGACACCGGGTTCGCGGTCCCGATCGCATCCTCCTGGCACTGATGGGCCGCCGTCAACAGCTTATCGATATCCGGATCGGCACGCAGCTTAGCCAGCAGCGGGTCAGAGAGCAGATTGGAGTAGGCGCAGTAATTATTCTCGACAGCGGCCTGCAGCAGGTGCAGCGCGGCCTGCTCCTTTCCGCAGTAGGCAAACAGCGATCCCTCGTAGTACCAGGTCTCGGGATCGGGATCGGCGGGAAAGCTGGTCTCGGCATCATGGGCGATGCGGTCCAGATCTGACGCCGGCCGCAGTTGCAGGCAGGCTTCCAGCAAATCGCGATGATAACGAGGCGCCGCCGGCATGTGGTTGACCGCCGCTTTCGCTTCGGCAATCTTGCCTGCCCGCAACAACAGCGACGGCGTGACGTAGGCGGCCCATTCCGAGCCGGCGTCCAGGCGGATGAAGTCGGCGGCGCGGTCGGTTCGACCCAGCTCCATGAACGCCCAGGCACAGGAGCGGAAAACGTAGTTGCCGGGATCCAGCGCCAGTGCCGTGTCACATTCGCGGGCGGCTTGCTCCAGCATGCCGGCGTAACGATACACATAGCTCATCACGAAGTGGGCCTGTGCGTTCTCCGGCCGCCGCTTGACCAGTTCTTGCGCCGCCTCATAGGCCTTACCCAACTCGCCGCGCTCCACCCGGTTGGTGATCAACTGCCCCGCCGCTACGGTGAGATTAGGATCCAGCGCCAGCGCCCGCTCGCAGGCTTGATTGGAGAGCTGGAACATGGTTTCGCCGCCGTTCGAATAGGTGGCATCGTAGTAAGCGCGGAGACCCATTTCCTCCCAGGCCGGGGCATAGTTCGGATCCATCTGCACGACGTGTTGCAGAACCGCGATGGCATCCTTGTTCGGTCCCGGATCGTGGGGCAAAGCGAGAGCATGCAGATAGAGATCGTAAGCCTCGGGATCTTTAGGACGGGTTCCGGTAGCGACCTGCCCACTCGCCACGCCCAGCGTGGGAAGCAAGCCTTGACGGAGTTGAGCCGTCATGTCGGACTGCAAGGCGATCAGGTCCTGCGCGGGTGCAGTGAAGGTGGTCTGCCACAGCAATCGGTCGTCGCGAACGTCGATCGCCTCCAGCGTAACCAGCAGATTGTCGCCCTGCTTCAGGAAATGTCCGGTGAGGACTGTGGCCACGTGCAACTCGCGGCCGACCTTCTGGGGATCGACATCGGCGCCTGAGAACTTCCGCGTCAGCGAAGAGGGTCGAACGTCGAGGCTGCGCGTGTAAGTCAGGACATTAGCGATTTCGTCCGCCAGCGCGAAGCGGAGAAAGTCCACACTGATATCGCCATTGACGTTTTGCAACGGCAGCACGGCGATCGTGTTTTTGGCCGCGCCTCCGCCCGGCCCTTGCCGGTGCTTGAACCACCACAATCCCGCCAGCGTCAGCACCATTACCAGCACTGCACTGACCGCCAACAGCAAATAGGTTTGCAGCCGGCTCGAAGTTTGAAACGTGCTGGTGGCGATGCGATAAGGGAAGGGAGACCGCATGCGCCCACTGGTGGTTAAGCCGGGATCGGTCTCCTTCTTCAGCGCCTGCAGATCCGCTTTCAGCGCCAGCGCG
Organism: Candidatus Korobacteraceae bacterium; assembly: GCA_049695855.1. Classification (GTDB taxonomy): domain Bacteria; phylum Acidobacteriota; class Terriglobia; order Terriglobales; family Acidobacteriaceae; genus Bog-257. Next base: position 114,373 of record JBAVSY010000043.1, on the reverse strand, counting down.
TTGGGATAGCGATTCCCCCGTTCCTTCTCCATCGCCCGGCCGATGATGCCTTCCAGATCGGGTGGCAGATTGGGGTTGAGCTTGAGCGGAGAGACCGGCTTTTTGTTGAGCACCGCCTCCAGCGTGGTCACGGCGTTGTTCCCGGCAAAGGGCTTCTTGCCGGTGGCCATCTGGTAAATCACCACGCCCAGGGAAAACAGGTCGGTCCGGGGATCGAGTTCTTCGCCGCGCGCCTGCTCGGGTGACATGTAGACTGCCGTGCCGAAAATATCGCCCGCAATCGACAGCGGATCCTCTTGCGATATCGGGTCGTTCCACCGGTCTCCCGAGAGCTTGACCAGTCCGAAGTCGAGAATTTTGACTTGCCCGGTCTTGGTGATGAAGACATTTGCCGGCTTGATGTCGCGGTGGATGATGCCCTTTTCATGACAAGCGGCCAGCGCCTCCGCTACCTGGATGGCGATGTCGAGAATCTCTTCCACTTCCATGGGCTCGCCCCGCAGGCGGTCCTTCAGGCTTTCGCCCTCCAGCTTCTCCATGACGATAAAGGGCTGGCCGTCCACGTCTTCGATGTCGTAGATGGTGCAGATGCCGGGATGGTTTAACTGCGAGGCGGCGCGGGCTTCGCGCACAAAACGATCCAGCGCCTTGCGATCGTTGACCAGGTTTTCGGGAATGAACTTCAGCGCGACGTGGCGGCCCAGGCGGGTGTCTTCCGCGTCGTAGACCAACCCCATGCCACCACCACCGAGTTTCCCCACAATGTGATAGTGGGAGACGATCTGGCCAACCATGCCGAGGGCCTCGGTCCCGCTGGCGGTAATGTTAGGCTGCACGCGAGGTCGGGTCAACCCGAACCAATATCCTATCGCCGGTTGTCGGTCTGCGGCTCGGGATGAATCAGCACCCTGAACAGCTCTGGCACTTCCTGGCGGAAGCGGCCTTCCACCGCGGTCTGGATATCATGTACGCGCGAGAGCGGCAAATCATCCTGCATGGTGATGTGCAGCGATGCATAGAGCCGCCCGCCCACTCGCTTGAACGTTAGGTCGTGCATGTCCACCACTTCGGGGAAGCTCTGCGTGACTGCTTGAAAGCGTTGCTCGAAACTGGGCGCGGGCACGGGTCCATCGCTGGTTTCGATGGTGGCCGGTTCGCTTTCAATGTGGGTGAGGATGCTGGAGATCTCGCCCACATCCTGCTTCATCTCAGTCTCCAGGCGGGTCACGCGATCGTGAGCTTCCTTCAGGCTGAGCCGTTCGTCGAGTTCGACGTGCTGTTCCACGTGCAGGCTTCCGCCCATGTCCTGCACGCTGATGTCATGTACGTTCAGGTTGTTGCGGGTGGCGACGGCGCGAATGCGATCGAACAGGCTCTCCTGGCGGCTGGCACGGGCCAGTGCATTGACCACCACGTCGGCGTCGGGCAGCAGCGCCCGGATACGCGAGGCTACTTCGTTCGACACCTGCTCCGATCGCTGGAAGGTGACGTTGCGCGACAATCCAACCGATACGTCGGCAAAGTAGCGACTGCCCGAGCGGCGAATCCGCACCCGGTCTACCTCGAGTACGCCCTTGACCCGGTAGACCTCTTGAATGATACGGCCGCGGATGCCGGCAGGTGCGGCGTCGAGCAGCGTATCGATGGTCCTTCGCGCCAGGCGCCAACTTACCGACACCACGATGCAAGCTACGATTAAAGCAGCGACGGGATCGGCATTGGCCATCCAGGGCAGCGAATATTCCCGGCCGGCCAGCACCGCGGCCAGGCCCAGAATCACTACCGCACTGGACCAGATATCGGTGCTGAAGTGCAGGGCATCGGCCTGCAATGCCTGGCTGTCGTATTTGTTGGCGATGCGCCGCAGCCGCCGCGAGCGCCACACATCCGCCAGCATCGAAATACCCATCACCAGAAATGCCCAAACCGTGGGTTCAATCTCGACGGAGTGAAAGAACAGCCGCCGTCCGGCTTCGTAAACGATCCAGACGCAGGTGAGCAGCAGCAAGCCGGTTTCCAGAAAGGCGGAAAAGCTTTCGATCTTGCCGTGACCGTACTGATGATCGGCATCGGCAGGTTTGTCGGAGACGCGTACGGAGAAGTAGGTGATCGCCGCTGCTACCAGGTCGAGTCCCGAGTGGGCGGCCTCTGACAATATGCCCAAACTGCCGGTCCCGATCCCGACGACAACCTTCATCAGAGTGATGAGGACAGCGGCAAAAATGGAGTTGAGGGCGACTGCTTTCTTCTCCCGTTGCATGCCGGCTGTGCTGACAGCGTCCGCCATATCGTTAGATTCGATTATTCACGTTCCGCTCGAAAATCGCCAACCGCCAGCGCAGGCTGGATACGGTAACGGTTGTTTCGAACGTTTCTGGATTTACAGGGTTTCCACGGGTTGGTGCACGACTACCGCCGCAGGCTTTTGCCGTGTTTTGTCGTACGATGTGGTACGATTTTTTGCATCCATCTTCCCCGCCTAAGGCGGCACTATTCCGGAGGATTACCACTTCATGCAACGTTCCACACTTTTGGCGCTCGCCTTGACGTGTGCCATGACCTGCACTGGCTATAGCCAGCAGCCGAGTTCGCAACAACCACCGCCACCTCCCGCGGCTGGCGCCAAAGAGCCAGGCGCGACCACACCGGCCGCCGCCAGCAACGTTCCCATGAGTGAGCCTGTGCTCACTTTGAAGGGTGCCTGCGTAACCAATCCGCCGGCCGGTTGCGTCAGCAGCCTGACGCGCGAGCAGTTTGAGCAGTTGACCAATGCTCTTCAGCCGGCCGACAAAGGTCCTGTTCCGCCTGATGTGAAACGGAAGTTTGCCACCCAATATGCCAAGCTACTGACCTTCGCTGATGCGGCCCGTCAGCTTGGGTTGGAGAACGATCCCAAGGTACAGCAGATCTTTGCGTTCGCCAGAAACCAGATCCTGGCCGAGTCACTCAACCAGCATTACCTGGAAGAGTATGCTCACCCCACCGACCAGCAGATCCAGCAGTATTACGACCAGAACCAGAAGAAGTACGTGGAAGCCACGCTGCTGCGCATCATCATTCCGAAGCCCCAGGGTACCGCTGAAAAGCCCAAGCCCAGTGATGCTGATCAACAGGCCTACGCAGACAAGATTAGAGAACGCTGGGTTGCGGGCGAAGATCCGACCAAGCTACAGAAGGAGGCCATGGAGCACTCCGGCATCACCACTCCTCCTCCCGACGTGAACGTTGGTGCCCGCAGGCCGGGCTCGCTGCCCGAGGCGCACGATGCGGTCTTCGGTTTGAAGCCAGGCGAGGTCTCGCCGGTGTTCAGCGATGCCGCCGCGTTTTACTTCTATAAGGTAGTTTCGGTGCGCCAGGTTCCGTTGACCGAGGTGAAGGCTACCATCTCTTCCACCCTGCAACGGCAGATGTATAGCGACAAGATCCAGCAACTACAGAGCGCCGTGACTCCGGTGTTAAACGACGCTTATTTTGGACCGGAAGCGCCGCCGAAGGCGCCGCCGACCACCATCATCCGTCCCGGCGGCCCACCCATGAGAGGCGGTCCGCCTGCTAACCCCGGAGCCCCCGGCGCTCCCAACTCGGGAGCTCCGCCGAAGTAGTCATGCCATCGGAACGGACGGTGCTGGTCACGGGCGTATCGGGAAACCTGGGAACCAGACTGCTTCCGTTGCTCTCTGAGTTTCGCGTGGTGGGCGTGGACCTGCGCCCACCCGAAACTTCGGGGATCGCCCGGTTTGAAGAGATGGACCTGGGCCGGGAAGCCTGCTGCCGTCAGCTGATTGATCTGTTGCGGGAGACTGGAGCCCAATCCGTTCTCCACCTTGCCTTCGTCCTCGATCCCCAGCGCACCGGCGTTCTCGACGTGGAACGCATGTGGCAGATCAATGTGGCCGGCACGGCCCGGTTGATGGAAGCGGTGAGCGTGGTCAATCGCACCGGCGGTGCGGTCAGGCAATTCGTCTTTCCCAGCAGCGTTGCCGCCTATGGTCCGGAAACGGGTGGCCCGGTGCGCGAAGATGCTCCGCTACGCGCTCACACCTTGCCCTACGCCATTCATAAGCGCGAGAGCGACGAAGTAGTCCGCTATCGCGCCGAAAGCCTGGGCGACTGTCGCACCTACCTCCTGAGGCCGCACATCTTCGCCGGCGCCACCATGCAGAATTACATGGTGGGTGCTTTGCGCGGCACTCCGCTGGGCAAGAGCAAGCGCGCCGCCCGCATGCGAGCCGAAGGCAGACGTCTTCCTCTGATGCTTCCCCGCGGCGAGAAATATCTGGAGAAGCGTCTCCAATTCCTGCATGTGGATGACATGGCGCGGTTGCTGGCGCTGCTGTTGCACCGGCCGCACAGCGATCCTTCCATGACCATCATGAATGTTGCTGGGCGGGGCGAGTCTCTTACCATTCAGCGCTGCGCGGAACTGGCTCAGGCCACCATCAAGCGCGTTCCCACCCGGGCCGCCTTCCGGGCCGTGTTGCGTTTCCTGTGGAGGTTTGGCATCTCCTCCATCCCGCCGGAAGCGATGCCCTACATGCTCGGCTCCTACACCATGGATACCGGCCGTCTGCAGCAGTTCCTCGGCCCTGAGTATCCGCGCGTGATCCAGTACACGGTCGAGGATGCGCTGCGGGACAGTTTCAAGAGCAGTGGCTAGTGCGTTGTGGATAGTGGCTAGCAAGAGCTGAAAGTAGCCGCTTCCGCTGCGCCATTACATCCCGTTTCTTGGTGTCATCCCGACCGCAGCGAAGCGGAGTGGAGGGACCTGCTTTGCCACTCTCCATGCTATTCACGAATTCGTCTTCAATGTTGTTCCACCAGGTATAACGTTGCTTGCATTTCTCCGTGCCTCGGCGGTGGAGAAACTACTTTCTCCCCCGATATAGCCCCGCAATCCCAAACGTATACGGCGTCCAAGACACATCGTGAAAGCCGGCGGCGCGCATGCGTTCGAGCATCTCGGCGGGAGAAGGGAAGCGCAGCACCGACGCCGGCAGATACGCGTACGGACCGCTGACGCCCGAGACCACCGTCCCGATGGCGGGCAGCACGCGGCGGAAGTACACGCGGTAGAGTTTGCCGACCAGCCCTTTAGGTTCGCCAAAATCGAGGATGCCGACTTCGCCGTTGGGGCCGAGTACACGATAGATCTCGGTCAATCCGCGATCATAATTAGCCAGGTTGCGAAATCCGAAGGCCGAGGTGACCAATTGGAACTGGCCGGAGGCGAACGGTAGATTCAGCGCGTCCGCCTCTATCCAGCGAATGTCCCGCGTGCCCGATTTCTGTTCGGCGCGAACCAGCATGGCATGCGAAAAGTCGGCGCCAATCAGCTTGGTGGGCGCCCCCTGCAGGCGGCGATGCAAGGCGAAAGTCATGTCGCCGGTGCCGCAACACAGATCAAGCGCCTGCGCCTGGGGACGGCGCAGCACTTCGGCGAACACACGCGCAGTGCGGTTCCACCACACCCGGTCGATGTTCATCGACAGCACGTGGTTCAGCAGATCGTAACGGGGCGCGATCGAGGTGAACATGTCACGTACCGCATCAGCAGCCGCTGCTTCATCGCGCGCGCCAGCCGGAGCCGCGCCCACAATGCGCTCGCCAGCTGGCGGTGTGTTCTGCTCAGGCATGGAGGCAAATCTCACGAATTCGAATTTGAAGGGGCACGGCTTCAGCCGTGCCGAAGTGCCCGGCCTCAAAATCGGGCTTTAGCCCCTGAGGTACTTCCATTGGATGGTTCACACGCTTATCACATGACTTCATGCTGGAATGCCTGTATCACGGATCGCTGGGATCACGATGTTCTTTGTGCCAAGGGCCACCGAAGAAGCCTCAAAGCCAAAGGCCTCGTGGGCTGAAGCCCACTTGAATCATAAAAGACAACAACACGGCGCACCTAAAGGTGCGCCCCTTCCAAGAATTCGTGTTACTGACTTCTTCGACTTACTATGCTTTCGACAAATACCTTATCTCTTTGATCGCCTGAATCGCGGTGCGTTGGGGAACATTGTTGACCACCTCGACCTTGCCGATGCCGGTAGGCAGAACGAAATGCGGGACGCCGCCCACCGTTTTCTTGTCAGCGAATACCCGCTTCATGACGCTTCGGCTGTCGACCGGCAGCTTGGGTAACGGTCCGTAGGCGAACACCAAATCAAGAATGCGCTGGGTCGCCGCCGTATCCGTGAACTGCATGCTGGCGCCGATCATGGTGGCGGCGATCATGCCCCATCCCACCGCCTCGCCATGCAGCAGGCGCCGGTAGTTGGTCTCCGCCTCCAGGGCGTGGCCGATGGTGTGCCCGAAATTCAGGATGCGGCGCTCGCCGCTCTCCCGCTCGTCGGCGCTCACCACCTCGGCTTTTACGCGAATGCATTCCGTGATCAACTGCTCCAGCAGAGCGCCATCGCGGCGCAGCAGAGCGTTGCTGTTCGACTCCATCAGCTCGAAGATCGCCGGATTGCGAATCACCCCGTACTTCATCGCCTCGAATAATCCGGAGCGGTATTCGCGCTCAGGCAATGTCTTCAGCACATCGGGATCGGCCAGCACCGCCAGTGGCTGATGAAACGTTCCCAGCAGGTTCTTGCCTGCTTTCAGATTTACCCCGGTCTTGCCGCCCACCGAAGAATCGACCTGCGCCAGCAGCGTGGTCGGAATCTGCACCACCGGAATGCCGCGCATGAAAATCGACGCCAGGAACGCGCCCACGTCGCCTACCACTCCCCCCCCGAGTGCGAGCAGGACTGAGTGCCGGTCCGCTCCATATCGCACCAGCTTGGCGGCCAGCTTTTCCAACTCAGCCAGCGTCTTCGATGTCTCGCCATCGGGCATGGCGAACAGTTCGAACTTGTGGCCCGACTTGGCGAAACTTTTGCGCAACGCGTTTCCGTAGTGCTTGCGGATGGGCGGCGCGGTCAGGGCAAAGACGCGAGCACTTGCCGGAATCCGGTCGCGCAGAACCGCAGCGGTCGAGCCCAGCAAGCCGCGCTCAATCAGCACTTCGTAAGGACGGGACGGAGTTTGAACCGGGATGCGAGTCAAGTTTCTAGTGTAATGGAATAGACATCAGGCAGCACGAGCGGGCAAAGTCTAGGCGGTTCTTTCGTTAGCAGAGAGTTAGTGTTAGTAGACAGTTAGCAGAGACCGTCTCATAAAATCGCTTTGTATCCGGGACGACTTCACAGGCCGCGGAAAAACTCATGGGACGCCAAGGGTCGGGTAGAATCTAGCCTTCAGGCCGGCGTCCAAGTGCTCTGTTTTTGTTACTGAGCCGGCTCCAGCCGGCGGCTGCACTCCCGTCGAGAGTTTTTCAGCTGCGTGCTACCATGAACCCTGTAATGCAGGTTCTTCCTTCAGAAACCGATTTCATCGTAGTGGGCGCGGGTATTGCCGGCTTGCGAGCGTCGGTGGAACTGGCCTCAGCGGGACGCGTGCTGTGTCTGGCCAAACGCGAGGTCACCGAGTCGAACACGCAATACGCGCAAGGCGGCATTGCGGCTGCCCTCAGCGACGACGACGAAGTCCGGCTGCATCTGGAAGACACGCTGAAGGCCGGAGACGGACTGGTGAACGAAGAAGCAGCGCGCGTGCTGGTGGAAGAAGGCCCGCCGCGCATCGAAGAGCTGATCGAGTGGGGCACGGAGTTCGATCGCACCGGCGCTAAGATTGCCTTCACCCGCGAAGGTGCGCACAGCCGTAATCGCGTGCTGCATGCTCATGGAGACTCCACCGGTCGCGAGATTGGCCGCGCTCTTTTTCTCAAGACCCAGGCCATGACCCCCATCACCTTCCGCGAGTTCGAGTTCACCACCGACTTGCTGGTGAACCAGGGCCGCGTAGTGGGCGTTCGTGTGCTCGACCAGTCAGGACAAACCCACGAAATTTATGCCAACGCGGTGTTGCTGGCTACCGGCGGACTCGGCCACGTTTACAGTGACTCTACCAATCCCGCCGTGGCTACTGGCGATGGCGTGGCGATGGCCTATCGCGCCGGCGCCGAAATCAGCGACATGGAGTTTGTGCAGTTCCACCCCACGGCGTTGTATTTGAAGAATGCTCCGCGCTTTCTGCTGTCGGAGGCTCTGCGCGGTGAAGGCGCCTATCTGCGGAATGTCGAGCTCCAGCGCTTCATGCCGAAGTATCACGAGGCGGCCGAGCTGGCCCCGCGCGACGTGGTGGCGCGGGCCATCGCCCATGAGCTGGAACTGGTGAAGCGGCCCGATGCCGCGGTCTATCTCGACCTTACCCACCTCAATGCCGAGCGGGTGCGCAAACGCTTTCCCATGATTTACGCCACCTGCATGCAATACAACATCGATATCGCCGACGAGCTGGTGCCTATTCGTCCGGCTGCCCACTATGCCATGGGCGGCGTTCGCACCGACCTTTACGGACAGACCTCGCTGCCCGGACTTTATGCCGCCGGAGAAGTGGCCTGCACCGGAGTGCATGGGGCGAACCGGCTGGCCAGCAATTCGCTGCTCGAAGGGCTGGTGTATGGAGCGCGCGCGGCGCAGCGCATGCGCGAGCAACCTGGCGTGAAACCTCCGGGGCCGGCGATGGCCGGTCCGAAGTTCGCCGCCACCAGCAACAATGGACAGGCGGCCGAGACGGAGAAGTTCATCCGGAAAGTGCAGTCGCTGATGTGGCAGCACGTTGGAGTGGTACGCGATGGAAAAGCGCTGCAGCAGGTCGTTCCTGAATTACGCGCCATGCAGGCGCAGGCCCCTCAGGCTTTTGACCGCAGATCGCACGAGGCGGTCAATATTGTTGAGGCGGCATTGCTGATTGCCCGATCGGCCTTGGCTCGCGAAGAGAGCCGCGGCGCCCACTACCGCCTTGACCATCCCCTGAAAAATGACCCGAAGTACCGCAAGCACTCCGTGGTAACCGGCGATAATATTCGGTTCCAGTAGGGCGCATTCTGGCGCAGCTACGTTGCAGCCGATTTCTTCTTGGGAAACATCAGCGAAGCCACGATCGAGATCAATAGCACTCCTACCACCGTCGCCAAAGCCACCCCAATCGGGATCTCAAGGTAATGCGAAACCAGCATCTTCAACCCGATCAGGATCAGGATCACGGACAAGCCGTAGTGCAGAAACTGGAACGCCTCAATCATTCCCGCCAGCGCGAAATACAGTGAACGCAATCCCATAATCGCGAAGACATTTGAGGTGTAAACGATGAAGGGCTCGCGCGTCACCGCCAGCACCGCGGGAATGGAGTCGACGGCAAACAGCAGATCTGTGGTCTCGACCACGATCAGCACCAGGGCCAGCGGGGTGGCATACCGCAGAGCTCCACGCCGGACAAAAAAGCTTCCGCCTTCGTAATCCCGGGTCACGCGGAACAGCTTGCGAAACAGGCGCAGCAGCGGGTTGGACTCGGGATGGATCTCGGCGCCATGCTGCCGCAACAGCTTGATGCCGCTGTAAATCAGGATGGCGCCAAAGACGTAGACGATCCAATGGAAGCGGTTCAGCAGGCTGACCCCGGCGGCAATGAAGATGGCCCGCATGACGAGCGCGCCCAGCACGCCCCAGAACAGCACCTCGTGCTGGAACTCGCGAGGCACTGCGAAGTAGCGAAAGATCAACAGGAATACGAACAGATTGTCGACACTGAGAGACTGCTCGATCAGGTAGCCGGTCACGAACTCCAGCGAGAGCTGCGAGTTGGGACGGGCATGGTTGCCAACCAGGGTGTGTCCGAAAAAATAAATGAAGACGGCGAAGAGGCCAGCCAGGCTCATCCACACCAGGGTCCAGGCAATCGCTTCGCGCAGATGCACCTCGTGCTTGGTGCGATGACAGACGCCTAGATCGAGCGCCAGCATCAGCAATACAAACACGTTGAATGCTACCCAGAAGATCCAGTTGGAATGCATGCAGGGAAACCGGAACAGCCATTCTATCTGGCAGGAGTCAGGAAAGCGGCTAAGATAGATCGCTGGTTACCTGCTGGCTTCCGGCTTATTTGTGGAAGGTTCCCATGTATTCGGTTTGACCCAGAATGTGTCCCTTCAACGCCGCATCCAGATCGGCCCGACTGGCCCCCGGAGCCAGACCAAGTTTGCCGTCCAGAGCATATAAGCGGAAAAAGTAACGGTGCGTTTGTCCCCCCGGGGGACATGGCCCGCTGTAGCCGATCTTCCGCTCGCTGTTTCGTCCCTGGCTCGAGCCGTCGTCCAACTGATCGCGTCTCGGAATGCCTTCAGGCAAGGCGCGGGCGCTCGCCGGGAGGTTCCACAGCACCCAGTGCACCCAGGTCCCATGGGGGGCGTCGGGATCGTCGACGATGAGCGCGAAACCTCCAGCCTTTGCTGGCGCGCCACTCCAGGCTAGCGCGGGAGAAGTGTCGGCGCCTTTGCAGGTGTACTGCCGGGGAATTTCACCTCCGGCGGCGAATGCGGAACTGGTTAACCCGAACGTGAGGGAATCGCCTCCCGCGGCGGAGGAGTTGCTTTGTTGCGCAACCGTCAAACTGACCCCTGCGGCGAGCGGCAGGGCGAGGGCCATCCAAAGTGTTGCCTTGGGTCGCATAGGCAATCCACCTTTCTTGTGGCGCAGTATACAACCAGGAACAAACGCCCGTGCGAACCGATCGCAGCCCGTCAATTGCCGGCGCGCTTTTTAAACCAGGAAGGCGGTGCAGAGGAGCGCGCAGAAGATCAGGGCCTGTCCCAACTCGCTGAAGCCCAGCTTGTGGACATCGAGAGTCTGCCGGCCGCGTACGAACCAGAACATCCCACGGAGTAGGACAGGAAGGAACGCTACCGCGGCGATCTGGGGAAACATGCCGATCGTGTTAGCCCCACGAAGGACACCAAGCAGTAACACCTGGCCGGCAAGAAAGGGAAGCCCGGCCTTCAGTTTATCGTCGAGCGACGCGGCCCGGCTGGCGCGAATGCGCAGTTGCACAAAGTGAATCTGATTGCCGGCGAATAGCCAACTAGCCAGCCAGAGCGCGATAGCTGTATGGCCGAGTTTGCCGGTGGCGACGTAGTAAGCGCCCGCTGCCGTGGAAGTCAGGCCCACCGCGCCGATCACCTGCGCCGGCATCCGTCCCTTGCGGCCCAGTTTCTTTACTCCCGCCTGTACAGCGAAGGCCAGCCCCGCGATTGCGCCGATCAGCAGCAGGCCCCGGTTATGCCCGTTCCACAGCAGAGCAGCAACCGACGACGCAGCCAGCAGGCCGACGCCGACGATCACGGTCATGACCAGCGAGCGCTCCTCGGCAGTGTGCGCTTTGATGGCCGAGGTGCCCAGCCAGCTCTCCACCGGAGTGCGAAGCCAGAACAGCGACATGGCGGCAACGACGAAAAGCGTGAGCGCGCCGCTATTCACGCCGGTGCGCAAGGCCACCACCGCGCCCGTAGCTAGCGGCACCAGCAGCATGCCCCACGCGCCGTGCTCGCGCGGAACCACCATGGCCCGTAATCGCGAATTCTCTAGAGTACCGACATGTGCTGCCATAACTGAATCCTAGGGTCGTGCGCCGGTCACGGCTATGACTTAGGTCTCAGCCGACCCGCTTGGCCTCGGCAATCGTGCGAATCATTTCGTTCGAGGTTCCCGGCTCATACACACAGAAGGGTTCTTCCGCCAGAAAGTCGCCAGTAGCGGCATAAGCTCGCGCGCGGCATCCCATACAGACATGGCGGAACTCGCAGCAACCGCACTTGCCCTTCAGGTTATCGTCGTCGCGCAGCTGGCTGAAGACGGCGGAGTCGTTCCAAATTTCGGCGAAGCTTTGTTTACGTAGATCGCCGGCGATCGCGGGCAGATATCCGCAGGGAAAGACTTCGCCTTCGTGAGAGATGAAGCAGACGCCAGTTCCCGCCAAGCACCCCTTGGTCATGGCGTTCATGTCACCGGGATGGCCGCCGGGCTGGCCCGTGTGGCCGACCGGTGGCCCACCGCCCGGCTTCAGGGAGATTCCGGTTGAGCCCGGCATCGTCATATCGGTGGGACCAATCTCATGCGGGTGCGAAGCCGGCGCTGGGGCAACTTGCTCGCGACCGGTCAGGCGATCGGCGGCGCGACGCTGGCGCTGGACCCGGAAATAATGCGGCGCACAAGTGGCCTTCAGTTCGATACCACCCTCCAGCGACTGATCGTAGAACCAGTTCAACATGCGCTCGTACTCTTCCGGAGGAACCATCTGTTCGGCGGCGATATCAACGCCGCAGCCGACAGGAACCAGCAGGAAGGTATGCAGCGCGTCAGCGCCCAGGCGACGAGCCAGGTCGAGCACGTCGGGTAACTGATGCGCGTTGTGGCGAGCAATGGTGGTGTTGATCTGCACCGACACGCCCAGCTGTTGCAGGTTGCGCATGCCATAAATCGCGGCTTCGAAGGCGCCGGGGATGCCGCGGAATGTATCGTGCGTAGTGGCGTCCGCTCCGTCCAGCGAAATCGAGACCCGCTTGATGCCGGCGTTCTTGATCTTCTCGGCGACGTCCTTGGTGACCAGCGTTCCGTTCGTGGCCAGCGCGACCCGCAGACCCAGGCCGGTGGCATATTCCGCCAGCTGAAAAATGTCTTGCCGGTACAGCGGCTCGCCCCCGCTGAGCACCAGGATGGGATTTCCGAAAGCGGCGATCTGGGAGATGATGTTGAGCGCTTTTTCCGTCGGCAGGTCGGCCGGCGACATCAGTTCGGTCGCCGTGGCCCGGCAGTGGATGCAACGCAGGTTGCAGCCTTTGGTCACTTCCCAGAAAATTAGTCGCGGCGAGTATTGCTTCTTCGCCACCGCATGAGTGCCATTGCCTTCGCTCATTGTGTTTTCCTCTCCCCCGCGTTTGCGGATAAACGGCTCGTTGCTATGGCTCTACCATAGGATTTCGACGACCCGAAGGGCCGTGAGTGGCATCACGTGGGCTTGTGATGTACGTCACTCAGGAGAAAGCTTTCAGCCATCAGCACTCAGCATTCAGCCCGGAGAGCGCCGGGAAGGGTCGAACGGACGGGAGCATGGCCGGGGGTAGAGGTCCCTCGGCTGCGGCGGGCAAAAGCTGGCCGCCTCCGCTCGGGATAACAACCTTTATGGCTGAATGCTGATTGCTGATTGCTGACGACTGACTACTGGCAACTGGCAACTGGCAACTGGTACTGCCTTACGGCCCCACTCCCCCACTGTGGCAATCCGAGCAGTTGGCGGCACTGATATCGCCAATGTCCACCGGATGCTTGAATGTCTGCGCGGGAATTTGCGCGATGTGCGTTCCGCCTTCCACCTGATCGATCACGGTGTGGCATGAGTTGCAATCCTTGCTGATGACCTTGCCGTCCTTGCTGACGTGATTGCCATCGTGGCAGCGGAAGCAGCCCTGGAAATAGAAGTGGCCGATGTTGTTGGGATGGGTCTTCCAGTTCACCTTCATGTCGGGGAAGAACGTAGTGCGGTAGATGCGCTGCAATTCGGCGATCGAACCGTTGATGCTGTCCGTCTTGCTGGAAGCGATCTGCGGATACTTCTCGCGATAAAACTTGTTGATGTTGTCGGCAATCGCCTTCTGCGCTTCGTCCGAAGTTTTATAGTCGGCGGTCAGTACCTGTACGCCTTGCTGCTTGATGAAGGGCAACGAGGCGTCGATGCTGCGTCCCGTTATCCCGCGATCGACCGACAGGTCAGGCGGGGTGTAGATGTGCGACGGGCGATTGTGACAGTCGATGCAATCCATGCGACGTTTGCTGGCTTTGTCGATCTGCGCCTGCGTCGGCGGATTGTCCTTGGTGGCATACTCGGTAACGTGTCCCTGTGCATCTTCCATCCGGACCCAGGGAATTACTTGCCGCTGTTCGTCGGTGGCGAAGTAGGTAATTTTGTTGGAGATGTTCATGTGCCAGTGAATGCCTTCGCCGGCCTGGCCCAGCGAGGGATCTCCACCGCCGGTCTTGATGAGCAGCCGAATCACGCGCGGCGTGTTTTGCTCGTCGCTGCCGAAATGGGTGAAGGTCTTCAACTGCGCTCCCCAGAATTTTTTCGGCCAGTGGCATTGTTCGCAGGTTTGAGGCGCAGGACGGAGATTTTGCACGGGCGTAGGAATGGGCCGCGGATAGGTCCCCAGCGCGGTGTAGTAAACCTGGCGCGCTCCCGAGAGTTTCGATTTCACATACCAGCTGGCGCCCGATCCGACGTGGCAATCCACGCAAGCCACGCGCGCGTGCGGAGAGGCCTGATAAGCGGTGAATTCGGGATGCATCACCGTGTGACATAGCTGTCCGCAAAACTGCACCGAGTCGGTGAACTCGTAAGCCTGATAACTACCGATGGCACTTATCAGCGAGAAGATTACGACGAAACTGAGGACAAAAGCGACGGTGCTGCGCTGCGCGGGATTGTTGAGATCCAGTTTGGGGAAATGATGTGGCGCCCCGACAGCCCGAAGCCGCCGTCGCCGCTCCAGCGCCATTCCGATCGGTATTAAGATTAGGCCGAAAACCAGAATTGCCGGCGCCACCATGTAAGCCAGAATGCCAATGTAGGGAGACGGGTGGCTGGCCAGAATGTCAATCAGCACGAGCAAAACGATGTTGGCGAAAGCCACTGCGGCCAGCGCCAGACCGATCAGGCTGATCGGATTCTTGATGAGATTTCTTGATACCGGCGGATGATCGCGTAGAGGATCCAACCTCTGCGTGTCCTCAGTCATGGGTTAATTGTCCCTTCTTCGCCTCACCCTAGTGCAAAGCACCCAGTGTTGCCGAAATTACCACAGTGAAGTCTGGTTGCAACCAAAATCCAGAATTACAACGTTCAATCCAACGCCAGCGCAGACCTTCGATCCTGGCCTCAGCGTTTATTTCTTACTGCCAGTAGTCTCAGCCTGCTCTTCCTCAGCCGCCTCGACCGGTTCTTCTTCCTGCGATCCGTTGGCTTTGTCCAGAGCCACCATGTCCAGCGGATGTTCGTGTTCGTATTGCTCGATCGACATCTTGCCGTCGTACCACGACCAGTTCATGGGGTAGGCGTCGGGATCGAACATCACCCCGTACAGGTGCCACACAATAATAGCCAGGGTGGCCAGCACGGCCTCGTAGAAGTGGATGGTGATGGCTACATCGATCCACCAGCCCGGGACGCGTTCGCCGACGCCCACCTTGAACCAGGCCATCAATCCGGTGCTGGCCATGACAAACATGCCCCACACCAGCGCCCAGTACTCCATTTTTTCCGCGTAGGTGAAACGGCCGAACAGCGGCCGGTTTTCGCTATAACCCAGGTAGTAGAGAAATGCGTCACGTGCGTCGGTGACGTCTTTCCAGTCGGGCAGCATGTCTTTGATCAGCTGCCGGCCGTCGGGAGTCTTGAGGACGTACCAGGCGTGATACAAACTGACCGCGATCAGCACCACTCCGGCGATGCGGTGGATGTAGCTGCGCACCAGTTCGTGCACGAAGATCATGGCCAGCCACGAGGACGGATAGCGCAGCGCGAAGCCGGTGAGCACCAGAGTGAAGAAGCTGGCCAACAGCGCAAGATGCTGGACGCGCTGTCCCAGGGTCATGCGGAACAGAATGCGCGGCTGTCCAATGCGGTGCTGGATCAACTTCTTGCGGAAGACGATGAAGTTGTGCAGCACCATGCCGCCGATCACGCAGACGATCAACCAGATATACATCCGGCTGATGAAGCCGATGACTTTGCTGCCGAAATCGGCCTTGGCGGTGCCATCGAGATGCACCTTGCTGGTGATGAACTTGTCGTTGGCCCCGGGGTGGCATTGTCCGCAAGTCTTGGCCAGGTTGGCATGATTGATGGTGGAGTGCGGATCGCTGGAGGGCAGAATGTTGTGCACGCCGTGGCAGCTGGCGCAGTTGGCCACCGTGGTCGAGCCCACCTTTTCCGCCATGCCGTGATAGCTGGACAGATAAGAGGCGACCCGGCCGCCGGGCACGCCGAACTCGCTCGACAATTTCACGCTGGAGTGGCAGGAGGCGCAGGTATTCTGCACGTTGGCCGAGGCCACCGAAGAGTTGGGATCGTTCGGAGCCTTGATGGTGTGAATGCCGTGGCAGTCGGTGCAGACCGGCGCTTGCCAGTTGCCGCGCGCGATCGCCTGTCCGTGAATGCTTTTCACGTATTCCTGGCGGACGTTGTCGTGGCACTTGGCGCAGGTGGCGGGCACGTTGTACTTGTTGATCGGCGATTTGGGATCGGTCGCGCTCAAGATATCATGCTCGCCGTGGCAATCAGTGCACACCGCGGCTTTATCGGAGCCGGCGGCAACGGCTTTACCGTGTACGCTCTGCTGATAGGAAGTGAAGGGCGCGGAACTCATGCCGCCAGAGGCCATCACGAATTTCTGCCCGTGACAGGCGCCGCAAGTTTGCGGAATGTTGCCGCGCGCCACCTTGGATTGCGGATCGGTCGGGGGCAGAATCTCGTGCACGCTGCCGTGGCAATCCTGACACTTGGCCACGTTGGTATTGCCGGCTTTGGCGGCCTGGGCGTGGATGCCGTGGTCGTAAGCGGCCTGCTGATCGGCATGGCAGGTCGCGCATACCGGCTTAACCGGCGCGGGGTCGTGCGGGTAAGCCTTGATGTCAGTGTGGCAATCGGTGCAACCGTAAATGCTGTGCACCGAGTTCTTGAATTTGGCATCGTCGACATGCAGGCTGACCGGCTTGCCGTTCTCGTCCTTGGTGAGCGTGGGGTCGCTATGGCAGGCCAGGCAATCGTCGTTGCCCATTTTGGCGGCTTTGGCCGGAGCTGCGGACGAGTGTTTCTTAAGAGCAGACGGGGAAGATTGAGCCGCCCCTACTACGGAGAGCAGCAGGACAGCCAGAAAAACCAGACGACAGCGCTTCACGAAACCCCTCGCTTTCGTCCGGCGCATCACGTACGCCGGGTAACTAACCAACATCGCCGAGACCGGTGCCAAGGGGCAGTGAGTGTACTCACCTCAGGGTGTGATACGAGTCACACGGACCTTTGCTTCTCACAGCCGGGCGTGAGCCACATCACCGCCGTCCGGCCCGCGCGATGACATCGACCAGAGCGTGTATTTATGCGGCTCGCATCGGCGTACGGACGAAAACGAAAGCAAAAAGAAATTGGGTTGCGAGGCCAGGAATTAATCGAGATGTGTCGAATTCCGAACAACCGTTCGAACGCGAAAATCGGGCTGGGCGAACGCTTCCAGCCCTAAGATTTTGGCAGGCAGCAAGAACGAGGGCGACTCTGATCAAGTGAAAGCGAGGTCCCGCAGCGGCTAAAGCCGCATGATTTCAGCGGGCTTAACGGCCGGCCTGAAGGCCGTCCTCTTCAGAACAAGACTTAATCAGAGTGTCCCAAACGAAATCGTACAAGCCGAAACCAACCCCGATCGGGTGAGCGCCGAACTGCTAATCGCCACTACAATCGAGAAGTGAAGACCTGGGATGTCATCATCATCGGTGGAGGGGTGATTGGACTATCGCTGGCATGGCGCTCCCGGCATAGTGGCGCCAGCGTGCTGCTGGTGGAGAAAAGCGAGCCTTGGCGCGAGGCCACCTACGCCGCGGGAGGGATGATCGCTCACTGCGATCCGGGCACTCCGCCCGAGTTGCGGCAGATGGTCGCGGCCAGCGCACGCATGTATCCCGAGTTTGTGAGGGAACTGCGCGCCGAGGCATTTCAGTCCCCTGACCTGCGTGAGCCGGGAACCATCGCGTTCTTCGCGGCAGGCGAATCGCCCGCTTGTGAAGCCGCGCGGTTGCTCGATGACGCGGAACTGTCGCTACTGGAGCCGCTGATTGCCTTACGCGGGCGAACTTATATGCTGCCGGAGAGCAGCATCGATCCCCGCAAGCTGGGCAGGGCGCTGGAGAAGGCAGCGCGAACGCTGGGCGTCGATTTTGTTACCGGTGCGCCAGTTACCGAAATTGCGGTGCTGGGCCGCCGTGCCACCGGGGTGCGCACCAGCAAGTCGTTTTATGCCGGAGACAAAGTAGTGAACTGTGCCGGTGCCTGGGCCGGGGAGATCAAGCCCTTCGGAGTTCCGACGCGTCCGGTGAAGGGCCAGATCGCTTGCCTGGTGCCACAGGCGGCGCACCACGCGGGCCCGATGATTCAGCACGTCATCCGCACCCCCGAGGTCTATATCATCCCGCGCAGCGACGGTCGCATTCTGCTGGGAGCCACGGTGGAGGAGGTAGGATTCGACAAGCGGGTCGATCCGGAGACGGTGCGAGGCTTTCAAAAGGCTGCGGCTAAGATCGCGCCGGCTATCGCAGAGATGCGTCTGCACGATGCCTGGGCGGGCCTGCGGCCGGGGTCGCCGGACGGGTTGCCAATTCTGGGGGAGACGGCCTTGGCAGGATATTACGCGGCGACCGGACATTATCGCGACGGGATTCTGCTGGCGCCGGTTACCGCATTGGTGATGACGCAATTGTTGGCTGGATGTCCACCCGATTTCGATCTAGCCCCATTTTCGCCGGAGCGGTTCAGGTGAGTTTGTGGTGGGAGCAATGCCACGTTGTGGGATTACGACATTGTGGGAGTTAGTTCCTGTCTCGCTGGGGCAACTCAAAAAGCAGATCCCTCACCGGCTGAAGCCGGGTTCGGGATGACAAAAAATAAAGAACGTGCTACTGCGCAGCCAAAGCTGCGCCCCTTCCAAATCCCCCAGGCTGAGTTTCTCGGCAAACGGTAAAGATTTATGGAGGTCCGCAGTCTTCGCAGGCCTAAAGGCCTGCGCTTCCTCAAGCGTAGCTAAGCTGCGCCCTTCCAAACGGTCAGGAGTTACACACCGCAACCTAGGATTGCATACAGAAGCCGAGGCGATTTCGTTGTTCTGCCGCCCACGTAATCAATCTCCCGACATGGTGCACACGACATGCAGCTGATCGCAAACCTTCATGACGCCCTGAACCACTAGCGAGGTGGCATCGGGCTGGGCACCGGTGAGGTTGGAGGCGATGACCAGCTGGCAAAGCTTGTCGCCCAGCGGGGTAGCCTGCATGCTCGCGACCTGATCGGCCTTGGCGAACTTGATGACGCGTTTTTTAGCGTCGTTGCTGGTAATGGTGAGGTCGGTGCGCGCCCGCAAAGCGGTGAGAGCGGTCTGGTATACCTTGTCCGCATTGGCTTCCAGAACGACGGTGGCAACGTCGTAACCGCCGCTCCCGTTCGCAGGCTTGTTGGTCATCTGCTGAACCCGTCCTGAGACCGCCCTAGCCACCATCACCCATTGCGCTTGCGCGCCGATTGCACTGAACAGGCAGCCAACCGCAGCCCATACCAGAGCCCACTTACGTAACTGCATCGCACGCTCCGTAGGTATGCCGTTCCCACGCCGGCCGCGTCACCCCAACCTGCGGTAACTTTGCGCAGGTCGGGGGCCGGCTTCAGAACAGGCTTCTGCTTTATTTCTTTGCCTTTGGTGGAAAGTTCTGGAACAACTTGCCCACTGCCTTGTCGAGATTGTTGATGTTCTTATTGCTGTTATCGGTGATGGTGTCGGTGGCCGATCCGCGCCATAGCAGCTGTTTGTTTTTGGCATCGGCTATCTCCACCACCAGCGTGCCCAGTTTGGTGACGTAGGTGTTATAGGTAACCGGACCGCCCCAGCCGCCCCAGCCCCATCCCGGTCCAAAGCCGTAACCTGTGCCCACCATCTGCTTCTGATCATGAATGCTGTTGCTATAGACCACCCACACATCGGGATCGGAGTCGACCTTGGTGTAGCCCTTGGCCTGTAGCTGCTGGTCGATGGCGTCGACGATGCGTGGGTCCCAAAGTCCATTGGCGGGATGCGGACTCTTTTCCCACATGTAGGTGTGATAGTTGGCGAAGTTGGCGGTGCGGTCCCAATCGACATTGATCTTTTGCGCCACAGCTACGGTGGAAACTAGCAGACTCAGGACCACGACAGCGAATACACGTTTCTTCATGGAATCCGGCTCCCTGGAACGGCTTTGGATTGATTGCTGCACGACGCACGCACACCAGAGTGCCCACCCACCGGGGCACTCATCAGGTTTGTGGTTATCGTCGCACGGCAAAGATACTATCCCGGAGTGCTGCCGTCCAGCAGGATTCGGTCTGCCCCAGCCTCAGCCAGGCGGCGGATGGAAGTAATACTTTGCCTGGCCACATCCCCTGCCAGATCGCTTTCTGAAACCATTTCCGGTGCGGTAACGTAATAGGCGCGGGAGATGGCGATGGACGGAATGCGAGTTTGCGAATTCTTGTGGCTGGTGTTTCTTGTTGTGTGGCTGATCTGGTCGATCCGAACTAAGCCGGTAAAAACGCGGGAGGGAGTATCGTCGCGCTTGTCGTATACGGTCCTCACGGTTGCCGGAGCCTTTGCGATGTTCAGGAGCAATGCCCCGCAAAACTGGCTGCACATCTCTATCTTTCCGGCAAGCCTGGGGATTCAGATCCTGGGGATTGTGATCACGGCCGCCGGGATTGGATTCGCCATTTGGGCCCGCCTCTATCTGGGCGGCAACTGGAGCGCCGCCGTAACGGTCAAGGTGGGACATCAATTGGTTCGCACTGGACCCTATCGCTGGGTCCGGCATCCCATTTATACGGGAATGATTTTCGGGCTGTTGGGTACGGCGCTGGTGCAACGCCAACTAGGTGGGTTGGTGGCAGTCGTCTTGTTCTACATGGGGTTCAAGATCAAGAGCAAAATCGAAGAGCAGGCCATGACCAGCACCTTCGGCGCCGAATATAACGAATACAGCCGTACCACCGGTGCGATTATTCCCAGGTTGCGCTTCTAAATTGCGCTGGTAGTTTGACGTGTCGGACGCTTAGCGCTCAACCAGCTTGTCCAAATCCTGGAAAAATGCGGGATAAGAGATGTCGACGCACTCGGAGTTCAAGATGGTGGTCTCGCCGTCAGCTCGCAGTGCTGCCACGGCGAATGCCATGGCAATGCGGTGATCAGAGAAGCTCTCGATCTGCGCGCCATGCAGATGCTGACGGCCCGGAATCCGCCAGCCGTCCTCGGTTTGCTCAATTTGTGCGCCCATGGCCTGGAGATTTTGGGTAACCGCACTCATACGGTCAGACTCCTTCACCCGCAGCTCGGTCGCATCGTGCACCTCCAGGCCGCCCGACGTATACGGGGCGATGGCCGCGAGGACAGGCAATTCGTCGATGAGCAGCGCCGTCTGGGCCCCCGCAATGACCACCGCACCGCCGCTGCCCGGGATGAGCGTGATGGTCCCCACCAGTTCGCCATGTTGCTCTTCGACCCGCACCATGGAGGTGCGTGTGCCCATGGCTGCCAGCACATCCAGCAGTGCCGAGCGGGTGGGATTCAGCAGCACGCCGTCGATCACCAGGTTGGAGTCGGGAAAGATAGAAGCGGCGCACAGGAAGAAGGCGGCGGACGACATATCGCCTGGGACGTAGGCTTCCAGCGAATGCAACTGCTGGCCACCTCGGATGCTGACCGAAGTGCGCGTTCTCTCGACTTCAGCGCCGAAAGCACGTAGCGCCAGTTCGCCGTGATCGCGGGTGCGCGCCGGTTCCTCCACTGCGGTCTTGCCTTCAGCCAGTAAACCCGCGAAGAGCACGGATGTCTTCACCTGCGCGCTGGCGACAGCCGGACGATATTCGATGCCGTGCAGCTTCCCTCCGCTAATGCGCAAGGGCGCGCGGTCTCCGCTGGCCGCGCTAATGTGCGCGCCCATCTGGGTGAGCGGCTCGAGGATGCGCTTCATGGGCCGCCGCGAGAGTGACTCGTCGCCGATTAGTTCGCTGGTGAAAGACTGAGCCGCAAGAATTCCGGAAAGCATGCGCATGGTCGAGCCTGAATTGCCGCAGTCCAGCGCGCCGGTCGGCTGCTTAAGCGACGATCCGAGACCGCCGATGATCACCGCCCCTTTTTCATCACGTTCGACCGTGCATCCCAACGCACGCACGCATCCCAACGTGCTGGCGCAATCGGCGCCGGGAGCAAAGTTGTCGAAGCGCGAGCGGCCTTTGGTAAGTGCGGCCAGCATGGCGTAGCGGTGAGAGATCGACTTGTCGCCCGGCACGCGCAGGCTACCGAGAATGTTGCGCGCCGGACGAATCACAACTGACTTTGCTTCGACCATGATTCTTCTTAGCTGACTTTGCAGGGGCGTAGCTTTAGGTACGCCGTAGCAAGCCATTTATGTTTGTCATCCCTCACCGACTTTAGCCGGTGAGGGATCTGCGGTTCCGAGTTTCAAACTGTAAAGCTGCTGCAACATCAGCGGGCCCTGCGGCAAACGGTACTCGCGGGCCTCTTCCGAACTGTACTATATTCCGGTGACGCCGAACTCGGACTCAACACGACGCCGCCGTACAGGCTACAATTCCGCACAGGTACTCGCGTCTTGGACAACAAGGCTATCGCGCATATTTTTTACGAAACCGCCGACCTGATGGAAGTTAACGGCGACGACTCGTTCCGCATCCGCTCCTATCGGCGCGCCGCCGAAGCGCTGGAAGGATATCCGCAGCAGGTTTCCGAGTTGCTCGACGAGCCGAAGAAGCTGCTGGGGATTCCCGGCATCGGCAAAGGCATGGTGGCGAACATTCAGGAACTCTCGCGCGCAGGCAAACTGACGCAGCATCAGGAGCTGTTGCAAAAGTACCGGCCCAGCATGCTGGAGCTGCTGAAAATTCAGGGACTCGGGCCCAAGACCATCGCGCTGCTGTGGAGCGCATTCCGGGTGAGCGATCTTGCCGGAGTCGAACAGTTGGCGCGTGAAGGTAAATTGCGCGAGCTGCCGCGGCTGAGCGAGAAAAGCGAGCAGAAAATCCTCAAGGCAATAGAGGATTATCGTCGCATCTCGGGCCGATTCCTGCTGGATGAGGCCGATCGCACCGCGGAAAAGCTCAGCGAACATCTGAAACACATCCCAGGGATTGAGAAGATCACGCCCGCCGGCTCGCTGCGCCGAGGACGCGAGACGGTCGGCGATTTGGACATCCTCATCACCGGACCATGCTGCGTCGACGACGAGCAGCGCGCCGCCTTAATCGAGGAGATTCTGCGCTTCCCCGGCATCGTTGATGTACTGGCGAAGGGGGATAACAAGGTCAGCTTCAAATTGCGCAGCGGTATGCAGGTGGACGTGCGCACGTTGCCGCCGGAATCCTATGGTGCAGCCATGCAGTACTTTACCGGCTCGAAGAATCACAATGTCACGCTGCGCCAGCGGGCGCTGAAGATGGGCTATACCCTGAGCGAGTACGGGCTGTTTCGTCTGGACGACAACCAGCGGGTCGCGGGCAAGACGGAAGAGGAGATCTATGGCGCGCTCAAGCTGGATTGGATTCCCCCGGAGCTACGCGAAAGTTGCGGCGAGATCGATGCTGCCGCCAATCACACTCTGCCAAAACTCATCACCGTCGAGGACCTGCGCGGTGAAGTGCACATGCACACGGTGGAGACCGACGGGCGCTGCACCATCGAAGAGATGGCGGAAGCGGCCAAGGCACGCGGCTACCAATACATTGCTATCACCGATCACTCGAAGAACCTGGCCTTCGCCAACGGTCTCGACGACAAACGCGCGGTGCAGCACATCGCCCGCATTCGCGCCGCCAACGAGCAGATCGAAGGCATAAGCATCATGGCGGGAGTCGAGGTCGACATTTTGGCCGATGGTGAACTCGATCTTTCCGACTCCGTGCTGGAGCAGATGGACGTGGTGGTAGCCAGCGTGCACTCGGCGTTCAACCAGGAGCCGCAGCAAATGACCGACCGGCTGCTGCGCGCGATCGGCAACAAGAACATGTCGATCCTGGGGCATCCGACAGGACGGCTGCTGCTCCGCCGCGACGCTTACCCGTTCGACATGGACGCAATCCTGAAGGCCGCGCTGAAGAATAAAGTGGCGATGGAGTTGAACGCGTATCCCGACCGGCTCGACTTGAACGATGTGCATTTGCGTATGGCGCGCGAACGCGGAGTGAAGATCGTGATTAACACTGATGCTCATCACACCTCGCATTTCGAGAAGATCAAGTACGGGATTCTGCAAGCGCGACGTGCCTGGCTGACGGCGGCGGACGTGCTGAATACGCTGCCGGAAAAAGAGTTTCGCAAGGCCGCGAAACATCAGTGGCCAGGGGCGAGTCAATAGTATTTATCTTTTGAAGAAGAACGCTGTGAAGTCAATCAAGATTGCATCGCGAACCATGAAGTCCCGCTCGCGGGACGCCAGAGCATAGCCTCAGCGCTGAAGCGCTGGGCCATGCTCTTTCGCGCCTACGGCGCTAGTTTGGCACGATTTGTTGGTTCGTTGTGGTACTCAAGAGATGCTCGCGCCGCTGAGATAGGCTGAACCGCGGATCCCCAATCGCGATCGGAGGAAGCATGGCTGACAACGAAGTTCCTGAGCAGCCGGACAAGCCAGGCGCGCCGGCGTATGATGCCGGGCACGTTCCCATCACGGAAGAACTGGATAGCGCCAAGCGTACCTTGCCGCCGGCGGCTCCGGTCGCCATTGCCCTGGTCATCGTTGCCATCGTGGTGGGAATTATCGCTTACACCGAGCGGGCCAAACCGGTCGCCCAAGGCGGCATTGACGCGGTGTATTTCAGCCAGCCAGCCAACATGCCGAGCCCGATGATCTTGGTGGAAGTCACGCTACGCAATGTGGGCGACAAAACGCTTTACATCAAGAGCATCTCGGCCAACCTGAAGACCGATCAGGGCGACCAGTCCGACGAGGCGGCCAATGTTAGCGACTTTGATCGCTATCTCAGCGCCTATCCTGATCTGCGCCAGCACAAGGGAACGCCGCTGGTGGTGGAGACGAAGATCCAGCCCGGAGGGGAACAAAAAGGGACGGTGCTGGTATCGTTCCCGGTTACGCAGCAGCAGTTCGACGCGCGCAAGGACCTCAGCGTGACGGTTGAACCCTATGACCAAAGGGCGATCGTGTTGCGCGAGAAAAGCGGCGCTGCTCTGAAGTAGCCTTGCGATGAACGTCGTGGTGATTGGCGGAACGCGATTTATTGGCGCCAGCGTGGTTCGCCAGCTTGCCGATCGCGGACATGCGGTAACGGTTTACCATCGTGGCCTGCACGAAGCAGAGCTGCCGGCGAGCGTTCGGCATGTGCGCCGAGCGGAGGCGGCGATGCCAGTTCGCAGTTTTCCCAAAGAGTTGTTATCACCTGAACCGGACGCCGTCATTCACATGACGGCAATGGGTGAGGCCGACGCGATTGCCGCAGTGGAATTCTTTCGCGGGCAAACCGCGCGCATGGTCTGGATCAGCAGCGGCGACGTTTATCTGGCCTATGGGCGTTTCACCGGGATCGAGCCTGGCTCGGTCGAGACGGGCTTATTGAGCGAGGAGTCGCCGCTGCGAAGCGTGCTGTATCCCTATCGCGACCCGGCGAAATCGCCGGGCGACATTGTCAATGTGTACGAGAAGATTCTGGTCGAACGGGTGGCGCTCGGCGAACGCCAGTTGCCCGGCACAGTATTACGTCTGCCCAAAGTTTATGGACCTGGCGAGAACGCCGATCTGGCAACAGTTTACGGATTTCGCAACCATCCGCACTGGCGCTGGACGCACGGCTATGTCGAGAATGTGGCGACGGCGATTGTGCTGGCGGCGCTTCATCCTGCGGCAGTGGGGCGAATCTACAATGTGGGCGAAGAGTGCACGCCGACGATTGGGGAACGGTTAGCGCGGCTGCCGAAGTCGTCTGTGCCTATTAACACCGTTCCGAACTTTAATTTCGAGCAGGACATTGCGTACGACACCTCGAGGATTCGCAGGGAACTGGAGTACAGGGAAATAGTGCCGGAAGAAGAAGGGATGAGCAGGACGGTGGACGGGAAAGTCTAAAGCAGATCCCTCGCCGACTAAAGTCGGCTCGTGATGACAAAAATAGAGGACTGGTGGCGGCGCACCTAAAGGTGGCGCCCCTTCAAAACAGATCGAACCTGACTTTTCAGCAGCCTGTAAAAGCGCGCCCCTTCAAGACTGAAGGGGCCCTGGGTTGTCGCCCGGCCGAGCTTACGGCGTTACCGGCGTTGGTGCGCTCTTGGGCGTTGAGAGATAGCCGGTGATGCTGTTTTTGTTGGCGGTAAAGACCACCACCTCGTACAGCAGACGATCGCGGCCGGTATAGAACTGCAGTGGCTCGCCCACGGTACGATCCTTTTTCTCGATGGTGCGATCGTCGGCGATGACGTTGATCGTAAACTTGCTCTTCTTGGGATCGACCTTCTTCAACTGCAGGCTAACCGTTGACACCGGCGTGCGGGCACCCTTCTGCAAGGTGAAATCGTAATAGTTGCGTTCGCCCTTGCGCTTCAGCATCTCCAACTCCTGGCCGTTGTGAGCGATCAGTCCACTCTGCAGGCCGAGATCGCCAATGGTATGTTCCAGCTTGGCGTTGGTCGCAGCCAGGTCGCTTTGGGTCTTCTGGATGTCGGTCTTGGCGCTGCCGACCTCGCTCTTCACCCCACTGACCTCGCCGCTGACGCTGGCAATTTGCTGGCCTTGCTGGTTCTGCGCGGCGGCCAGCTTGGCAGCGGCCGCCTTCTGCAGATTCTGCTGACGCTCTAGTTCAGCCGCGCGTGCTGCCATCTCTTGCTTGGTCATTCCAACTTCGGTTGTCAGTGCCTGCTTGAACTCCGACGAAGTAGCATGAAGGCGCTTACCCAACTCTTCCTGGGCGACTTCCGTCGCCAGTTGCTTCTGCTCCAACGTCAGGACGCGCGTCCGCATGTCATACATGAGGTAGAGAGTAGCGATTACATAGAGAGCAGCGGCTGCCAGTAATACGTATTTCAGGATTGCGCTCTTGTCGGAGGGCGGAGTGGATTGATCGACAGAGGTACTCTCAGCTTCTTCAAACATCAACAAATCCTTTCTGCTAGCTCAATTCTCCGGGAGCAGAAAATCCCTGTCAATCAGCATACGCCGTTGCAGCGTGGGCTTTCTTGCTTGTCACAGCTTGCTGACGCCCGCGTCACAGCCGGGTCGGTACGGTATGCCTAGAATCGAAAGCAGCCCCGAGAAACGAAGAAGAAGGCGCTTGCCGGCCCGGCTGAAGCCAGGCGCTGATACAAATCAACTCCATCGGTTTTTGAGATGACTGTTGACTCCTATGAATCGACGTCCTTGGAGGCACCGTGAAGGGTACGAAACTAGTGGCAGTACTGCTCGGATTTCTTGTCGTCATGATGATTTGTGGCAACACCCTGGTCCAGAGCGCCCCGCAAGGTCCCATGGTTCTAAAGGGCGCGCCCCTGGGAGGGGTGAAGTTCGATCACACCACCCACGTGAAGGTGGCCGGCAAATGCGATGTCTGCCATCATGCTTCCAAGCCGGACAAGCCGCTGAAGTCTCCGCAGGAGGCTTGCACCGACTGTCACACCAAGCCGCCAACGCCCCCGGTTACGACCAGCCTGCAAGCGGCGTTTCACAATCCCACGGCGACCGCCGGACTTTGCATCGATTGTCATAAGTGGCAGAATGCCAGCGGGAAGGCAACTCCGGTAAAGTGCGCCGAGTGCCATCAGAAGGCCAACGGCTAGACTAAGACGTCAGCTTCCAAACAGCGCTGCGCCGTGAAATGGAGCCAGCACCAAGGTCAGCAACAGCATGACGACGGCAGCCACCGCCAGCCATCGCCGTTGCGGACCGATGTCGGGCCACTGCGGCACATTGGGGTGCCGCATCCCGGTGAATCCCAGGATCAGGGCCCAGACCAGCCATCCCATCCAAAAGAAGATGCCGAGCGGAATCAATATGCCGATGGTGGTGCGCGTGACCCACTTGTGGGCGCGCGGCGCCACGGCGTAGATGATGTGTCCGCCGTCAAACTGTCCACCGGGAAGCAGGTTCAGCGCCGTAGCAAACATTCCCACCCAGGCCGCAATGCCTACCGGGTGCAGATACAAATTCCTGAGCGGTGCTGTGCTGTGGGTAAACGGCGCCAGAAAATGATGGAAGAGGCTGAAGATCAGCGGATAGCCGAACTCCAATGCCGACTCCGAGGCATCGGCCGGCATTGGCTTGGACAGCGCCAGTCCCCACAACAGCACCGGAAGCGCAACCAGGAAACCGGCAATCGGTCCGGCGATGCCGATATCGAACAGCGCCTTGCGGGAGCGGATGGGCGACTTGATGCGGATGAGCGCGCCGAAGGTCCCAATGAGTGTCGGCGCCGGAATAAAATAGGGCAGCGTGGCGTAGACGCCATTTCTGCCAGCCAGGATGAAGTGCCCGAACTCGTGTGCCAGAAGAATCCCCAGCAACGTGGCGGAGAAGGGAATCCCCATTTTCAGCCGGGCTGGATTCTGCAGGATCCAGCGCCAGGGAAACAAAGGCAACGCAAAGGTATCGGTGGTGAAGGCCGGCAGATCGTGAATGAAGTTGTACTGCAGGCGCGCGCCGACGACCAGCGTCGTCAAGATCGTCAACAGCAGAAGAAGAATGTGCAGCCAATAAGGACGACGGCGCGGAGGCGCCACCACAAAAACTTGCGGATACGAAGGAACTTCGAAAGTATAGGAGACCGGCGGCGTGGAGTTAGACATCGTGTACTTAATTGGATGATGGACCAGTACTCGCGGAAGCAGGTAACGGCGCTCGCCTCCGGCCGCGAGACGCTGCAGTAACGAAAGCAAGCTGCTGGCTCGCGCCGGCTACTCGATCGATTGCAATTCCTTTCCCGGCTTGAAGCGAACCGCCTTGCCGGGCGGAATATTGACTTCGGCGCCGGTACGCGGGTTGCGGCCAATGCCGGTTTTCCGCGGCCGTACGGTGAAAACGCCGAAGCCGCGCAACTCGATGCGATCGCCGCGCGCCAGCGACCTCTTCATGCTCTCGAAAACGGTCTCGACCGCCATCTCGGCCTTAGTCTTGGTGACGCCAGTCTTGGTGACGACTTCGTTGATCAGATCCAGTTTGATCACAAGTGGCTCCGCAGGGTGCGCTTGCCGGACCGCATGGCCCCGACCGCAGATGCTGCCGCGATTCTATCCCACTTCGCCGGGTCCACGGTAAGTCTTCCTTCAACTGCGACTTGCAAGCTGATGCGCGAATCCTAGTGAAGCCCGCGCCCATTGTCAACCGGCAGTTGCTTTCCGTAAGATGGCGTATTCGTTTCCACAAAGGTTCGTATCAGACAAGACGCACGTTTGTCAGGCCCGACATTAGGTTGTCACGCACGACACACGGTGTCAGTGCAAGCAACAGGTTTGTATCAGGGCACGACTTCAGTCGTGCCGAACGCAGCGGAAGAGATGTGGGCTTTAGCCCCTGCACGACGCTCCACCAGGGGCTAGAGCCTGCATTCTAGAGCCATCACGCGGCACGGCTAAAGCCATGCCCTGATACAAAGCCCTCATACAAATGGCATTGCCGTACTGCCACAGCTGTGACCGTCGTTGGCGCTTTCGCCCCAAGGAGCCGCATGTCTATTAAGAGTGACCGTTGGATCCGCAAAATGGCCACTGAACACGATATGATCAACCCCTTCTCGGAGAAGCAGGTCCGCGAAGGCGTCATCTCTTTCGGTCTCTCTTCCTACGGATACGATCTGCGTGTCGCCGACGAGTTCAAGATCTTCACCAACGTGAACAGCACCATCGTCGATCCCAAAAAATTCGACGAGCGCTCTTTCGTGAGCGTGGAATCCGATGTCTGCATCGTGCCGCCAAACTCTTTTGCCCTGGCACGATCGGTCGAATACTTCAAGATCCCGCGCGATGTGCTGACTATCTGTGTCGGAAAGTCCACCTACGCGCGCTGCGGCATTATCGTAAACGTAACGCCCTTCGAGCCCGAGTGGGAAGGCTTCGTCACCCTCGAAATCTCCAACACCACGCCGCTGCCGGCGCGCATTTATGCGAATGAAGGCCTTTGCCAGATCTTGTTCTTCCAGTCAGATGAGATTTGCGAGACCAGCTACAAAGACAGGAAGGGCAAGTACCAGGGGCAGAAAGGGATTATGCTGCCGAAGCTGTGAGAAGCAGTTGTCAGTAGTCGGTTGCCAGTCTAGCGGTCAGCTCTTAGCCATAGGTTAGGAGCGCACCGTAGAAACGATCAGGCTGACGGTCGCAGTAAATTCTGCAGCCGAGCTGCATCCAGGTAGCTGACGGCGGATGCCTGAAAGCTGACGGCTATCTACTTCCGCTGACCGGCTTCGCTTTCTTTGAACATGTATTTGATGCTGGGTTTGTAGATCAGCAGATTCGAGCCGCCGGTGCGGTTCACCTTCAGGCAGTACTTGTCGTACCACTCAATGACGCCATGAATTTCTTCCCCATCCTGCAGCACCAGCACCATGGGCGTTCTGGACTGCATCTGCTTCTGGTAGTAAAAATTTTCCGCATGCGTCTGTTCCGGCGGCGGGGTCTTTTTGCCGTTATTGTTGTTGACGCGCTCGGAGCGTTCGCGGCGATCACTCTCCTGGCGGCGCTCAGTTTCCTGGCGGGGATGATCGTTGCGGTTAAGGGCGGGACGAATCAATTTGCGGTTGGCGAACACTTCCGGCTCAAGAGCGCGGCCGACGGCGGTGGCATCCATGGAATCTTTCATGGGAGGTTGCTCCTCTGGACTGCACACCGGCCTCTTCGGCAATCGTTAACTCGGATGCGAAAAACGTTCCAGCATTGCGGCAAGTTCCTGGCGTGACCGCCCCGAGGGTTTCCAAGGTGTGAAGTTAAGCGATACCCTAACACAGGCGTACGTCCAAGACAATTCCTCAGCTGCTACTTTGGTGTGACCGGCTCCAGTGAGGTGGCCAAAGTGTCCAGCGCCAGGGAGCGTAGCAAATTCCTGCGCATGCCGCTTTCCAACTCCCCCAGGCGCTGGCTGGCGGTGACAATCCAGGCAAAATCCACCTGGGATGCCATGCGGGCCAACTCCGGCTGGATGTCTTGATTACGCATCAGCTCCGCCGTCCCAGCCTTCAGGAATAGCAGGTCTTCCAGCAGCGCGTACAAGGTGCGAATCAGTTGCTCGGTTTTCGCCTTTCCGTCCGCGCCTGCACGGTAGGTGTCGGTCACCCGAAACAAAGCGCTGTGATCCTGGGTGCCCATCGCCGGAGCCAGCAGGGCCAGAGCATCCTGACGCGCGGCCAGATATCCGGCCAAATCGAAGCCGCGCGCCCGGCCCAGGCCTCCACCACAAACTCGCGCCACCAGCGAACGCTCCTTCGCCTTCCACTCCGGTCGAGCCTTCTCCAGATAGCGTTCGATCTCGGTGGCCGGAATCGGTTCCAGCCGCAAATGCATGCAGCGGGAACGGATCGTCGGCAGTAACGCCGTGGGATTGTCCGTGAGCAGGAAAATCGTCGCAAACTCGGGCGGCTCTTCCAATATTTTGAGCAACGAATTGGCCGCCTCTTTCATGAAGTCGGCGTCACTGAAGATGTAGACGCGTTCCCGGCCCTCCACCGGCTTGTAGTAGATCTCGTGGATGACATGGCGCACCTGATCGACTTTAACCAACATCTGCGGCGGGTCGGGCGGAATGATCAGCACGTCGGGATGGGTCTGTATGAAGAGGCGGGTGTCGCGCTTGTCGGCCTCGCGCAGGTTCTCTCGCGCCTCCACTGCCTCGGCAAAACGCTCCTCCAGATTGTCAGCCTCGGCAATGCGGACGCAGTTGGCGCAACGGCCGCAGAAATCCGGCAGGCCGTCCCCCACCCCGACAGGTCCAAAACCGAGACCTGTCGGGGGCCCCGGCTCGCTGAGAGGCTGCTCCAGACAGTTCATCGCTTTCGCAACCATTTGACTGAGCGTAAATTTGCCTGAGCCCTGCGGTCCGGAGAGAATCACGGCGTGGGGAAAGTGGTCATGGGCGAGCATCTCCCGCAGTGTGTGGACCGTCGGCGCGTTGCCATGAAAATCAGAAAAGGGCATTCGGTTTTACCAACAACATCGGGGCTAAAGCCCCATTCCTCCATGGTCATCAATCGGCACGGCTAAAGCCATGCCCTTTCAAAGCTGATCCGAATCCAGAATTCCGGGCTTCATGTCTAGCAACCTCTGTTTCACCACCCGCAGAATCTCCGCATGCACGGTCTCGATCGGCGGCCGCGCATCGATCAGGGCCACGCGCTCGGGCTCACGCTGCGCAATCGCCAGGAACGTTTCATGTACCCGTGTGAAAAATGCCGCACTCTCTTTTTCGAAGCGGTTTTCGTCCTGAGCTGCGTCTTTGTTCCGGCGTCGTGCCCGCTTCACGCTGGAGCCCACATCCGAATCCATCAGAACCGTCAGGTCCGGCCACAGTCCCCCGCACAACAACTCGTGCAGGCGCAATATCACATCGCTACCGAGCTGCCTTCCTCCGCCCTGATACGCTTCGGTGGAATCGGTGAAGCGATCGCAGAGCACCCACTTTCCCGCCTCCAGCGCGGGCAGGATTACCTCTGCAATGAGTTGCGCGCGCGAAGCGAACATGAGCGCCATCTCGGCATGAGGATCCAGTCCGGCCGTACGCGAATCCAGCAGCACCGCCCGGATGCGTTCGCCAATTGCGGTTCCACCCGGCTCCCGCGCCGTTACGACCTCGATCCCCTCCCGCCGCAGCGCGGTCGCAAGCTTCTCCAATTGCGTACTCTTGCCACAGCCGTCGAGTCCTTCGAAGGTGATGAACTTCCCACGCTGGGCACGCTTCGCCACGCTGGTCATGATATCAGCGACATTCATCCCCTGGTGTTGTAAGCGCGAGGCGTCAAGCGAAGAGCGACCCCGCTCACCGCGAACTGATTGAGTACCGCACCACGACTCCATCCACGTAGGTCACTTCCACCCGGTAGTCCTCGGGCAGGTATTCGAAGATTTGGGTCTTCAGGCCCTCTTCTGAAGTGGACTGCGACGTCTGCCGGCCCAGTCCCAGCAATTGGCTGACCTCCCCGATCTGCATGCCGCGCTTGAGCTGGGTAACAGGGGATGACGGCGAGCCATTGGGCGGTGCATTGTTCGCCGGCGCTGCGTTCTGCGCCGTCGTCTGGAAGATGGGTTTCTGCGCCTGCAAATCGCCGAAGTCGACGTAATCGGCCAGCAGCTTCATCACTGCGTCGGGCGTCAGTTGATCTGCCGGAATGTTTCCCGTCCAGCGCAGATTGAAGCGCGACCCGCCGCGCGTCCGTTTGTCGGCAACCTGCTGCGCCTTGAGTTGGCTGGCGATCTGGGCGGCGCGATCGTCGGCTCGCTGCTCGCGCTCGCGCCGATCGCGCACGCGGTCCAGTTCGCGCTGCAAATCGCGTTTCCGCTGCGGATCGCTGGTGTTGCGGATGTCGTTCTCCAATTGTTTTTCGTAGCTGCTCTTGTCGACATGATAAGGCGTAACCGTCGTGCTGCTGTCGTCCCAGAAGGTACCGAAGCCGCCGCCGTCCAGCTGAAACTCAATCAGGTTTTTCTTTACGACGATCGTAGTGATGGTGGAGCGGTCGCCGCTGCGAATCGCCGGGCCAAACTGTTTCAGGCGGTTGGAATATGCCTTCCAGTCCATGGGATCGTCGCGGTCCATGCGCAGATCGACGCCCTGCTGCGTTCCCGGCATATCGATCTGCAACTTCACCTGCCGCCCCACAAAGTAGTTCTGCAAGGCGGACTGTTCGCTGCCTTGCCCGGCTGCCGACAGAGCCGCAAGGGTCAACGCAAAAAGGAAAACAATCAGGACATTACAAGCACGCCGCAGCATCTGTATCCGCTCCTTTGTCGGCGAGGTGGTGTGATGGCGGAGCGAGTCTAGCACAGCTGGTGTTGAGTGAAGCGAACCCTCGACCTGGGAAGCAGAACCGCGTAAAACCAGGCCTCTAGCGCGAGGGCATACAAACCGCGCCTCGGCGTTCCCGCAGGACCAGTTTTCCGTCGGCACCTCCACCAGATTGATGAAAACATCCTCCCGCTATTGCGAGATGGCATTCTCGATTTCGTGTTCCAACTCTGAAATCTGAATGGTGGCCACGCCTGCCTTTTGCAGAGTTTGGTTGAGCTTCGCCAATTCGGTGTTCTTGACCTGTGACCACTGGGCAATTCCAGCCGTCGCCACTTGATCTGCCTGGCGATAGAGCTCGATGGCCTGTGACGGCAAGGTGCGGTCACTGGTTTCGACCACCCGCAGCGCCGCCGCCAAACCGGTGCTGGCCGACTCCAGCCCCATAATTGCTCCAGGAGTCAGCGGCTGGTCGCCCTTCTGGATCTTGGTGATCGCCCCTTCCAGGCTGGCGATTTGCGTCAGCATTTGCGAGTTCTTTGGTGGGAGCTTCGGTTGCAGTTCGCCCAGGCGCTTTTTCACCGCCTCCATTTCTGCCAGCGCCTTGCGAGTGCGCCGCACTTCGCCAAAAATCTCCAGCCCCAGCCGCAACTGCTCGTCAAGTTCCGCGGTCGTGACTTGCGCTCGCGGATCCATCTCGACCTTGAGCGGCTGGGTGGAAGCCTTGTCGTCCACGGTCAACTTAATCTGATACATTCCCGGCACGACGCGCGGACCGTGAGGCGTGCCGAAGCCCTCGTCCTCTTCGATGGCTTCATTTCCTCCCGAACTGCTCCAGCGCAGATTCCACACGAAGCGATGCGCTCCGGCAGAGTTCTCCAGCACGACTGGCTTCGGCAGCCAGCGCTCAGCGATGGCCAGCGGTGGATGTGGCTGCTCCTTCTTTGGTCCACTGCTGACCCTTCGCACCAGCTTGCCGCTGGCGTCGAAGATTTCCAGCTTCACGCCTTTTGCCGCCGCAGGCAGGTAGTAATCCACAATGGCGCCGTCGGGCGGATTTTGCGCCGTGGGTTCTTCCGGCGGCAGCGGGCTGCCGAGGAATACATCGTTGTCGATGCGAATCGCGGTCGCCGGTTTATAGAGCCTGGCGCTCGCCGGCTGCGTCTGCTGGTTGATTTGCCGCAGCGAGGTGATGTCATCCATGATCCAGAACGAGCGCCCGTGGGTCGCGATGATCAGGTCGTCGCCATGGATGGTGATGTCGCGAACCGAGGTGACGGGGAGATTCAGCTGCAAAGGCTGCCAATGATCGCCATCGTCGAAGGAGATGTAGATGCCGAGTTCGGTTCCCGCGAACAGCAATCCTTTATTCTGAGTGTCTTCGCGGACGGCGTTCACGTAGGAGTGATCGCCGATGCCGGCCACGATGGGCTGCCAGGTCTTTCCGTAATCGCGCGTGCGATAGATGTAGGGCTTCTGATCGTCCAGTCGGTGACGGTCAACCGCAACGTAGGCTACGGCGGGATCGAAGCGCGAAGCCTCGATCATGGCGATCTTGCTCCAGTCGCTGAGGCCCGGTGGCGTGACGTCTTGCCAGCTCTTGCCGCCGTCGCGCGTCAGGTGGAGCAGCCCGGTGTCGCTGCCGGCCCAGATCTCTTCGGCTTTTACCGGCGATGGCGCAATGCTGAAAACCACGCCGTAGCCGCGCTGTTTCGCATTCTCCGTGGTCGTCAAGCCTGCCGGTTTTGCGCTGGTCGCATCGGCTGTCGCTCCGGTCAGATCGGGGCTGATCTGCTTCCAGTGTAGGCCGCCGTCCGTCGTTTTCATGACATATTGCGTTCCGAGGTATAGCGCATTCTTCTCGACTTGCGAAAGCACCAGCACCGGCGTCCAGGGATCGCGATACTTGCGTTGGTTAATTTCGCTGGCAAAGTTCGGCATGGGCCAGGGTGTGATGTCCTGGCTCAGCGACGTGCGACGGTCCCAGCGCACCACGCTGCCGTAAACGCCGCTGGCGTAAAGAATATTCGGGTCATTAGGATCGGGCGCCAGCCAGCCACTCTCGCCACCACCTACCATGTACCAGTCGC
Source organism: Candidatus Korobacteraceae bacterium (assembly GCA_049695855.1). Taxonomy (GTDB): domain Bacteria; phylum Acidobacteriota; class Terriglobia; order Terriglobales; family Acidobacteriaceae; genus Bog-257. Next base: position 78,642 of record JBAVSY010000043.1, on the reverse strand, counting down.
GGCCGGTAATCATGCCATGATCGGTACGATTGGGCACGGCCAGGCTGCCGGTATCCTGCTGCGCGCCGTAGACGTGGTAGGGAAATTCGTTGTCGGTGATGACATGGTAAAACTGCGAGGTCGGCTGATTGAACCAGGATGACCAGGTTTGCCCGCGATTCAGGCTCACGGTCGTTCCCTGGTCGGTGCCCAAAATCAAGTGCGATGAATTTTTCGGATCGACCCAGAGCTGGTGATAGTCGTCGCCGCCGGGCGCTCCGCGGACGATCGAGATTGTCCGGCCGCCGTCTTCGGAGCGATACAGGGCGATGTTGGGCATATAGATCACGGCGGGATGATTGGGATCGACGGTGATGCCCATGAAATACCAGCCTCGGTTCGTCAACCGGGAGTCGCCGTTTTCCAGCCTCCAGGTGTTCCCACCATCGTCAGAGCGATAGAGCCCGGATTTTTTCCCTGCCTCGATGAGCGCGTACACCCGCTTGCCATCGGGCGTGACTGCGGCGCCGACTCGTCCCCAGTCGCCATCAGGCAGGCCGCTGCCGGTCAGCTGTGTCCAGCTCGCGCCGCTGTCGGTCGAGCGATAGAGCCCGCCGCCTGGTCCATGCAGCGGTGCATAGGTGCTCCACGGTGGACGATGAGCGTTCCACGTGCCTGCGAACAGGATGTTGGGGGCGGCTGCGGCAATGGCAAGATCGGAAACGCCGATTGACGGTCCCTTGTCAAACACGTGCGTCCAAGTGTTGCCACCGTCGCTGGACTTGAAGACACCCCGTTCGTTATTGGGAGCGTACGCATGTCCCAGCGCTCCAACGTAGACGACATCGGCGTTGCGCGGATCGACAACAATGCGGCTGATCTGCCGCGAGTCGGGCAGTCCGATATTCTTCCAGGTCTGCCCGCCGTCGGTGGATTTGTAGACGCCGTCGCCCGAACTAAGAGCGGAGCGAATGTCCGACTCTCCCGTGCCCGCATAGAGGATGTTGGAATCCGATGGCGCGACTTCCAGCGCTCCAATCGAGGCGATGGGCTGGCCATCGAATATCGGCTTCCAGGTCACGCCCGCGTCAATGGTCTTCCAGACGCCACCGTCCACGGAACCGAAGTAAAACGTGGCTCCATCCCCCGGCACGCCGGTGACCGCGACGGCGCGGCCGCCGCGAAACGGCCCAATCAGTCGCCACTGCAATCCGCTGAGGAGTTGGGGAGCGACAGCCTGGGCAGCCGCTCGGATATTCAGAAAAAGTGCGGCGAAAATAATAACGATGGAAAGCGCAGAACGTCTTACATGATGGCTCAATCGGAGGTCCTCTACCTGCAAGATCGGTGCGAATAGATTACACTTTCGCGATGCCCTCTACGACTCGGCTACATCAGGAGCTATTTTCCAGGGACGCGTCGCGGATGCGCCGTGCAGGCGGTTCGATTATGGTGATGGATTGATGATGCGAAGTTCGCTGGCAGTTTTTTTCTTCTCTCTCCTGTCGATTTTCACTTTCATTCCGCAGCTTCCGGCGCAGCAGATTGATACCACGCTGCTCACCGAGATGAAGTGGCGCAACGTGGGCCCATTTCGCGGTGGGCGCACCCATGCTGTGGCCGGGATACCTAGCCAGCCCAGCGTGTTTTTCATGGCTGCGGTGAATGGTGGCGTCTGGAAGACGACCGACTACGGGCGCACCTGGAATCCTGTCTTCGATCATGAGCCGACCGGGTCAATCGGGGCCGTTGCCGTGTCGCCTTCCGATCCCAACATTGTTTACGCCGGCAGCGGCGAGGGGCTGCATCGTCCCGACCTCTCGGTGGGCGATGGCATCTACAAGTCGACCGACGCCGGCGCGACCTGGACCCACTTGGGCCTGCGCGACGGGCAGCAGATCTCCGCCATGGCGATCGATCCGCACGATCCCAACCGCCTGTTTGTCGCCGTCGCCGGACATCCTTACGGACCGAATCCCGAGCGCGGCATTTACCGCTCCACCGACGGCGGCCAGAGCTTCCAGCAGGTTCTTTTCAAGAACGAGAATGTGGGCGGCGCGGACGTGAAAATCGACTCCTCAAATCCCCAAATCGTGTATGCCACATTGTGGGAGGCGCGGGAGGGTCCGTGGGAGAATGGCGGCTGGAATGGCACCGACGGGGGCATCTTCAAGTCGACCGACGGCGGCGCGAGCTGGCATCAACTCACTGGGGGACTTTCCTCGGACATCGTCAAAGCCAACCTGTCGATTGCGCAAAGCGATCCCCGGCAACTGTTTGCCGTGGTCGCGCGGAAGAACAACTCGACAGAGTTTTACCACTCTGCCGATGCGGGTGAAACCTGGTCGACGGTGACTACTGATCCGCGCCCACGGGTCGATATCGGAGGTCCTGGCGGCGACCTGCCGACGCCCGCCATCGATCCCCGGAATCCCGATGTTATTTACGTCACCAGCATCGTGACCTGGAAGTCGACCGACGGCGGCAAGACCTGGATCGCGTTTCGCGGCGCGCCCGGCGGCGATGATTATCAGAACATCTGGATCAATCCCAACAACTCCAAAATCATCATTCTGGTGAGCGATCAGGGGGCCATCGTAAGCGTCAATGGCGGCGAGAGTTGGGGTTCGTGGTACAACCAGCCCACCGCGCAGCTCTACCACGTAAATGCCGACAACGCGTTTCCTTATCGTCTGTGCAGCGGTCAACAGGAGAGCGGTTCGGTTTGCATCTCCAGCCGCGGTAATGACGGTGAAATCACTTTTCGCGACTGGCATCCGGTGGCGGCAGAAGAATACGGCTACGTCGTTCCTGACCCTTTTGACCCCGACATTGTTTTCGGCGGCAAGCTGACGCGCTACGATCGCCGCACGACGCAGGGGCAGAACATCATGCCGGTGCCGTTGCGTACCCCTGACTTCCGCGTGATTCGCACCCAGCCGATTGTTTTCTCGCCACTCGATCCGCATCTGATGTACTTTGCGGCAAACACGCTGTGGGCCACGCGCGACGGGGGCAACAGTTGGAAGCAGATCAGTCCTGACCTGACGCGCAAGACGTTTGAGGTGCCCGCGACGGTCGGCGTGTTTCGCTCCGAGCCTTCGGCGCAACCCCGGCAGCGTGGCGTGATCTATGCCCTGGCTCCATCGCCGCTGGACATCAACCGCATCTGGGCGGGCACCGACGATGGCCTGATCTGGCTCACCACGGATGGCGGAAAGAACTGGAGCAACATCGCCCCGCCGCAACTGTCGGCGTGGCAGAAAGTTTCCGTTCTGGAGGCCAGCCACACCGATCCGCAGACCGCCTACGCCGCTATCAACACGCTGCGCCTTGACGATCTACGTCCGCACATCTATCGCACGCGCGACGGAGGCAAGAGCTGGACTGAGATTGTCAACGGCATTCCCGCCAACGAAAACGTAAATTCTGTGCGGGAAGATCCGCAGCGTAAGGGCCTGCTGTTTGCCGGAACCGAGCGCGCGGTCTACGTTTCGTTCGACGACGGCGATCACTGGCAGTCGTTGCGTCTGAACATGCCGGCCACGTCGGTTCGCGACCTGCTGATCAAGGGTGACGATCTTGCCGTGGCCACGCACGGCCGGGGATTCTGGATCCTGGACGACATCACCCCGCTGCGGCAGTTGGACGACAAGGTCGTTGCGGAGAATGCATACCTGTTCGCTCCCGAACTCACGTATCGGGTTCGCTGGAACACCAATCCCGACACACCGCTGCCGCCTGATGTTCCGGCGGGCCAGAATCCTCCGGACGGAGCAATCTTCAACTATTACTTGAAGTCTTCGGCGTCCGCTCCAGTGACGTTGGAGGTTCTGGATGCCTCGGGGAAGACGGTTCGGCGCTTCTCCAGTGCCGATCCTGTACCCCCTCCCAATCCTGAGCTGAACATTCCGACTTATTGGTTGCGGCCGCCGGAGAGGCTGTCGAACGCCGCCGGTTTCCATCGTTTCGTTTGGGACCTGCATTACACGCCCGTGCCGGGTATCAGGCCGGAATACCCGATCGCCGCGGTTTACCAGAACACCGCGCCTGCTCCGACCTCACCTTGGATCATGCCCGGGAAATACACCGTAGTGTTGACCGTTGACGGCCGGAAATACACGCAGCCACTGACGGTACAAATGGATCCGCGGGTGAAAACCGCCCTCTCAGGTTTGCAGCAACAGTTCGATCTGTCGACGCAATTGTATGAAGACCTGCTGACGTTGCAATCGGTCGTGACAAAAGTGCCGGCCATTCGCGCACAGGTGAAGTCGTTGCGTGCAAATGCAACCGGCACCGAGGCCGACAAACTTGACGAGGTGAGCAAGCAGCTGGATTCTCTGGTAGGCACGGAGGAGGAAGAAGAGGAAGGACCTCCCAGACGCGGGCCGCATCACGGAACTCTGGCTGCGCAACGCGCCTCGCTGCTTCAGGTGCTGAACATGTTGCAGGAGGTCGATGTGGCGCCCACGACTCAGGTGGTCCAGATCGTGCCCAAGCTCAACCAGTCAACCGAGGCATTGATGGGGCAGTGGCGGCAATTTGAAACGAATCAACTGGCGCCGCTGAAAATTCAACCATAGCCCTCGGAATAGCAGATCCCTCAGCGGCGGAAGCCGATTCGGGATGACAAAACAAAGGACTTCTCACGGCGTAGCTAAAGCTACGCCCATTCACCCCAGCAGGGATTCGGTGACGTCGAGCCATTCCTCGTCTAACGAACCCTGCGGAGAAGCCTTGCCTGCCCGCTGATACCAGTAGCTGGCGTTAGACGAATCACCTTCCTTGCGATGCAGGTAGCCGTGTACCCACGCGCCCGCCGGGCCCTCATCCTGCTGGGCCGAGTCATGGGCGCGATTCCAGTCTCCCTTCGCATCCCACCATAGAGCTGCAAGGGCAATGCTCAACTCGCGGGGCGGCTCATCGCCCAGCAGGGAATCGCGAAATTCTTGCAAAGTCATGCCCCCTAGATTAGCGCTTGGAACCCTCGGCGGCCACGCCTGGGAGGGGTCGACGCGAAATTTTCATAAACCGCTCCCCCATTCCCGACGAATGGATGCAGGACGATACCTCGTGTCCAAGATTTGGACAGATGCGGCCCTAGCGCAGTCAACCCCGTGACCGCCGTCACCGACGCCCGTCTTCTGCATCGGCAAAGATAGAAGACGGTAGGTGGAGGCCAATGTGTCGTTTCAGATTCAGAAGACGCTCGCCGTCTGCTTTGTTATTGGGTTACTCATCCTCTGCACGAATTGTGGGGGAGGCAATTCCCTGAACACCCCGCCTTTGTCCATACGGCTAACACCTTCGGCACCGACGTTAGCGGTTAACTCTGCGATATTCATCAGTGCGAAAACCACCCCATCGCTTCCCGAATATTACAGCACGATGACCTGGAGCATTCAGGGATATCCGTCGCAAACCGCTTGCACCGAGGCGGTACCGAATGCCCAGGAAGCGCCCTTGATGCTCGACTGCCCGAATGGATGGCTGGCCTGGGAGCCCCCGCTGACCGGCTATACACAGAGCGGCGTGTACTACTATGGGCCGGCTGCTGCTGGAACCTATCAAGTCCTGGTGCAGGGAGCGATCGCAGACCCGTTAACCGGCCAGAGTTATCAGGGAAACGCCAGCGCCACCGTAACGGTCGCACAATAGGGATTGGCGTTTTCATCGGAGTTTGTGAAAGGCAAGATTTCAATCGCCGTTCGCCAGATCGGTCCGCGCTAACGGGATCGGTTGGGAAGATGTGCGACGGGAGCCGCTCTTCCTAACCTTGGATCGAGGAAAGCGAACTTCTTGCCGCGGGCGCTGAATCGCCGACGAACTCCACGCTTGGCTTCTGCGTGATGACGCCGGAGGCGTAGCCCATTTCCAGCAGCTTGGTGATGGCTTCGCGTCCATCGTTGCCGTAGTCGAGCGTGCGCTCGTTTACATACATGCCGATGAATTTGTCGGCCATCTGTGGGTCCAGATCGCGGGCGAACTGCATGGCGTACTGCAGCGCTTCCTCACGATTATCGAGAGCGTACTGAATGCTGTCGCGCAGCGCCGTGCAGCAGGATGCGATAAGTTCCGGGCCGAGATCTCGGCGGATGGCGTTGCCCCCCAACGGTAGTGGCAGCCCGGTCAGGTCGCGCCACCATTTGCCCATATCCAGAATCTTGTGCAATCCCGCCTTGTTGAAGGAGAGCTGGCCTTCGTGAATGATCAGCCCGGCTTCGAACTTCCCCTCCAGCAACTTGGGAATGATGTCGTCGAAGGGAACCACCTCGGTCGCGATATCGGGCGCGAAGAGTTTGAGCGTCAGGTAAGCGGTGGTCATGGTGCCGGGAATGGCGATTTTGTGACGCTTGATCTCATCCAGGGGAATGTTGCGCGAGGCGACGATCATCGGGCCGTAGCCTTCGCCCACGCTTCCTCCGCTGGGCATGAGGGCGTACTTGTCCTGGATGTAGGGATAAGCGTGGAAGGAGATGGCGGTGATGTCGTAGAACCCTTCCAAGGCTTTGCGGTTCAGGGTTTCGATATCGGTCAGGGTATGGGTGAACTTCACTCCGGGCACGCGAATCTTATTGGTCGCCATGCCGTAAAACATGAAAGCGTCGTCGGAGTCGGGGCTATGCGCGACTTTGATTTCGAGAGTGCTGTTTCCGGAATTGCGGCTCATAAGAATGCGGTGGCCCTGCGATTTTCCTGAGTTCGAGAATACGTTTGACTGCCCGGCAAAACAAAATCATGCAACCCGGTCGACATGCCTACAGGCTGCGGCGCAAGCGCAACGCAGCCGCTGCGGCAATCATCACCTTTGAGACTTCGGCAAACAGGAACGGATACAGTCCAAAGAAAGCCGCCTGCCGCCAACTGTGGGTCAAGATCGCCAGCCAGCTGATGCCGGCAGCAAACAGCACAACTTCCGCCGACACTGCAGCCAGCAGGTTGCGGGCAAAGCCTGGCTTGCCATGCTCAGCGATCCAGCCCGCCAGGAATGCGATCACCGGATAAGCCCACAGGTATCCGCCAGTAGGTCCCAGCATCTGGGCAAAACTTCCAGGTCCCGACGAGGCAAATACCGGTAGCCCCATGGCGCCCCAGGACAGATAAACAGCGGCGGCAGCGAAACCCCGGCGGCTTCCCAGAGCCAGACCAACCAGCAGCACTCCGAAGTTGGCCAGGGTCAGCGGTACCGGAGTGAAGGGCAAGGGCAGCGCTAAACGCCCACAGACCGCAATGACGGCGCTGGCGCCAATCACAATTCCCGCCTGCTTGATCAGGCCAAATGGCTGTTCCGTTACGCCTATTTGGTTATGAATTGCTGTTTTCGACATGCTCCTACCTCGCGAAACCTAAGAAGACTGCTTAGAACTATGCTCTGGACCGCTCGCGGATGCAGTGCCCTGGATCACCTTTGGCAGTTCGGCCTCAACCAGCTCCTCCACTTCACCAGGTCCAACAGCGGGACTTGCTGGGGACCCGGTATCCTGGCGAAGATGCCGCCTGACGCGGAAGTGAATCGCCAGAACCACGGCGACGACGGCTGCGGTGCAAAGCACCAGAACCGAGAAGAAAACTTTGATTACCACAGACAGTCAGGATATCAGAACGCAGCAGGTACCAACCCAATTTTCGGAATAGCAGCGGACTGCAGAAGGGCGAATAGCAACAACTCGAGCCGATTGTTGACGTTATTTGAACTGCGTTGGTCGTTAAGGGGCTGCACGATTTCGCTGAACGACTTTGCGGATCCTCTGTTCGGAGCGTTGCGCGCCATCGCGATGAAGATGACCAGCCAAAGGGCAAGCAGTATGCCGAAGGTCCAGAATCCCCACTTGAATCCGATGGCCGCAGCCAGCACCGGCGACCCATAGGCAGCTAGCGACTCGCCGATATTACCCGCCTGTAGACGCCGAGGGCGAAACCCTGCCGCTCCGGCGGATACCATCCGTTCACGAATGCCACTCCGACCGAAAAGCTGGCTAACGCGATACCAATCAAGAAGCCGTAAGCGAGTAACTTGGCCGTAGCTGCTCACGCTACCCATCAGAAATGCGGGGATGATGGAAAACACCGTGACCATGGCATGCTCCTCTAAATTTCAAGAGTACGCACGTGAATGAGGCAAGTAGATGACCTTTAGTCACACTGCAATGGATTGTGCTGCAAGGTGTGCTCCTCCGCAACAAAGGATATTGTGGGCGACTGGCAGGATTAGTCCCTCCGCCGAGCTCGTACATGACTTGGCTTTGTTGACATCCTCCGTGCCGCCCCCGAAGGGGCTCAATTCGATTTCTCTCGTACCCAGGACTCCGTCCGCCTGTGGCGGCGGAGCCTGCCCTGAGCGTAGCCGAAGGGGCCTGGGCTATCTTGTCGTCGTCCCGCGAGCGGGACTGGTCCGTCGAAGTCATGAAATCCGTTGCGAACCAAGGCTACTTGAAAACAATGTCAACAGAGCCACACGACTGCTTAAGTTAAGTCTTGCTGCAACTGAGTCAGGGTCGAAGCCACTGCACGCGCGCAATGTCCGGCGAATGCCGCTTCACCGGACTTCGAATTCAGGCGAGCATCGCCGCCAGATCTTCCTCCGCAGTTTTGATTGCAACGAGATTGAACTTCTCGTGGAGTAGCCCGAGCACGGCCGGCGACAGAAACGCAGGCAGCGTTGGACCAATTCGTATGTTGCGCACTCCCAAGTGGAACAGCGTAAGCAGCACGGCAACCGCTTTTTGTTCGTACCACGATAAGACCAAGGAAAGTGGCAAATCGTTGACGCCGCAATTGAAAGCTTTGGAGAGCGCAAGCGCAATTTGTAGAGCCGAGTAGGTATCGTTGCACTGGCCTAGGTCGAGCAGGCGTGGCAGCCCGCCGATTTCGCCAAAGTCCAGCTTGTTAAAACGAAACTTCCCGCAAGCCAGGGTGAGGATCAGACAGTCGTTGGGAATCAATTCGGCAAGCTCGGTGTAGTAGCTGCGGCCAGAGCGTGCTCCATCGCAGCCGCCGATCAGGAAGAAGTGGCGGACGGCGCCCGACTTCACGGCCTCAATCACAGTACCGGCAACACTGAGCACCGCGTTATGGCCGAAGCCGACTGTGATCTCCTCATCGCCACCGTCTTCTGTGTAGCCGGGCGCGAGCAGAGCGGCGGCGATTACCGGGGCGAAGTTGTGGTCGGCGATATGCTGCACCTCGGGCCAGGCTACGGCTCCCGACGTGAAAATACGTTCCTTGTAAGTGAATTTGGGTTCCTGGATGCAGTTGGAAGTCATGAGAATCGCTCCCGGAAATTCGGCGAACTCGTGCCACTGATCCGTCCAGGCGCCACCATAGTTTCCGGCAAGATGCTCGTAGGCCTTCAGCTTGGGATAACCATGCGCCGGCAGCATTTCGCCGTGCGTGTAAACCTGGATTCCGAGCCCCTCGGTTTGTTCGAGGAGGGCGTACAGATCATGAAGATCGTGGCCTGAGACCAGAATGGCTTTACCTTTGCGGGGGTGCAATCGAACCTTGGTCGGTTGCGGATGGCCGAAGGTCTCGGTGTGCGCCTTGTCTAAAACCTCCATGACACGGTAATTCAGTTCGCCGACTGCAAGCGCGGCAGCTAATAATTCGTCCGCGGTAGGAGAAGGATGGGTGAGGAAGTCTAGAATCTCATGAATCTTTGCGAAGGAAGTCGGGTCACCCGCGCCCAGCGCGAGCGCGTGGGCAGCGTAGGCAGCCACTCCTTTAATACCGTAAAGCACCAACTCCTGCAGGTTTGCTAACTCCTTGCCCTCGGTGAGGAAACGGGCCGGAAGAAGCGTTTGCTGGCCCTGGGTAAGTAGGCCATCCAGAGAAGAGGCTGGAATCCACGTGGCCGGGCCCGCGAGTGTGTCTAGAACTTGTCCGGACTCAACGCTGACCCGTTCATAGAGAGCGCGAGCAACATCTCGCGTGGCAACTGCTTGACGAATTAGTTCAACCAGTCGCTGGGGATCGAAGTTGACATTCGTGAGCGTCGCGAAGATAGCCTGGATGGTGAACGCATCGATTTCGGGATCGGCCGCGCCAAGTTGACGGGCTCGATGCGCGTACATGGAGATACCTTTGACTGCCTGGATCAACAGATCCTGGAGAATTGCGGTGGTCTCGTCTTTCCCGCAGACGCCGATTTCCCGGCAGCCCTCACCCTTTGAGGTCTGTTCGCATTGGTAGCAGAACATCGTTATGAACCTTCCTGTCTGGATTATTTGCCAACATCAGAATACGAAGGGCACAAGACCGTCACTATGACTTAAGTCACAAGAATGGACATGCGGCCGAATTGTCTTGCCGTAGTGAGCGGCCCGGACTTCTGCCAAGTGTCGCGTAAGTTAACCTTTGCCTTCCATGGCGACAGCCCGCGGGAAAAGGATGTTGTTTTCCAAATGAATGTGCTGATGCAAGTCAGCTTCAAAGTCCTGCAGCGCCTGGTACAGAGTGCGATAGCTGATGCAGGCGTCTTCCGGAACCTTGTAGTCAGCGGTGACGTAGCGCAGTGCACGCAGGGCCTCGCCAGCGCCATCGTGCTCTTGCATCATCATGCGTACCGGATTTGCCACCGTGCCAAACATTGCCGGGGGAGCGGGCTCTCCCGCCAGAGCGCTCTCTTCCATGAGCGATATGTAGGGGAAGAGCATCTGCTCTTCTTTCATCAGGTGGACTCGCAACTCCTCAGTGAGGGCGGAGAAAATTTGCTGCGCCTGCAGAAGTTCCGGATGATTCTTGCCGTGTACGCCGACTACCTTGGCGGCTAGCGCTTGAATGCGAGGGCTTTCCTCGCGAACGAACGCGTGATGAGTTGTGGTGATATGTCCGATCAGGTCCGCGAGTAATAGATTCTGCCAATCCTGACCGGGGGCGGGCTGAGTGGATGCCAGGTTTTTTTCCAGCCTTGCCAGAGCCTGGTCAACCGGTATGTTGGCTTCCGAACATGCCTGGCCCAGAGTGCGAGTTCCGCCGCAGCAGTAATCGATTCCAAGTTTTTCAAATTCGCGAGTTGCGCTGGGCATCTCGGCAGCGATTTCGCCTACGGTTTTGGTGGCAGCTAGTGTCATTTTGTTTTCCTTCTGCGAGTGTCGGCGCCTTGCGCTCGTTCCCGCCTTCGAAGGCAGACTACCGGTCGTCGAGCAAGAGAACTATGACTTCTGTCACGGCGAGGCAAAATTGAGGGGTTGCGAGAAATCCAGGCGGACTGAGACTTTGGTCCCTGCGCTGGCGAGCAGCAGTTGCTGAAATGCTTATATGAATCGCGAAGAACTTTCGATCAACTGTGCAGTGCGGCCCTGCATTGTCATCTGGAGAGCCTAACCTCCAGAAGCTTCCAGTTCCTGCTCAAGGCGCTTGAGGGATGGAATTTCCAACTTGCGGTTGTCGACCTGAATCAGTCCTTCAGCCTGTAGGCGGCTGAGATTGCGGGATACCAATTCGCGGACAGTGCCGATCTGTGCCGCCAGTTCGCTGTTGTTCGCCGGTAATGTCAGGAAGATCCCGTCGCCGTTGCCGTTTCGAACCCCCTCGGTCTTGCCCAGTCGCACCAGAAGTGCGATGAGTCGATGCCGCACGGTCGTAAACGAAAGCTCTTCGATAATGCCCACAAGCTGGCGCAAACGTGCGCCCACCACCTTCAGAACTTTGAGGGCAACGTCGGGATGCTGCATACAGAGAGCCTGGAAATCCTGACGGCTGAAGAACAGCAGTGTGCTGTCGCTGACCGATTGGGCTGAAGCGGGATAATTTCCGCCGTCGAAGACAGGTAACTCGGCAATTGAGCTGCCCGGCCCATCAATGGAAAGCACCTGCTCCCGTCCCCCCGCCGAGCTCTTGAAGATGCGGACATTGCCAGACTGCACGACATATAGGCCGATACAAACATCGCCTTCATTAAAGATAAGTTCGCCAGAGGAATATTTACGCGGCAAGAGGTGAGAGGTAAGGAACGAAAACTCCTGCTCGGACAAGCTGGAGAATAGGGATACCTTTCTGAGTATGGCGAGGGCGGTGGCTTCCTGCTCTGTCGGCATAGCGAAGATTCTACGCGATGGCTTAGCAATTCAATCCAGCGAAGCCGGTGCCGGAGGAAAAGTCCAATGGTTTACCTAATCATTCCCCGTAGCGCCCTGATCGATTTGGACAGCGTCAAACTGATGGGTTCTTCTGGGATTGAAATCCGCAGGCAGGAGCCGCCCAATCGCAATTGCAAAGCTACTTCCAGGGCCTTCCTTCTGCTGGTCCTTTTGTGGCCTTGGGAGGAGCTGTAAGAGGTATTCTTGTAGCTGGTGAGCGTCATGTTTCGAAATTCAAGACACGAGAGAAAGCTGCTTCCTCCCGCAATACTGATGTTCCTGGGGCTGACGGTATCAGGCGCTGGACAAGTCAGGATGCCTCCTGGACGCGCTCCGCAGCGGCCAGCCATCTTGCAGTACATCTCGGGCGAGGTGTCGGTCGCTCCGAGTGCAACCAACCAGTGGACAGCAGCGCGGTTGAATCAGCCCCTGATGCCGTCGGAATATGTGTGGACGGCAACGAACTCGCGAGCCGAAATCAATGTCGGCGATGGGTTCATCCGTATGAATTCTGAGGCGAGCTTGACGGTCGTTGCCCTTACTCCCAGCAACGTGCAAATCAGCGTCAACCAGGGAGAGGTTAGGTTGACGGTTTTCCGCCTGCCTCCGGGAGAGATTTACGAGATCGATACTCCGAATGCCACACTGACCGTAACCAAAACCGGTGTTTATCGCGTCGAGGTCAAACCGGCTGAGGAGAAGACTTTGGTCACCACGCGCAAAGGCTCCATTGTGGCGGCGGGTGGTGGGCCTGGGGTCACGATAAATTCCGGTCAGCAGGTGACTTTCCTGGGCGGAAGTTCATTGCAGCATACGGCACAGAAGGCACCTCCTCCAGACGGATTCGAAGATTGGGCCAGCGTTCGGGACAAGAGACTGGGAGTCAGCCGGCCGCCTTTTGGAGTTGTAGTTGGATACGGACCATATCCCTACGGGGTCCCCGGCCCACCGCCTCCGCCGTACTAGCCCCTTGGTTGGGCAAGTAGGGAAGTCCTCGGGCTGCTTCGCTGCTTCGCGCAGGCGACTTCCATGGCAGGTTTACCCGGCGCGAGAGATCGCAAGTGCTGCTCTTCGCCTCGATTGCACCTCAAAGTCGCGCTAGAAATCCCCGGACGGGACGCCCGCAGCATTCCTTACCAGCTTCATTTCCTGCGGTGAGAGATTGCTGTATCGGCCTGAATCGATTTGCTGCTGCCGCGCCTGCGGCGGCATGGCGCGCAGAGCGCGGACGACGTTCAGCACCTCAGGACGCATGGACAGAAGCTGGCGTTCAGCCGAAGCCGAACGGTAGCTCGCCCCGCTCACAGCGGCTGCCGCACCATAGTTTGCCGCCGGATGGCGATTTACCGCTTCATACAGTCTCACGCTGTTCGCGGGGTGCGCTGGTTGGCGAAGAGGGACGCTGTTCTGATAGCTACCGCCAGCCTGCGCTGGAGGAGCGGGATCGGAATAGCCTGTCGGAGCGCCGCTCGGAGCGTAGTAGCCCGGAGCATAGTAAGAGTTCGGATAGTAGGGATAATAGTACGGATAGGAATAGGCGTAGGGGTATCCGTAATATCCTCCGTAATATCCGTAATAGGGCCAGCCGAAATTCAAGCTGACGCCGAAGCCCCACGGCCATCCCCAGCCACCATAGTAGCCACCACCATAGTAGCCACCGTAGCCGCCGCGATAGTAGCCGCCATAACCGCCGCGATAGTAGCCGCCGTAGCCGCCGCGATAGCCACCATAACCGCCGCCATAGCCGCCATGCCAGCCGCCGTAGCCGCCACCACCATGCCAGCCACCGTAACCGCCGCCGCCGTGGAATCCACCGCCGCCGCCGTGGAATCCACCACCGCCGCCGTGGAATCCACCACCACCGCCGTGGAATCCACCACCACCGCCGCCGTGAGCTCCAGCATAGGCAAACTCAGCGGAACCTCCGAACACTGCCAATACCAAGCTAAGGAAAAGAACCCGCAGGACACCAGGCCGATTCATTTTCTACCTCCACGGTTGCGCGCCACGGCGGGCAACGACTGCCAATATTGTAGGCCGAATTCCCCGTTTTTTGCTTGGGAAAAATTCAAGGCCGGAGGCAACCATTCAGCGACAGGCCGGACAAATGAATCAGCAGGCTCACCCCGTGCAGCGACGTCATCGCTCCCGAACGACCCAGATTTGGCGGGCATAGAACGCAAGATTCAGGCCGCAAATGATGACCGCCGCAATCGTCAACACGCCGGGGGAAATGTTCGGGTAGACCAGCCTGTCCAGATAATGGAGGAGGAAGCCACCCTGTTCAGGCTGGACACCGGCCTGGCCTTCGAGCCAGCTCTCGAGCAGGGTCAGAGGACACGGCCAGGGGAGCACTTCCACAAGGATTCCCCAGATAAGAGACAGGATATGTAGCCAGCGCAAGATCGGGCGCGAGCGGGTCAGCAAGGCGCCGAAAACGACCCACAAGATGAACAGGGTGTGGAGGAAGAGAACAGAAACCGCAAGAGCGGAATAGAAGTTTGACCCAAAAACGACTGCATGCATTTCCTCTAAAATTTACATCAACGGCAGTAAAGGATGGCCCGATATGCGCTCAACCGTCGGATCGGAATGGCGGGTTTGCGAGAGGGTTGTGCGAAAAATAATTCATGTCGACATGGATGGCCTTTTACGCTTCGGTCGAGCAGGCGCGATGATCCGCAGCTGCGCGGTAAGCCCCTGATCGTTGCGAGAACAAGACGGCCCTGGCCACAGCCACGCTAGTGGCCCGCACGATCCGCGAGCAAATCCGCCATGAATTAAATTTGACGGCTTCTGCGGGGCGTCGTTCCGAACAAGTTCCTGGCCAAAAATCCAGCGGCTTCGAGGTGATTTTCACGGTACGAATTTGATCCCCTTGAAACCAGGTCATACGGCAGTCTAAGCTTTCCCCTGGCGCAGGAGGGTGAGATGGGAGATCAACAGATACGCGCGGCATTGGATCAACATTGGGCGGCCTCCGATGCCAACGATTTTGAAACCGAGCACCGCATCTATCACCAGGACGCGGTGCTGGAATACCCCCAGTCAGGCGAGCGCATACGCGGCCGGCGCAACATACAGATCACCCGCACGATCCAGCCGAACCGGAAGCGCTTTACGGTCCAGCGAATCATTGGCAGCGGTGATCTTTGGGTCACCGAATTCATCCTGTCCTATGATGGCAAGCCATCCTACACGGTGAGCATCATGGAGTTCAGGGGCGAACAGGTGGCGCGAGAGACGCAGTACTTTGCCGATCCATTCGAGGCCAGCCCAGCTCGCGCTCAATATGTGGAACGGATGGACAAGCCATCTCCAAGCGCCGGGCCTCGCTAAGCACACCGGTGGTTTGCGACAACCTCGCAGCGCGATGCCAGCCTCTGACGACGGAGCGTTATCTCGGCTGCAAACAAAATTTGGGCCATCCGGTCAACGATCTGGTTTACCTCGGAGCCGATGCCAAACCGTATGAACCGAATCCGCAGTCGCCACTTCGGGATCGCTGGAAACGATCCCTGGGTAAGAGCTAGAATGCCCGCACGGAGGATTCGAACATGACGATCCCATTCTCTTCTGCCGGCCCAGCCAGCCATCACAGGGAGGACGAACTGACCTGGTCCAAGTCGGAACGGGCGATTGCCCGGAAAGCCTTCGACCATGTTCTGAACCAGGAATTGCAGGAGGTGATCCAGCAGGCAAAGCAGATGGCCGCCGAGATTAAGGATCCGTCCGAATTATGGGAGCTGGAGCACCATCTGACGCAACGTCGGAAAGAGATCGATCGCAAATACGAATATCGGGGCTCAAGGCTCAGTTACGTGTTCGGGACGCTGCTCCACGAAGGACGCCTCACTGAGCATGATCTGATGGGCCTGCGCGAAGATAAACTGGAAGCGATCCGTTCTTGTGCCGACTTCTTGGCCAGGATGGACGTGGATGCATGAAAAGGATTCAGCCTATGCGCTAAAGCACTGTTCGAATCTGTCTTGCAACGCACTCGCATCGATGCCGTCGGGTGAACCGATAGCTACAATCTGGGTCAGCGGAGGGCGGTCACCCCACTCCTCCCGCAACGAAATATCAACCCGCTTGCCGACCACTTGCAACACGGCGCGACGGTCAGGAACGTCAGAGGAATACACCACTCCTTTGGCTCGATAAATGTTTGCCGGAAGTTTCGAGGCAGCGGAGCGCAACGCTTCCAGCGATAGGGGACGGTCCGTCTCGAAGCTCCAGGTGCTGAAGGTTGAAGTGTGGTGCAGGTGGTTTTCATGATCGCAGTTTCCGCTAGCGCATTGGTCGACGGGCGCGTGGTCAGCCTTCATCTGCGAGGGATCGAAGCGTCCGCTGGAGAGCAGGACTTCCATCGGCACCTCGCCGCGGGGGGCTTCGACCAGGCGGTAACGGCCAATGCGGTCGTCGAGCCACGCTCTGATTTGGCCAACTTCTTCGCGGCCGACGAGATCCGTCTTACTTAAGATCAGCATGTCCGAGTAGGCGATCTGGCGCATCTTCAACTCCATCTGCTCGGGCACGGCGAACAGTTGCGACGCGTCCACCAGACACAGGATGCTATCGAGACGGACACGTTCACGGAGACTGGCGTGGATGAAGCTAAAAGCAATCCTGGAAGGATCGGCCACACCACTGGCTTCCAGAATGATGTACTCGGGCTGTTCCGGGCGCTCGGTGAGGCGCTCGACCGCGACAAGCATGTCATCACGCATGCTGCAACAAATGCAGCCGTTGGCCAGGCTGATGATGTCTCCACTGGCTTCAACCCCGACTACCAGGTCGGCGTCGATGTTGACCGAGCCGAAGTCGTTCACCATGACAGCGATGCGAAGTCCGTGATTGCCATTGAGGATACGATTGAGCAGGGTGGTCTTGCCGGCACCGAGAAATCCGGTGAGCACGGTAATAGGAGTGATCGTGGGATCGGTTTTTGCGTCGTGGTCAATCATGTTCACTCTTCGCCCTAAGTGGATGCTGACTTAATTTGTCCAGCTTTCACTTACCTTCTAAACTGCGCTCTTACGGTGTTCTCGAGCATGTCGACAGCTGACGGCAGGGGGATGCAGGGGCCCCATTCTGCGCGTCAGACCCGGAACCCAGGCTGCAGTTCCGATTGCGCTCGCAGTCAAAGAAGCCTTTAACGTCTTCCTGGAGTCAGCTCAGGCGGAACATACCGGTCCGCTCACTGATTGTACGCGGATCAAGGCGCGGAGTTCTGGAGATGCAGCCGAACCTCCCGAGTGCAGCCAACTTAAGGTTTCACGGATGAAGCAACCGTACCTTGTTCTTGCGACGGACTTTTCTTCTCAAAGGCCAGGGAACTAAGCGCAACCAGCGCCCATATCTCCAGGCAGCCCTCCAATTCGTGACGCATCTGGATCACATCGTTTCCCGAGTAATCTTGCTGGCCCAGCTTCCGGGCAATAAGCGTGGCTGTGAAGTGGCGAAGGAGTTGCGCGCTCACCTGGACGACCTGGCTGAGGAGGTGCGATCCCAGGGCTACGACGATGAGACCGCCGCCCGGATCGTCAGGATGCGGTTCGGTGATCCACAGGAGATCGCCCCAGCATTTGCTTCTGTTTATGCACCAGAACGATGGGCGAGGCGCATTCTTCAGGCGACGATTTTGTTCGCCGCGTCCACCCTGGCCGTGGTTGTAGTGATCAACACGGTGCAGTCCATCGCTGCGATGTGTACCGCCGAGTCAATCTTATCGACCTTTCGCGATATCCATCGGGAAGTCTTTGGCTTCGCTGCGATTGCGGCGGGCTATTGCAGTTTGTACGCTGGGGAGCGCCTGTTTTCGACCTCGCGCGTGTGGGCGCTTTTGCCAAGCGTCACTTTGGGTTTAGGGCTCGCCGCAGTGTTCGCTTGGCTAATCCCTCAACATGCGGCACTGCCACTGGTTGCCTTTGCGTGTGCCGCTTCCGGTCGCCTGCTCAACGCTTGGAGATACCTTTCATTTGGTTTGCCGGAACCGCGCTGCCGCTGCTGACTTCTTCAAGATCGAAGTGTTTAGGGATATACTTCCTTTCATTCGCCAAGGAGTACGTAGTGAAACTGTCTGGCCTTGCTGTGCTTTGTCTTGTTATCTGCGTAGCTACGTTCGCGCAAGATCACCCAACATCGGCTCCGCAACCTACCGCTACGCCAGTTACTGCTCCTCCCAAGCCGGTGACCTCTTCAGCTTCTAACAAGTTTGTTCTCGATGATGGCACTCCCATCAAGCTGCGGTTGAATCGAACTCTCAGCTCGGCGGATGCAAAGACTGGCGACAATATCGATTTCGAGGTTCTGGAAGAGGTGAAGGTCCAAGATGTGGTTGTGGTTCCGAAGGGCAACCTTGCGATCGGAACGATTACCGATGTCGAGCACAAGAAACGCATGGCCCGCGGCGGAAAGCTTGACATAGAGATCGATTACGTCAAGCTCGCGGACGGCGAGAAGGCGACTCTAAGGGCAGTAAAGGAGACTAAAGGCGGCGGACATACAGGGGCAATGACAGGAGGAATGGTCGCGACAGCGATAGTGGTATGGCCGGCCGCGCCGTTTTTTCTTTTCATGCACGGTAAAGACACTACAATCCCAAAGGGAACGGAAATCACCGCCTATGTGAACGGCATAACCCCACTTGATCCCGCGAAGTTTGCGCCTACAGTGGGTCAATCATCGAATGTTGCCTCGTCCAGTGCGGCTTCGGGGCAAACGAATGCAGCGAACGCTCAGCTTGACATCACCTCAAATCCAGCTGGAGGAGAAATCTCTGTTGACGGTAATTTCGTTGGAGACACTCCCTCAGAAGTAACCGTTCCTGCCGGAGTACATACCATCACGATTGCGAAGCATGGGTTTAAACTTTGGGAGCGAAAGCTGACGGCGTCGAGCGGGAAAGTCACCGTAGCCGCCGATTTGGAGCAATGACTGCTTACGCAGGGCTGGCGGAATAGCCGAACGTTGCTATGGCGAAGCGCGCGCATTCGTCGCTATCGGGTGGATGTGGAGTTAGCACGTCAGAAGATCCCCTCTTTCTCCAGATCCTTCACCACCACTTTCACAACAGCATCGATAGCCTTCGCCGCTGACTGAGGATTAAAGGTGTCGCTGATGCCGGTCCAGACAAACTCGCCTTCGGGCGTCGAGGTCGCGTATAGGTTGGTTTCTATTCGCACTGTTTTGTCTTCCCGCAGATAGTCTGGTGTATAGACCTGCCGGTAGACATTGCCATAATAGCCATAGAATGAATTGTAGTAAGGATAAGGAACTGAATAACTCTGGCCGGGGATGTAAGTCACGTCATTCTGTACTCTCACCAGCCGCGATACCAGGACGGCATCGATGTGATGCTCCTTGATCTGCACCTTCAAGTAACTCACTTCCATCTGCGCCGACGCCGGCCGCAGCAGGATGGAATGGCCGGGAACGGCTTCGACTCCATCGCGCGTGAGTTGGTTGGCCATGGCATCTTCAAAGTCAGAGCGAATCGCCGGGCTGTCGCTCATCCCGATCACCAGCACTTTCTTGAAGCGCTGTCCGGAGTATTCGGGATTCTTCACGCTGGCTACCAGCTTCGTCCCTTTGCAGTGTCCCACCGCCGACGCAGTCAGCAAGACCGCCATCACGATCGCAAATTGTCTCAAGTGGATTCTCCTGATCGGCCCTGGTAAGTTGCCTTGTCGTGGCCCGCGACCCTCGCCCGCGTCGCCGCTCTAATAGCGGTCAGCTTCTGCCGGCGGAGTCTGAGTGGTTCGCTTCTCTGGAGCGGAAAAGTAGCGCGCGGAACTGTTCGTCACCCAGCACCCGGCGAAATTCGCGAAAGGCGAACAACGGGATGAAGACACAGAATATGACGATACTGCGAGCCCCCAGATCGTCCAGTCGTATCTCGCGGAACGTTTTTTCGATCCTTACTCCATGCAGAAGACCTTTGATGATCTCCTCGGCCATGTGAAAGGCGAACACCAGCAGACCAAAGAGAAAAGCCTTGTAAATAGCCGACAGAAGCAGTGGCCTGCCTTCATATTTCCTGCCCACATGGGCGTATTCGCCGATAAGAATGACTTTGGAAATTACCAGAGCGTTGAACAGGGCAAAGGCATAGCTCAAATACTTGACATGAAATTCGCTCAGCAGCAACGAGCTGTAGGCAGCCAGGGCGCAAAAAAAGAATGCCAGAAATAAGAAAATAGCCACAAGTTCCCAGAACTCGTGGATCGCTTTGCGTTTCAGTTCTGGCCGTACGGATATCCTGGTGTCCATCAGTCCTTTTCCTACGTCATCAGCGATTCTCGTGCCGTCCGCCAAGGATGATTCCTTGCTCAGCGTCGAGATTGGTACGCCTGATAAATCTTCGGCGGCCGACGCGACCTCGCGGAGTCGCGCAGAGTGCTCGTCGCCTCTGACGAATCAATCGGTTCTGCAAGCTTATCGTTGCCGCCAACGAAAGGGAAGATCTCGATGGCGCTAATTTTTGGCGGCTGCCCGGTTAGCTTCACGGTATCGGTGGCATTCCTGGGGATAGCTTACCTCCGCTATCGCCTCACTTGAAGCAATAGGTGAAACTGGCGCTGATGTAGGACTTCAATGGAACGCTTACAACTTGCTCCACGGGAGCAACATTGGCCGGATAGGACAGCCCCTCGGTGGTCTGGCGGGTTTGACGCGACAAGCAAGAAGTAGGGTCAGGAATATATATCCCCGCTCTCCCACCGGTTGAACAAAAGAATCGATTCGTCCAAACTTCACCTCGACCCGAAGGTGTAATGTAACCCGAGTCGCACCTGAATCGGTTCGACGGGGTGAAAAACGTCGGTAAATGCAGCCGGGCCTGTTGGCGTTATTCGGGAGGTATAAGCGTAGTCAATGTCGTGATCGTAGCGGTTAAGCAAATTAAACAATTGCGCCGAAACGCTCCATGTTTTGTTAATGTGATAACCGATCTCCGCATTGAGCAGCGCCGTCGAGGCTGAGCGGTAAATTGCGTCGGATGTCAAATTGCGCGGGCCAAAGGCGCGCAGGCGCAAACTCCCCCAAAAGTTCTTGTAACTCTGTACTGTGACGCCCGATGAAATCACCAGCCCAACCGCTTCGGGCACCCACTTGCCACCTGGGCTGCCCGGTGCAGCATCGACTGCGTCTATCGAGGTAAAAATTGCCTTGGAGTCCGCCAAGTCAAAATCAAAAGCCAAATGTTTCGTTGGCGTGTAAAAGTTCGCCCATTCGACGCCATAGCGATTGCTTGGCGATGCTGAAGCAACCGTGCCTCCGGTATCACCATCCTGCTGCAGTTCGGAAGCACTGTAGAGATACCAGATCGAAAGGGTACTTTGCAGATGGGGGACGGCCACAGTGCGCACGCCGATTTCGGCGCCTTTGGTTGGAACCAGGGGGGAAATTGGGGTGGAGGGCGTGGGGAAAGGATAGTCCGGCGAAATCGGTTCAACCCTTTGCGTTGCGCCGCGCGCGTCGTTGCTGTGAAAACTGAATCCCCCCTGTATATAGAACTCAGTCTTGGCCCACGGGCCGAAAATCAAACTGGCTTTTGGGCTGGGCAGGAACTTGCTGGCCGTGCCGGAATTGAGCTGTGCAAAGTTGATCACCGGAGCGCCAGGCAATTCGGTGGCGACATAGGTGGGAGTCAAGTTGGTGACGTTATAGATTGCTTCGTCGCCGCGCAAGGCCAGGACCGAGCGGAATTTTTCCGCCCACTGGGCTTTGTTTTCTGCATAAAAACCCAGCATCGTGTCCGTAAATCTATTCAAATCGGTATCTGCGGGCAGGACCGCGATCAGATTCGGATTGGTAGCGCACTCCGGGATGGGTTCGGCATCGCAAGCGTCGATATCATTCTTGTCGGTGCGCATACGATCTTCCGTCCGGTAAAGGCCGTTGTGAACCCAATCGTTGCGGACCTGCAGGCCGAAGGTATTTTCCACTTTGCGGCCAAACCATTGGCTGAAAATCGTGTGGGCCGCGTCTACCCCCGTCACCCAGCGCCTGTCCTGCTGCTCGAACTGATCGCCTTTTATGGGGTCATCCAGAAAGTAAGTGAAATCGGAAAATAAATCGAGATCGTAATAAAATCCGTAGGCCATGATTGTGGTCGCGGAATTTGCCCCTTGGCGATGCCATTCAGCCTGTAAGCTATAACGCTGTGAATTGCCACCGTCGGTTGGGTTCAGTGCGCCGAAGAAGCCAACCAGAGGTACGGCGGTAATGGGGATTTGATCGCTGGAGTCCCATTTTCCGTGGTAAGCGCGGGCTGTGATACTGAAACCCTCGGCCTCGCCGCCCTGGCTATAGGTGAGAAGGCCGTTGAATTTGGCATAAGCATCCGGATGCACCCAGGGGCCGTTATCGTAATAGGCTTCTCCGCCGTACAGCAAATTGCCCGAGCCGAGCTTTTGCGATACGCCGAAAACGGCCCGCGCAAACCCATACATGCCGCCCTCGACCGTGAAGAAGTTCTGGGGCAGTGTCTTAAAATATTTAATGTCGGCCGATCCAGCCGAGCTATAGTTGCCGACCTCAGCGTAATAGGGACCTTTCTCGTAATTCAGCCGCTGCACCAGCTCCGGGATGACAGTGTTCATGTCCGCATAACCCTCGCCGTGCGCGTGCGACGGCAGGTTAAGAGGCATACCGTCGAGGAATACGGCGAAATCCGTACCGTGATCGAGATTGAAGCCGCGCAGGAAATATTGATTGGCCTTACCGCCGCCGGCGTGCTGCGTGATGATGAGACCGGGAACCGTCTCCAGGATTTCTCCCGAACGAAGAATCGGACGATCTTCGATTTCATTTGCGCCCACGGTTCCCTGGGTGGCGGAATCGGCAATTCCGATAAGGCTATCCTCGCGGCCCTGGACCTCTACATTTGTACTCACGGCGCTCACCGCCAGAGAGATGCGCAACGGGGCCGGTTCCCTGGTGGTCCCTATGGTGACGGGCATTTCTTTGGTTTCAAAACCGGGATTCGATACGGCAAGTCGATAGTTGGCTGCCGAGAGTCCAGAAATGCTGAAGATGCCGTTGCTGTCTGACTGGGTCAATCTTTGCACGGTACCGTCCGCGCTCCGAACCATCACGGACGCCC
Organism: Candidatus Korobacteraceae bacterium; assembly: GCA_049695855.1. Classification (GTDB taxonomy): domain Bacteria; phylum Acidobacteriota; class Terriglobia; order Terriglobales; family Acidobacteriaceae; genus Bog-257. Next base: position 55,473 of record JBAVSY010000043.1, on the reverse strand, counting down.
CCGCAATCAATGCGCCAGAGGTGTCAACGACGGTTCCCGATAGCTGAGTGATTCCTTGGCCAAACTGTAGGGTGATCTGTTGCTGCTGGCCGGAAGCGATGGTGACGCTGGCCACCACGGTGGCATAGGACGGACCTTCGGCCGTCACCTGATACACTCCCGGATCGATCCCGGCCAACACGAAGTTGCCTTCCTGGTCGCTGACGGTTTCGGCAATCTTGGTTCCCGCCGCATTCAGCAATTTGATCGTGGCGCCGGAGACCGCAGCTCCCTGGGGATCGAGGACTTGTCCCCGAAGGGTTCCGGTATCGGCCAAGGCGCTGGCGCAGAGCAGGAGACTGCAAAGCAGAACGCCCAGCGATCGGGAAACTATGGACGATAGGCGAAGTACGCGAACCGGGGAGATCGGAAAGCAGGACGAAATGACCGGATGCAGACCGTTCTGTGTAACACCATCGTTCATTTCGTGCTACAGCTGGCCAAGGCCATACCCCCGGGCAATGCCACGTTCTGCGCTAATGGGAGTGGGAGTGCCGACGCTGGTGGCGGTGACCGTTGGCGTGTTCGCCCAGATACGCTTCGGGAGAACTCATGACCAGCTTGCCGTGCTGCACCCCTTTGATGCCGATCAAGCGATCAGCCAATCCCTGCACCTGTCCAAGTTGGCCCTTGACCACCACCACCTCCAGGCACATGTCGTGATCGAGGTGAGAATGTACGGTTGAGATGATGACTTCGTGGTACTGATGCTGTAACTGCATGAGTTTCTCGGGCAGAAGCCGCGAGTGATGATCATAAATAAGGGTTACGGTACCGACCACAAAGGCCTTGGGCGAGTGCAAACGCGAAGCGTTCAACCGGTCGCGAATGAGGTCGCGGAAAGCCTCGGAGCGATTGCTGTAACCTTGGGTGATGATGTAGCGGTCAAACCGCTCCAGCAAGGTCGAGTCGAGTGCCACGCCGATACGGCTGAGAGTGCTCATTTGGAAACGTCCCTGTCACAATCCATGCCATTGTCAGGGTAGCACGCATGTACAAGTCGTGTTACGACAAAAAATCGGCTGGTTCCCGAAATGGGCCCAGGCTGGAGAAGGGAATTGGTGTTTGTTATTCTGTCCGCCAGACTTCACAGTGCGAAGAGATCTATGCGCGGATTAAAAGGCAAGCGGGTGGTCATCACCGGAGGCGCCAGCGGCATCGGCGCTGCCACCGCTGGGCGTTTTCTTGAGGAAGGCTCGCAGGTCGCGATTATCGATCGCGATCAGCCGGCCGGCGAGCGGATTCTCCAGGAACAGCCTGGGATCGCCGGGGTTTTCCTCGCCGACGTAGCGGATGGTCGGCAAGTGCAGCATGCTTTCGGCAATATCATTGTTGCGCTGGGCGGGCTGGATGTGGTGATCAACAATGCCGGCATCAGTATTCGCCACAAGTTTCTCGACATCACGCCGGAAGAATGGGACCGAGTTCTGGCCGTGAACCTGACCGGCGTCTTCCAGGTGGCCCAAACCGCGGCGCGCTATATGGCCGAGCATGGCGGCGGTGTAATTCTGAATATGGCCTCGACCAACGGGATCGTGGGCCATCCTTTTTACGCCGACTACAACGCCACCAAGGCGGGAGTGATCGAGCTGACCCGGTCGATGGCGCTGGAACTGGCTCCTAAAGTAAGGGTGAACGCGGTCGCACCCGGATATGTGCTGACTCCCATGCAGCGCGCTGAATATTCCGAGGCGATGCTGGAGGCCGTTAACCAGAAAATTCCCCTGGGCCGCCATGCTCAACCCGAAGAGGTGGCGGCGCTGTTCGCTTTTCTCGCCTCCGACGCCGCCGCTTATCTCACCGGACAGGTTTATGTGATCGACGGGGGAGAAACCGCCGGCGGGCTGGCCAGCCGGTAGGGTCAAAACAACTCGTTTGCCGCGACGTGCTATGATCTTACTGGTAAGATTATGAATCCGCTCACTACAAAGATGTCATCCCGAGGGCAGGTGGTTATCCCAGAGCGTATCCGTGAGCAGTTATCGCTGGAACCGGGAGCGGAGTTTGTCGTGGTCGCCCGAGGGAATACACTGCTTTTACAACAAGTGTCAGCGCCTTCCTGGAAGGAGTTTGACGACCTGGCGCGTGAAGCCCGGCGCCAGGCCCGCGCCGCCCGTCTGACCACGAAGGACGTCAAGCGCGCGATCGACGCGGTCCGGACCGCACCATGAGAATTGTGCTCGACACCAACGCCTTTGTGTCGGGCATTTTCTTTTCGGCACCGCCTCACCGCATACTGATGGCCTGGCGCGACCAGCGCGTAACGGTTGTCTATTCTTCGGCGATTTATCAGGAATATCAACGCGTGCTGGCTGAGCTGTCCGGCAATTTTCCTGAAATCAATGGCGAACCATTTCTCGATTTGGTGCGCACTTATGGCAAACTGGTCCACCCCGTCGCAGCGTCGGGCATCTCCTGTCGTGATCTGGCAGACATCAAATTCGTTGACTGTTTTCTTCAGTCAAAAGCCCGCTGTCTGGTGTCGGGAGACAAGGATTTGCTCGCAGTACAACTCAACGCGGGGTCGATTCTAAGTCCCAGGGAGTTCTGTGATCGCTATCTGTAATGATCGAGTTTCTTCCAGCGTATGCCGTACCGTTTCAGACTATTTCTAACCTACGTTCGCAGAACTTTATACTGAAACTTATTAGGCCATCCTTGGCAGACTCGTTGGCGGTGATCGCCGGATCGATATGCGTCTTGGCCTGGCTCTATCTGCTGCTGGCCCACGGGCGGTTTTGGATGGTAGAGCGCTGGCGAGCGCGGAATTCCACGCTAGCGAAAATCAGTGGTCCGATCGCGGTTGTTATTCCGGCGCGTACCGAAGCTGAAGTTATTGGACGGACGGTCGTCTCGCTTCTGCGGCAGAGTTGCGCCAGCACGATGCACATTTTCGTCGTCGACGACAACAGTTCCGACGACACCGCCGAAGTTTCCCGCCAAGCTGCCAGCGATATCTCGCAAGCCGAGCATCTCACTGTGATTTCTGGACGTCCTTTGCCTCACGGCTGGACCGGCAAACTCTGGGCAGAGCGGCAGGGCATCGAGCAGGCGTTGGCTTTAAATCCGCAGTTTCTGCTGCTGACCGATGCCGACATAGAACACTCGCCGAGCAACGTTGCGACCTTGGTTGCACTCGCCGAAGCCGGGAACTACGATCTGGTCTCGTTCATGGTAAAGCTGCACTGCCGCAGCTTCGCGGAGAAGCTGCTGATTCCCGCATTCGTGTTCTTTTTCTTTATGCTCTATCCCCCGCAATGGATTCGCGATCCGCATCGCCAGACGGCGGGCGCAGCGGGAGGCTGCATCCTGATCCGGCCGACGGCACTGGAGCGCATCGGCGGAATCGCTGCTATACGGCGGGAAATCATCGACGATTGCGCCCTGGCCCGCGCAGTCAAATCCACTGGAGGCAAGGTGTGGCTGGGGCTGACTAGCGATACTCGCAGCCTGCGGCCCTACAACTCGTGGGGCGAAATTGAACGTATGATTGCCCGCACCGCCTTCAACCAGTTACGGCACTCGGTGTGGCTGCTGCTGGGTGCGATTGCAGGGATGATGTTGTTGTATCTGTTGCCGCTCGCAATGCTGGCCAACCGAACGTTGATCCTGGCGGCGCTTGGCGGTGTGGCTTACCTGTTGATGATTACGATTTATTTTCCCATGATCCGGTCTTATGGACTGAATCCGCTATGGGCTTTGACATTGCCGGTCAGCGCTCTTTTCTACATGGCAGCGACGCTTCATTCCGCGCTGAAGTTCTGGTCGGGCAGGGGTGGAGAGTGGAAAGGCCGGGCGCAAGATAAGTAGCAACCACCTCATAAATCGTCGCAGTCAGCTTTGTGTCAGGGCACGTCTTCAGAGGCTGCTGAAAAAGTCGGAATAGCAGATCCCTCACCGGCTGAAGCCGGTTCGTGATGACAAATACAAAGGACTTGCGACGGCGCACCTGAAGGTGCGCCCCTTCAAACTACATCGAACCCGACTTTTTCAGCAGGTGAAGCCCAAGTCATAGCCGACAGCTTTTGCGGCCCGGCTGAAGCCGGGCCCTGATACAAATCTGATTGCAGCGACTTAGGAGATTAGGGATAGGTTCTAGAACATCTTGCCCAGCTGCAATCTCACTTCCGGATGTTCTCGCGTTCCCGCGATCTCTACCGGCAGATAAGTCCCGGCGCCGTGCTTCATGAACAGGGGATCGAACGGCACCAGCAGCCAATGCTTCAGGCCGCTCATGGTTTGCGACACGGTCGCCTGCAGCTTCACGTCTCCGACGAAATCGATGCGCTCGCTATGTAGCCCGTAGGAGCCTTTCATCTGAGCCAGGACCCCGGGCACGACGAAGCGGAACTGTGCGAAGCTGAGATTGCCTTTGGCCAAACTGAACTCTCCGGCGAAATCCGCCGGCACGTCAGTGATCGTCATGTCATCGGGCCGACCCTGGCCATGCCGGCTGACGTCGGCAATGGTGTCCTTGATTTTATCGGTGGTGAATCTCGCCTCCGAAATCCGGAACGTCCCGCTCAACAGCATCCTCTGCAGCACCCGATCTTTTCCCGGCGGCAGCACCATGTAGGCCTTCAGCGTGAGTCCCCCGGTCAGCACCGGAGGCTCGGACTTGGCGGCCAGCATCAGCACATCCTGCACCCACGCTTTATGAATATCCACATCCAACAGGATCGTTTTACCCTTATCGCCCGGCCGGCTGGATACCTGGCCGTTGGTCACAATGTCGGAGTCGAGGAAGTGCGCCTTCACCGGCTGCAGATAGGTATTGCCGTTGGTGCCATCGACGATCGCATGGAATTGCGTGGTCAGGTGCACCGACTCGCCTCCGCTGTCGAGCTGGAAGTCGGGCGTATCGGTGGTGCCGTCAACCACGATATTGCGCAGCACGCCGTTGTAGTCGCCCACCGAAGAGAGAATGCCCGAGATTCCGTTGAATACTGACAGGTCGGCATGCTGAAAGATGTAATGGCCGCTGACTTTGGTGTCGGAAGGTTCGTCCAAATCCCAGGGGCCAAACCGCCCCGTAGTTTCGATCAAGCCTGGGGGAGTGGGATTGGTAAGCTCGGACTTAAACGTCATCGGTTGGCCAACGCCGGCGCTGTGCAGAGTGAGCCGCCGCAAATCGAAATTCAATGGTTCGCGCTTAGGATCCTTGCGCAGAACGTACAGTTCGGTGTTGTCGGCATCGACCTGATCGATGACGAAGTTCGCCAGGTGCGTGCTGGATTTCACCGGCGCTGCCTGCCCGCGCGCTCCGGGCTCACGCTTGGGAGGAACGTGAATAACCAGCCCATCCAGTTTGACCCAGTCGATGTGGGCGGGGTCGCGCAGCAGTTCGAAAACATCGGCGTAGATGGTGACCCGCTTCACCGTGATGAGCGGCGGAAACTCGCCGTCGCCGCGATTGGGCAGCACAAAGTTTTCGGCAGTGGCGCGAAACGCGGGGATGAGGGTGACATGAAGATTTTCCAGCTCGACATCGCTCTGGTAATGCTGGCGCAACGCCAGCAGGATCCGGGCTTGCAGCCAGCGCTCGATGGGCGGCGGCACGGTCAACAACACAACAAACGCGATGCAGGCAGCCAGCAGCAGGGCCACCAGCGTCCACAGCAGTATGCGGCCTCTTTGAGGATTAGGCATGGAGGAACTTCGGTTAGATGCCGAGAACGTTCATCATAGTGCCAGCGCGCCGCGAATTTTGTCCACAATCTCTGCCGGAGTCAAATCCGCGGCAACGATCAACGCGTTCGCCGGCTCCTGCAGAGTTTCGAACTGGCTGCGCAGCAGATGCGGATCCATGTAGTGACCGCGCCGCGAAGCCAGCCTAGCGGCGATGAGTTGCAGGCTGCCGCGCAGATACACCAACTTGACTTCCAGACTGATCAGCAACACGCCGCGATAGGCAGCCTTCAGCGCCGAGCAGGCCAGCGCGACATTCTCTCCCGCTGCGAGCCAAGCCACGATAGCCTCGTGCAGAGTTTGCAGCCAAGGCGCGCGATCTTCGTCCGTGAGCGGAATGCCGGCGTGCATTTTCGCGATGTTGGAAGCGGAGTGATAGTCGTCAGCGTCGGCGAAATGCCAGCCGAGATCTTTGGCGAGTGCTTGCCCCACGGTCGTCTTGCCCACGCCGGTTACGCCCATGATGACGATAATCACGCGCTCGCCGAACCGCGTTTCCTGTGACTACGAATGTTGTCCGTCCGGATGCGCCAGCGGCCGCCAGCGGAAGCGGTCGAACTTGATGAGCTTGTCGGCGTCGCCAGGTCCCTCGCTTCCGGCCGCGTAGTTGGGGAATTGCGGAGGCGGAAGCTGGGTCCAGGCTTCTTCGATGGGAGTAATGATGCGCCACTCGGCTTCCACTTCATCGCGCCGGGTGAACAGCGTGGCATCACCGCGCATCACGTCGAGCAGCAGCGTCTCGTACGCCGCGGGGGTTTCGGTGCCGAAGGCGTCGTGATAAGAGAAGTCCATATCCACGCGGATGTCGCGGAACTGCAAGCCCGGTTGCTTGGCGCTAAAGCTGAGCGAGATGCCTTCGTTTGGCTGGATCCGCATGGTGATGATGTTGTGGTGTACCCCTTCGGTATTGCGGGAGAACAGCGCCTGCGGCGTGCGCTTGAAGTGGACCGCAATTTCGGTCAGCTGGTTCGCCAGTCGCTTGCCCGCGCGCACATAGAAGGGAACTCCCGCCCAACGCCAGTTGTCGATATGAAACTCGACCGCAGCGTAGGTTTCGGTCTGCGAATCGGGTTTGACTCCAGGCTCCTGGCGATAACCGGACACGGGCTTGCCATCAATCGTGCCGGCGCCGTATTGACCGCGAACTGTGTGCTTTGCCACCTCGTCTTTTGTCATAGGGCGGATGGCGCTGAGCACTTCTACTTTGTGCCCGCGCACCGCGTCGGCGTCAAAGCTGACCGGCGGCTCCATCGCGGTCAGCATCAGCAACTGGAGCATATGATTGGCCACCATATCTCGCAGAGCGCCGGTCTCTTCGTAAAATGCTCCACGGCCTTCGACGCCCAGCTTTTCAGCGGCGGTGATCTCGATGTAGTCGATGTAATTGCGGTTCCACACTGGTTCGAACATGGAATTGCCGAAGCGAAACATCATGATGTTCTGCACGGTTTCTTTGCCCAGGTAGTGGTCAATGCGATACACCGACCGCTCGTCGAATACATGGGAGACGATTTCGTTCAGTTCCTGCGCGCTGGCCAGGTCGCGGCCAAACGGTTTTTCCAGAACGATGCGAGTCCAGCCCTCGTTATTGCGCGCCAGTCCGGACTGGCCCAAGCCTTCCACGATGGGCGGCGCCAGGGAAGCTGAAGTCGAGACGTAGAACAGGATGTTCTTGCTGGCTCCGTTCTTCTGCATCTCTTCGATCTTCGCCTTCAGCTGCGGGTAAAATTCCGGCTTACTCGCATCTCCGGGCAGGTAATGCAGCCGTTGAGTGAAATCTTTCCAGCCTTCCTCGGTGAAGTTGCGAGCGTCTTTCGAGGTCGCGGCGCCCTCATGCATACGCCCACCGAAGTTCTCGTCGGCAAGCTTGGTTCGCCCGATACCGAGTACTTCAAAGTTACGGCTGGTGCAGCCGACACAGGCCAGATCGTATAGCGCGGGAATCAGTTTGCGGCGGGTGAGATCTCCAGTGGCTCCGAAAATGACCACCAGGCACGAGTCGCCTTGGGGCAGAGAAGGTTGTTTCAATTTCTGTGGCGCTGGATGTACAAGAGTGCTCATATCAATTCGCTCCCGTGACTTGGATGATGCTGGGTTGCGGGACGGTGCGCAGAATCACGAGAGATAAGAAGCGCTCCGATGAGTCAGCGTGTTCAGCTTTGTGTCAGGGCACGACTTCGAGTCGTGCCGTAACCGCGGTTTAACAGGACGGCTTTAGCCGCTGAGGTACAGGGGCCAAAGCCCTGCTAAGAACGAAATTCTGTCGGCACGGCTGAAGCCGAGCCCTGATACAAATCCAGACATTCCACAAATTGTGGGGGACCGTTTATTTCCACAAATTGTGGGGAGCGTTTATTTCTGCGCCCCGGCCACCGCAGCGCTGGATTGCGTTACCGCTTCCTTCACCAGGTACAACACTCTGCGCAGGCCTTTCTCTACATCGCGTCCCAGATCGATGCGGACCACGCGGCGATGCCGACTGGACAGGGCCTCGAAATCACCCAGTTCCTGCGCGTGTTTCAACACACCAAAGCTGAACTTCTCGCCTGGGACTTCGATGTCGTTAATATCCTCGGAGGTGACTTGCAGGAATAGGCCGCTGTCGGAACCGCCCTTGTGCAACTGACCGGTGGAATGCAGGAAGCGTGGACCATAGCCGACGGTGGTGGCGACATTTTTTGCATCGCGAACCACCCCGCGAATCTGCTGCAACAGGGAATCGTAGTTGCCCAGCTCTTCGATGTAAGCGGTGATCGCAAAGTAATCGCCCGGACTCAGACGAGAGAGATGCGCAGTAACGATGGCTTGCAACGAGGAGCCGCCTCGACGCAGCGTATCGCAGGTTTCGGGATCACCAAAGACGCGCAGCGTCTCCTCGGCGATGATGAGCTTTTGTTGCGGGAGAGCGCCGTTCTGCGCGTACTCCGCCAAAAGTCGCTTGGTGTTGTCCTTAGACTCCTGCACGTCGGGCTGATCGAAGGGATCGAGGCCGAGCAGCGCGCCAGCGATCGCCGTGGCAAACTCCCACAGAAAGAATTCCTGGCCGAGGTCGAGGGGATCGCGCAGCTTGTGGCGTAGCACGGGATGTCCGGCTGCTTCCAAGGCGGAGAGCTTCGACGCGACGCCGCCGTCTTCTTCCGATCCAGTGTGGATGTAAACGAAGACGCGATCGTCGCCGTAAACTTCAGGCGCGCCCAGGGGCTCTCCGGCGACCGGTACGATACCCTTGCCCTCTTTGCCCAGGCTTTCGGCGATCAGTTGCTCGATCCAAAGGCCGAGCGAACTCAGCGGTTGAGGCGTAATCAAGGTCAGCTTGTTGCGGCCGGCGTTGGCCAGCGTACTGAGGGCTGCGCCGAGGCGGAGGCCGGGATTATCTTTGGCTGCGATCGTATGTGCGCAGGCTTGGGCCGCCTGTGTGGCGCGATCCAGCAGCACCTTGACATCGCCTCCCATCAAAGCGAATGGCAGCATGCCGAAGTAGGAAAGCGCCGAATAGCGGCCTCCGATGTTGGGCAGGTTGAGCCACACGCGGCGAAAGTGGTTGTGCGCCGCCTCTTTGGTGAGCGGGCTTTCCGGATCGGTGACAGCAATGAAATTCTGGCTGGCCGCATCTCCCTTAATTCGCTTCACGCGATCGTGAAAGTAACGCTGAAACATTTGAGGTTCGGTCGTGGTGCTCGATTTCGACGAAACCACAAACAATGTGCTGCCAAGGTTCACCTTCTGTTCCAGATGACGGACCGCGGTGGGAACGGTCGAGTCCAGCACGTAAACCTGCGGGTATTCGTCCTGCTTGCCGAAGATTCGGCTTAGCACCTCAGCTCCCAGGCTGGAGCCGCCCATTCCCAGCACCACTACAAATTCGAATCCGGCATTCCGGATTTCGTCCGCGAACTTGTTGAGTTCCGCAATGTTGGGCTGCATGGTTTCGGCGGCGGTGAGCCACCCTAGTGACTTGGCGATGATGGCTTCATGCTCAGGTTCACTCTTCCACAAAGTTGGGTCTTTTTGCCATAGGCGGGATGCGAAGTTCTCCTGATCGAGGCGCTGCAAACAATTTCCGAAGTCGCTCTCATACTTGCCCAGCGCGGCAGTGTGGCGCTCGACTATGTTTTGCATGACTTCCTCTGCCGGAGCCTGTACTGACGGATTGCTGCTCATTTCCACCTCGCACGGATGGGTTCGAATGATGCCACGGTCACCAGATAACACAAGCGCCGACAGCCTGCATCGGCGCTTGTGGATTACACAATCGTACACCTGCAAAGTTATGACTTGGTTTTCTTCATGACTTCGCGGGCTTTGGCAACCACGTTGTCTATCGTGAAGCCGAAGTGCTCCAGGATCGTCTTGTAAGGAGCCGATGCGCCGAAGTCGTCGTGAGTGACCAGGCCTCCGTCGGGACCGATGTATTTCGCCCATCCCATACTGGCGCCGGCCTCGACCGCGACGCGCGCTCGCACCGCGCGCGGGAAGACCTGCGCCTTGTATTCGTCGGATTGGCGTTCGAACATCTCCCATGAGGGCATAGACACAACGCGCGCCTTGACGCCCTCGGCAGTAAGCTGCTCATAGGCGCCCACGCAGAGCTGCACCTCCGACCCGGTTCCAATGAGAATGACATCGGGTGTGCCGGTGGAATCGGCCATGATATATGCGCCCTTGGCCACTCCCGCAGCGGAAGCGTACTTGCTGCGGTCAAAGGTAGGAACTACCTGCCGGGTCAGGACCAGTGCTACCGGCTGGCTCTTCAACGGCATGATCACTCGCCAGGTTTCCGCGACCTCGTTGGCGTCCGCGGGACGGAAGAGCATCATGTGCGGAATAGCGCGAATCGACGCCAACTGTTCGATCGGCTGATGCGTCGGCCCATCCTCGCCCAGGCCGATGGAATCATGCGTATAGATGTAGATCACAGGCAGCTCCATCATCGCCGCCAGACGAATAGTTGGGCGCATGTAGTCGGAGAAAATAAAAAATGTCGCGCCGTAGGGGCGTACACAAGACAGCGCCATGCCGCTCACAATCGATCCCATGGCGTGTTCCCGGATGCCAAAGTGGAAATTGCGGCCGGCGTAGTTGCCTTTCTCGAAATCGCCGCCATCCTTAATCAGCGTCTTGGTCGAGGGATACAGGTCAGCCGCACCGCCCATCAACCAGGGTACTTTCGCGGCCACTGCATTCTGCACTTTCGAACTCGAATCGCGCGTGGCCATGCCTTTGGGATCGGCAGGGAAGGAAGGAATATCGTTGTCCCAGCCGGGAGGTAATTCCTGATTGGACATCTGCTGCCACATCCTTGCCAGGTCCGGAAATTCCTTGGCCCAGGCACTGTGGCGCTGCTCCCATTCCTGTTGCCACTTGGCGCCACGCTCGACGGCCTTCCCCATGTAATCTTTGGCTTCGGGTGGAACCAGGAAATGCTGATCGGGCGGCCAGCCATAGGCAATCTTGGTGAGACGAACTTCGTCTTCGCCCAGAGCCTCACCGTGAGCTTCCTTGGTGTCCTGGCGGTGAGGAGATCCCCAACCGATGTGGCTATCGACGATGATCAGCGACGGGCGGTCAGGTTCCCGCTGCGCGGCTTGAATGGCGACATCGAGCATATCCAGGTCGTTTACGTCGCTGACCCGCAGCACATTCCAATGCCATCCCGTGAAGCGCGTTGCCACGTCATCGGTGAAGGCCAGTGAAGTGCTGCCCTCGATGGTGATGTGATTATTGTCGTAGAACCAGATCAGGTTCGACAGGCCCAGATGTCCCGCTACCGAGGCTGCTTCGTTGCTGACGCCCTCCATCAAGTCGCCATCGCCGCAGATGGCATAAATGCGATAGTCGAACAGGTCGCTCCCGTTCTTATCGAGATGCGCGGTCAGCCAGCGTTGCGCTATGGCCATGCCCACGGAATTCGCAACGCCTTGTCCGAGCGGTCCGGTCGTTACTTCCAGTCCGGGCACGTGATGATATTCGGGATGGCCCGGAGTTTTCGACTCCCACTGGCGGAACTGCTTCAGGTCGTCGAGCGACATGTCGTAGCCGGTGAGGTAGAGCATGGCGTAGAGCAACATGCAGGCGTGCCCGTTAGACAAGATGAAACGATCACGTCCCGGCCAATGCGGATCACGCGGATTGTGCCGCAGATAACGGTCCCAAAGCACGTAGGCTAGAGGAGCCAGTGCCATGGGCGTGCCGGGATGCCCGCTGTTGGCCTTCTGCACTGCATCCATGGCCAGGGTCCGAATGGTGTTGATGCACAGAGTTTCGAGAGGCTGCCCGTTCAGGCCTTCGGCCGTGGCTTGCTCTTTACCTTGGACGGAAATGTCTGCTTGACTACTCACCCGCTACCGCCTTTCTGATGCTTGTATCCGTTTGAGTTGAATGTTCGATATCGACCGCGTAGTCGGTGCCTTGCCACTGGTTGTCCAGGGGCCAGAAAAAAGTGAAGCGCAACGGCGCTTTCTGCGCAGCGTCAATTTCCAGATCGACATACTCCAGTTTCACAGCGGTCGGGATAGAACTTGTGTCGCGCGGCGTGTTCCACTCATCGTCACTCCAGTGCAGCATGAACGGCGAGGATGCCACGATGCGCAGCAAAGTTCCCGCTGGGACCTTGCGAACCTGGCGATTGATCTTCCATACTTCGATTGCCGGACGGGGCTTAGTGTTGCCGTAGCGCTCGACCACGGGATCGAGCCGGTCATAAACCCGGTTATCGACCACCGAGCGCAGTATTTTTACATACTCCGCATGGGCCCACATCAACGGAATCGCCGCGCCTGTGGCCCTGCCAAAGAACATGTGTTCCTGGGGAATATCGGGCGCGTCCCAGATCTGCTCGGGAAACAATCCCACGCCGGTGGCGAAGGCTTCTACTGCCCGAAGGTAGGGACCGATGTCTCTGCCGGCAGCCAGTTCGTACGTGGCGCGCTCCAGGGTCAAGAGCGGCCAGGCATGACCGACTCCCCATTTCTTAAAGGATGTGCCGTCGGCACGCTGGCCGTAACCGTCGTGGTTATAGCGCCGCCAACACGGTCCAACCGGGGTGTCGACCTTCAAGATGGCGTCAACCACCTTCAAGGAGTCCTCGATCAAAGGATCGCCGGGCGCGCGTATGCCGAAGCGGACCAGTTCCAGGAAGCCCGGATCCACGATCTCATTGGCAGGGTATTTGTAGCGATCGCCCGGCCGCTGGTTGGCCAGCAGTAATTCGCCGCTGTCCGGATCTTCGTCGCCGCGTGCGCCTTCGCTGCTTACCGCCGGATTAATGCGGATATAGTGTCTCCGAATTCCAGGTACCAGGCTTCCTTGATTGGTGACTGTCCACTTTTCCACGTGCGACTCGAGGAAATCGGCATAGGTCCGCAGGAATTCAGCGGTGTGCTTGTCGCCCCGGGCTTCGATCATTTCCGCCGCGCAAACCAGCGCCGCGATGTTGCTGGCCAGGGTAGAGGGCGAGTATCCGCCCGCCTCTTCCCACCGTTCTTCGGCCGTAGCCGGACCTTTGCGAATAAGGTAGGTGCAGGCGCGGGAGATGGTGAAGTGAGGATCGAATTCGCCCAGAGCGCCGGCTTTCCATAGACGCCAGGCCAACAGGATGGGGAACGAGACCTCGTCCAGTTGCACTCCGGTCCAGTAGGGCCGGCCGTCGATCCAGAAATTCTGGAAAAAGCCGCCATCCTCTGCCTGGGCAATGGCCAGGTAGATCATGGCGCGCAGCGGAGTGCTGGTGTCGCCCGCTGCCATAAGAGCGCCGGCACACTGTACCATGTCGCGCGTCCAGACCAGGTGATATCCGCCGAGTTCGTCATCGCTTTTATCTTCGCCCCAGGGAATGCTCATGCTGGCGATCATCGCCCCGGGATAAATTTTGTCTTCATGCGCTAACAGTAGATTGATGCTGCGCGCGAAAAAGGAAGCTGAAGTGGCCGAGACCTTCCCCTTATTCATGTCAATCAGCGCCAGCCGCTTCCGGGTTCGGCTCCATTGATCGACGAAGCTTTTGACGTTGGTGGCAAACGGGATACAGAGTGATTGAAACAAGGCAGCGCCCACCGCGTGGCGGCTCCGGCCGAAAGCCAGGCCGAGGGTGAATTCGTGGCCGTGAGCGAGATCAATCTCTCCCGTCAAGGCGATATTCCCGTCCAGTGCGCTGTCGTATTCCCAATCCATTTTCAGATTGTGAGCCAAATCCGTCCAGCCGTCGCTGGTGCCCACATAGCCGCAGGAAAGTTTGCTGAACATGGACGTCGCGCCGATTGCGATGTAAATCCCATCGTGATAGGCGAGCAGGAAGCGTCGCCCCTTGGCCTCGACGATCTCGCCGTTGTTGTGCCAACCGCCAATGTTGACATGGGGAGCGCATATAACGTAGAGGTGCAGCCGTCCCTGCCATTGCGGGGCGACGTTGAATTTGGTGCGGATCAGCAGGCAACTCAGGTGGGGGTCGCCGATGATCTGCTTTTCGATCGTGTAGCGGCCCTCGGGATCGCTGTTGGTGATCTTGAAACCCAGAGCGCTGGGATCGATCAGTTCGATCTTGCTGACGGTATTGCGGCGCTCGTCGTGGAAAAAAGTCTCCTCGTCGCTGATCAGATATTGAAGATCGCGAATTTGTGGAGTATCGATGGTGGGATAGTAGGCTTCGGTGTTTATACCGTTGGCCAGGGTGTACCACAGACGGCTGGAGACTGAGTACGCCGTACCCACAGCGTCTTTGGCGCCTCCCGTCCAACGCGGTTCAATGCCCGGTGCACCCGGGGCTGGATTCTTGCAGATCAAAGGACGCTCTCCTCACAACCCAGATGAACGATTTTAAACTCGGAAGGCAGTAGCCCGAAGGCACACCAAACCATGCTAACAGTGATGCCCGGCGGCGCCCGCGGTTACATCTGCGAAACAGTATTTACAGCGAATCCCGGACCGGCCGCCAATGTGAGGATTGGGTAAATGCCGGTTCGCGGTCAGATGCCTTCAGAAGCGTCAAATCGCAGGGAGCGTGAAATCACGCACCACTCTTCGCTTAACAAAACTTAAACATCCGACCACCGTAATTCGACAAGAATCTGGAACTTCGCGGCTTATTATCGTGAAAAGCGACAAGAGTGGGGAAAATGAAGACCGCTCAAAGTTGGCTTCTAACCACTCCGTCCTAATCAGAGTAATCGGATTTTGAGCAAGTTTAGACCGGGGTAATCTGTTAGTCGCCTATGGAAGCTCGGAGCCGATTGGTGATCGTCGGTCGACCCTATTTCTCGACAGGGGACACGAGGTTATTTTCGATGTCTTGCAGAAGTGTGACGGGACAGACGGGTCTCGTGGCCGGCAGCGCCACTTTCACAGAGTGAAAAAGCATTGAGGATGACACGGGAAACAGCATGGGAGTGTCGGATGGAAGACATGGCCGCCGACAGTCTGACATCCGGGACTCTCAGCAAGGGTACCGTGGGGAAGGTGTGCGGTTGTTAGTTGACCTTCTAACTATTTGCCGACGAGGAACTTAGGCCTTTCCTTGCAGTTTTAGGGGGCTGGCATGCCAGTTGCATTTGGTTAGAACACGCCCTTCTCGGTGAAGATTCGGGCCTCCACTTGGGGCGTTCGTCTCGGGCGGAGGATTCACGGGAAGGGCACCAATGATGAGGCTGCACTTGTCGCAGCTGTCGTTTTCAGAAATCAGAAGCCTGGACGGAGGTTTGGGCTGGGAATCGAGGTTCGAAGAAAACCTCGATCTCGTAAGACTACTAATGAGAAAGGGAGGATAAGCAAGTGCGAATCGCAATCGCTTCGGACGACGCAGGGCATGAGGCCAAGGAGCGGCTTGCCGCTAAACTGATCGCCGCTGGGCACGAGGTGACCGACGCGGCACCACCCGTGTCGGCCAAATCGCGCTCCGACTATGCGGAGCAGGTAGCATTGGCAGTGTTACGGCATGATGCCGAACGGGGCATTATCGTGAGCAGCCGGGGGGTAGGTGCTTCGGTTGCCGCTAACCGCGTGCCCGGAGTTCGTGCCGCCTTGTGTGGTGACGCATATTCCGCTCATGTGGGCGCAAAAGCCGAGGGCATGAACGTCATGGTGCTCTCTCTGCATTCCCTGGTAGAAGAACAAGCGCAGGAGGTGGTCGACGCTTATCTCGGCGCGACGCTGGCCCCGGTCGAGGTGGTTGGAGGCTTGCCGCCACGGCGGTTGCAGCGAGTGTTTTCGCATATTCGGGAGAATATTGCTCGCGACCTGACGGTGTCTGAACTGGCGCAGGTAGTGGGCATGAGCCAGTATTATTTTTCCAAGCTATTCAAGATGAGCACCGGTACAACGCCTCACCAGTACGTGATGCGTCAGCGAGTGGAGCGCGCCCAGGAGCATCTGCGCGAGAGCCGGACAGCGCTTGCCGAAGTGGCAACCCAGGTGGGGTTCGAGACCCAAAGCCACTTCACCAGCGTTTTTCGCCGTCTGGTTGGCGCCACCCCGAAACACTACCGCGAGATGCACCAGGCCAGTCCGCAAGTTCACGGCGACATAGACCAGGCAGACGTTCACAAGTCTGCTACCGCGGCCTAGCTGCGGCGCTATCGGCAAGGTCGAAGCGAGAATACAGGCGCGAACCCGATCGCGCCTGTCGGTTGGAAAGAAACGCTACTGCTGCCTGGGTGCCGGCCTCTGCATTTTGGGTTGAGGGTGTGGCCGCAGGGCGACCGCATTGGTTCCTGTAATCTCGTTGACCAGCGCATCCGCGTGGTAAATCTGCTTCAACGACTCAAGGATAGCTCGTGAGTCCACCTCTACGGCGCGCGCCACCTTGTCGCTATATTCGAAATTCCACGCCAGCGACTCGATGTTGCCATCGAAGATGATGCCCACGACTTCGCCCGCCTTGTTGATCACCGGACTGCCCGAGTTGCCACCGATGATGTCGGGAGTAGACACGGTGTCGAACGGTGTCTTCAGATTGATCGCCGACTTGTATTTCAGCCAGCTCTCCGGGAGCTCATAAGGCGGCTTGCTGCCGTGTTGGGCGGCGTGTTCATAAGCCCCGCCCATAGTGGTGAACCAGGGCACGTTCTTGCCGTCCAGCTTATAACCTTCGATAGCGCCGTAGCTCAGCCGCAAGGTGAAAGTCGCATCCGGAGGAACGGATAAGCCTTTGTCGGCAAACAGCGCTTTGCCGATGCTTCCGCCGCTGTTGCGCAATACCGATTGCACCTGATCTTCATCCTGATTGTGAACGGCGCGCGCGTCGGGATCGATCTGACGCATCAGAACAATCAGGGGATCGGTGCTGGCGTCGACGGCAGCCTGACCTCCCTGGTAGAGCTGCTTGCGGACGGCGACATCCTCGAGCTTGGTTCCCTCGATCAGCTCTTTGCCGCGCTCGTCAGGCGACTTGCCGGCCAGCGCTTTTTGCACGTCCGCATTGCTGGCGCCGAGAACCTGCTGCATCTCGGCCAGACTTTCAGACAGTTCCACCTGCTCCAACGGCTTGTAGATCGGAGCAGTGGAGAAAAGCCGCTGCTCCAAGGTCGGCAGTTGAGAATCCTGATAACCCCGGATGCGCTGGTTGCTGGGCAGTTGTTTTTCGGCGGCAGCCCGCACGATATCGCGAGCATAGTGGGCCAGGTCTCCGCGGAAGCCGCCCAGATTATCCAGGTAGAGCAGCGGTTTGTAGATCTGCTTCTGGATGTCGACCGCCTTGGAAATCTGCACCCAGGGATCGCCGAATTCCTGCTTCCGTTGAGCATCTGCGCTTACAAACTCCTGCAAACTCTTCTCGTCGGCAGCCTTTTGCGTCATCAGATATTTGTCTTTCAAACCAGCTTCGTAGCCGGTGACGGCCTTGAAAGAGTTTTGCAGGCCGAAGAAATCGCTTTGCGCCTCGCGTTCGTTCTCCGGCGATTGCGCACTGAACTTCTGCAGTGCGTCGATGCGACGGCTGTACGATTCGAGCTGTAGCGGATACTGGTAGTCACGCAGAAATCCCAACTGATCCATAGTGAGCAAACGGCTGGTACGGCCCGGATGTCCAGAGACAAAGACCAGGTCTCCTTGATTGGCGCCGGCCGGCGACCACTTCAGGTAGTCGTGAATTTTGGCCGGCTCTCCATTTTCATAGGCGCGGAAGAAAGAGATGTCGAGATCGTATCGGGGATATTCGAAGTTATCCGGATCGCCGCCGAAGAAAGCCATGGCGAACTCCGGCGCAAACACCAGGCGTATGTCGTCATACTTTTTGTACTTGTACAGGTTGTACATGGCGCCCGAATAAAGCGTGACCGCGTCGCAGCGCATGCCGTTACCGGAGCACGCTTTTTCCAGCGAACCCATCTCTTCCCGTTGCGCTTTGCCGGCATCGGCGGTGGACATCCCCGGCTTGGCGGCTCCATTTACTTTAGCCGTGATGTCTTCAATGCTTTCCAATACCAGGAACTCCATGCCCGGACATTTGGCCTCTTCCGCTCGCGTCGCGGCGTAGAACCCACTCTTCATGTAGTCCTTGCCGCTGGTGGAAAGGTCGTGGATACACTCTTGCGCGATGTGATGATTGGTGAAGATCAACCCATCCGGCGAGACGAAAGAAGACGAACCGTTCGGGGCCCGGGCCGAAGAAAGACGCACGTGATCAAGCCAGGCCTGATCGGGCGCGAAGCCATATTTGGCCTGGACTTTGTCTTTGGGAAAAGCGTTGAACAGCCACATGCCTTCGTCGGCATAACTAAAGTTGCCGAGGCACAAGGTGAAGAGGCAAAACAGAAGGGCAACACGTTTCATCATGATGAGAGCTCCGAACGCAGAGAACCCGCGTAGGTTGGCGTTAGTCATGTCCGGCAAGGGAGCTCCGAACAGAGTAAGCAAACTGTTGACTATAACTCTAGAACCACTCGGCAAGCAAAGCGATGGTGGGTCAGTTCTAAGCTGACCCACTGTGTATTACGGGGAAGTGCGATAACCGCCGCTCCGTCGTGAATAGCTATACAAAATGCCTACTTGTTGATGTCTTGCTGCGCTTGCAGCCGCTTAACCAGACCCTCAACTCCTGATTTCGCCTGATCGGGAGCGCCCGCCAGCGCCAGCTGCATCTGTTTGGTCGCATCCGGGTAGTTGCCTTCGCCGCAGGCGATGCGGGCCAGGCCGGCGTGCGACAACCAATTGTCGGGATACTTGTGAGCCGTCGACTTGAAGACCGCGAAGGCCTCATTCTGTTTACCATCGCGCTGTAGCTGACGCGCATATCCATAGAGCTGCGGAGCCGTGCCCATGGCCAGCGCCTTGTCGCGCGTGGTCTTCGCCTCGGCCGTTTGGCCCATGGCGTCGAGAATGCGCGACTTGGTCATCTCGTTCTCGAAGCGGTCTTCGTTCCCAATAGAGTTGTCTTCGTACTTGAGCGCCTCTTTCAGGTCCATCTTGTTATCGACCATGTAGGTAGCCGCGTCGTCCCAGGCGTCCCAGGTGTATTGCGAC
This sequence comes from Candidatus Korobacteraceae bacterium, assembly GCA_049695855.1. Classification (GTDB taxonomy): domain Bacteria; phylum Acidobacteriota; class Terriglobia; order Terriglobales; family Acidobacteriaceae; genus Bog-257. Next base: position 36,297 of record JBAVSY010000043.1, on the reverse strand, counting down.
AATCCACGCAACTGGTTATGCAGGCTGGCCTCGACCACATCATTTACGTTGACCGAAACTTTGAAGGGCACAGCCACTTTGTACCAGCTCATGGTGACCACCGCGGAGTCCGGCTGGAGCTGATCGAAGTCATAGAGCAGCGCATTGTGCTGTTCGGTGGCCTGCGGCTTGACTGTGACCCGGAGAGCGTCTTCCTTCTGGTCGTAGCTAAAGCTTCCCCAGGCAGTGTGCATCTTGGAGAAGATCACCGTCCACTGGTCTTCATTGGGAATCATGTGCAAGCCGTAGGTTCCGGCCGCCAGAGGTTTGCCTTCAATCATGACCGGGTCAGGGAAGGTGATGATGGTGTTTTCATTGGCACCCGCGCGCCAGACCTGTCCGTAAGGTACCAGGCCTCCCCAAATTTTGCGTCCGTTGGCCAGGGGACGGGAATAGGTAATGGTGATGTCGCTAATTCCAACACGCTGGGTCACCTGAGCGCGCTGGCTGGCACGGGGAAGATTCAACTGGGTGGACTGGGCGCTGCACACAGTAGCTATTAACAACGCGCAGGGAAGTAAGAGCAGAGAGCGAAGCTTGTGCATGGGGAAGCACCTTTCTTTATGCGATAGTTTCGGGAAGTGAATCTCGCCCACAATCCTGTCGGGGCCGGACCAGCCGAGCTTACGTTGCGCTTGGACGAGAGCAGAATAGTTATGGTGAGCGAGAGAGTGACGAACTCGATGGCTCGGGGCTTGATCTGCATTTTGCCGGGATGGAAGCCGTAAGAACCAGGCAACCCGGTAGCTCGGAATTCTCGCGTCCGGGCCGCGCTTTCGGCATTTCCCACACTACCCGACTGAACTCGTACCCCGCTCGTGTGATGGACGATGGAGGGAGCGCGGAGTATAAAAGTATGTTGCCCTTGGCGCATTTTCGCGTCAGCCCTGGGTGCAACCTAGCCATTTTCGACTGCGGTCTGGGACCGCCAGAGGTATTTCATGTCAACGACAGTGACCGGCCCCAAAGGGCTGGAAGGGATTACGGCAGCGAACTCGGGAATTTGCTACATCGATGGCGATCAAGGCGTGCTTGCCTATCGCGGTATCGACATTCATGAACTCGCCGACAACTCTACCTTTGAAGAAGTTTGCTACCTGTTATGGTTCGGTCAGCTGCCCAGTCGCACCGAGCTGCAAGAGCTGAAGCTAAGCCTGGCCCGCGAGCGCAAGCTGGACGCCTCCATCATCAGCCTGTTGCGGCAAGCTCCCAAGCATGCATTGCCCATGGACGTGCTGCGCACCATCGTTTCTGCTCTTTCGTACTACGATCCGGAAGAGAAAGTGAACGACCACGAAGCCAATGTCCGCAAGGCGATCCGGGTCACCGCCCAGCTGGCCTACGTCGTTGCCGCCTACGACCGTATTCGCAAAGGCAAAGCGCTGGTTGAGCCGGATCGTTCGCTTTCCCACGCGGGAAATTTCCTGTATATGCTGAACGGCGAAATCCCCAGCGAAACTGCGGAGCGGGCCTTCGATATCGCGCTTGTCCTGCATGCTGATCATGAGCTGAACGCTTCTACCTTCGCCGCGCGCGTGGTGGCAGCCACATTAAGTGATATGCACTCGGCGGTCACGGCGGCGATCGGCGCACTTAAAGGCCCATTGCACGGCGGCGCCAATGAAGCCGTGTTTCGTATTCTGGAAGCCATCGATGCCTCGGGCGCCGATCCGGTGGACTACATCAAGGGCATGTTCGCGCAGAAGCAGAAGGTTCCCGGCTTCGGGCATCGCGTGTATCACACCGAAGATCCTCGGGCCACGCACTTACGGAAGATGTCCGAGGACTTGGGACAATCCAGCGGCAATGCCAAATGGTTCGATATCTCGCACAAGATCGAAGAGTTTATCGTGGCGGATCGCAAGCTCAATGCCAATGTGGACTTCTATTCGGCTTCGACGTATCACACCTTAGGGATCGATATCGACTTGTTCACGCCGGTGTTTGCGGTGTCGCGCGTTTCCGGATGGACAGCGCACGTGATCGAGCAACTGAACGATAATCGGCTGATTCGGCCGCGTGCCGATTATCATGGCCCGGCCTATCCCAACCACTACGTGCCGATGGACAAGCGCTGATTAGTGTTGATGATTGTTTTGCCCTTGACGAGTCGAATCACGACATGTTTTGAAGGGGCGCAGCTTTAGCTGCGCCGTCACAAGTCTGTTATTTTTGTCATCCCTTACCGGCTTCAGCTGGTGAGGGATCTGCTTGTGAGAATTTTTCAGCAGCCTGCTAGTGGGCGAGGAGGCCGTTGGCAACTCGCTCGGCCTCCGGCAAATTTCTTGACACTACGCTTGCCTGCCGCCGCGCCTCTTGAGCTTCTTCAGCACGACCGGCCTTTTCGAGTACCTGCGCCAGCAGCAAATATCCCACGTCCGAAGGCTGCACTTTCACCCCCTGCGAATAATTCTTGATCGCCGCATTGAGGTCGCTCGACTGCTGAGCCACGACTCCCAGGCCAATCCAAGCCCGGGCGCTTTCTGGATCCAGCTGCACTGCCTGTTGCCAGCTGGTGGCCGCTCGCGCCACGTCATTCAGGTTGCGATAGACGTATCCCGTGTTGGTCAGCACGGTCGCGCGAAAGGCGGAGTTCTGGGTAGTCTTAAGCAGCGTGTTATAGAGATCGAGGGCGGCCGGAAAATTCCTTCTCTGCTGCTCGTACATTGCGGTCTTGAACAAGCTGGTGGGATCGGACGGCATGATCGCTCTCGCCGCCTGAAAATGTTCGAGCGCTGCGTCTGCCTCTCCCTGTTGCAGCAGCGCAAAGCCCAGATTGTCTTGCGCGATGTAGTTGTCGCTGGTCACTGCGATAGCGTGCGACCATAAGGTCACATTGTCGCCCCAGTAGTTGAGCTGGTGGCGGGCGGCGATTCCCAGCACCAACAGCAATGCCGCGCTCATCGCTGGCAGGAAAGCGCGCGGTAACCGCAGTCGCCTGGCGCACTCCGCAACGCCCCAGCAGATCATTACGAAAAGTCCCACGCAGGGGAGGTAGGCGTATCGATCCGCCATGGCCTGGTTGCCCACCTGCACCAGCCCGATCATCGGAACCATTGTGCCCAGGAACCATAGCCAGCCCACGGTGAGGTAGCGCTGTTGCCGGTATCGCAGAACCAAGACCGTAATAACCAGCAGCATCAGTGCGGAGCCGAAAACGGTCAGCGCCGGGAAAGGCTTAATGGGATAGGGATACAACGGTGCAAGTTGCCACGGCCAGAACACTTTGCCGATGTAGCACGCGTAGGATACGAGGGCGTTTCCCAGTCGATGCGCCAGCGGACGCAGGACCAGAGAGGCTACTGAACCGCCCGCTTGCTGCGCTCGCATGGTGATGATCGCGCTCGCAGCCGCCAACGCCAGCAACGGAAGCTTCTCGCGGACGAGCCACCAGAAACTTCTCTGCGGCAAGCCGGCCGTACCACAGGAGCCGGCACCCGCAAAAGTCATGCGGCCCAACGGCCAGTAATCCCAAAGCAGCAGCACGAGTGGGAAAGTGATGATCTGCGGCTTGGCCATCAGTCCAAGCGCAAACAGAAGTGCCATCGCGGCATACCGGCGGATCTGCGGTCTGACCACATACCAGCGATACGCTCCCAGAGCAAGCAGGAAGAACGACATGCTCAGCAAGTTCTTGCGCTCGGCAATCCAGGCTACCGACTCGACATTGAGGGGATGCAGGGCAAACAACGCAGCCACCATGAAGCTTGGCCCCAACGATCCGGTTGCCCCTCGCAGCACCAGGAACAGCAGCAGCACATTCAGCACGTGAAGCAGAAGGTTGGTGTCGTGATAACCGGCTGGGTTGAGTTGGAAAAGCTGGTAGTCCAGGGTCAGGGAAAGCCAGGTGAGCGGGTGCCAGTTGGATTCGTGATAGGTGGTGAACGCCCAGGAGACCGTCTGCCAATTCAGCCCCGACTGAATGGCAATGTTCTTGGTGACGTATCCCTCATCGTCGTAGTTGACGAAGGCATGGCTGTGTACTGGGTAGTAGACAGTAATGGTCGCAAGCACCAGAACAAGTGTCAGGAGGAGCGTTTGCTTCCCGGTGGAGTGCAACGCATCTGCACCGGGTGAAGACTGCATTCTCTTGCCGCTCTTGGATTTCGCCATGGGACTTGGGATGACACCAGCTGCTCTACCGCCGAAGAGTATATCCGCTGGCGACCAGGGTTTGCGGAAATGCGAATCTCTGCAGGCTCTTGAATATGTTTCAACGGGGCGACAGACAGGCTTCAGGGATAGCCGCCGGCGCAGATCACAGACTTGTGTGATGTGGTAGAATCCTGCCACTCATGCGGCGGTATCTATCCAGTTTGCTGTTGGGGCTTATCTGCTTTGGCGGGATGCTGCCGTTTCTGCAAGCATCCCCCGCGGTCGGTCCCGCATGCTGCCGGCGTGACGGCAAGCACCATTGCATGCGCCCTGCGGGCGCCGACGGATTCCGATCGGCGGCGATGGTTTGCCCGTACCGTTCCCTGCGTATTCTAACCACCAGGGCAACCGCCTTCGTAACCCACAGCACGGCTGCACCCCGGCCGGAACTGCGAGACACAGTACGGCCATCCGAACTTTCTCGACTTGCGTTTCCGGTCTCAGAAGGTTCTCGACCACGCGGCCCACCTCTTTCCTAGACCCGGTCCAAGAACACAAACGTAATTGGTGACGGGTTTCGTGTGCTCGCACACTTTGCTGCGAACACTGAGCATGGAACTCCACGCACGCTCATTGCAGAGCTTTAGAAAAATCTGAAGGGGATTTGGGCATCGCTATGCGCAGATTGTGTTTTGCGGTGTTTTGGTCATTGTTGGTAGTGTCGAATGCAAGCGCAACGATTTTTGGAACCGTGCGTGGCGTCGTTCATGACCCGCAGCACCGTCCCATTCAGGGCGCACAAGTTACGCTGAAGGCTCAAACCTCGGACTGGACACAGTCCCAGGACTCCAGCGTCAGCGGAGAATTCGAATTCCATTCGGTCCCCATCGGGACCTACACGGTCACGGTCTCGTCGCAGGGCTTTCTGGAAATGCAACAAGACGTGATTGTTGAGTCCGACACTAGCCCGGTGATGCACTTCAAATTAGCAGTGGCGGGCGCGAAGGAAAACGTCGTCGTGTCGGGAACTCCCGTGACGGCGCCCATGGATACGGTCACACCGACCACGATGCTAAGCCGTCAGGACATTCAGCAGACGCCCGGCGCTGACCGTACCAACGGCTTGGAGATGATCACGGATTATGTGCCCGCTACCTATGTCGCGCATGACATGCTGCACATGATGGGCGGCCACCAGGTCCTGTGGCTGATCGACGGTGTCTCCATCCCCAACACGAACATCGCCAGTAATCTGGGGCCGCAAATTGACCCTAAGGACATCGATTATCTGGAGGTTCTGCAGGGCAGCTACGACTCCACCTATGGAGACCGCACTTATGGCATGTTCAACATCGCGCCGCGCACCGGCTTCGAGCGCGATCGGCAATGTGATCTGGTGATTACCGCAGGCAATTTCTATCAAACTGACGACCAGATCAGTTGTGGCGGACACACGCAGCGCTTTGCCTACTACGCCAGCCTGAACGGAAATCGCAGCAACTACGGACTACAGACTCCGATCCCGCAGGTCTACAATGACGCGGAAAACGGCTACGGAGGGTTCGCATCATTCATCTATAACCACGACTCGAAGAACCAGTTTCGCGTGGTCGCTTCCTTGCGTCAGGACTACTATCAGATCCCGGTCGATCCGGACCCCAACTCGGTCGGCAACCAGATCCTGGAATCGTCGGGCTTGGTTCCCAGCTATGGATTGCACGATGCCGAGCGCGAGCCTGACGGCTACGTGCTCTTCTCCTGGGTCCACACCTTCGATCCCACCACGCTGCTGACCCTTTCGCCGTTCTATCACTACAACGCCGCCGATTATCAGGGCAGTCCGGACGACTACCCTGTCAGCACGAACGCCAATCTGCAGGCCAACTACGTGGGCTTCCAGGGAATTTTCAACAAGAGTTTCTGGCGGAACGATATGGAGGCCGGCGTCTACGGCTTCTTCCAGCACCAGTACAACTATTTCGACAACGTCTTCACAGACGGCACGCCGAATTTCCCTGCTTCATCGATAAGCGTGAACGGAGGTGTGGCCGAGGAGTTCATCAGCGACCGCTTCAATGCAACCAAGTGGCTGACCATCATCGCGGGACTGCGCGGATCGGAGTTCCGCTCGACCATTGCGGAGAACCAGGCCGATCCGCGTGTCGGTGTCGCGTTTCGAGTTCCGCGCCTGAATTGGGTTTTGCGCGCGTTCTACGGTCATTACTACCAGCCACCGCCGCTGGTTACGGCCACCGGCCCACTCTTGGGATTTGCCAATAGCCAGGACTTTACTTTCGCACCACTCCGCGGCGAACGCGACAAGCAATGGGAAGCCAGCCTCATCATTCCTTATCGCGGCTGGAACCTGGAAGTCGACAACTATCAAACCAGGGCGACAAATTGGCTGGACCATAACAATATCGGAAACTCCAACCTGTTCTGGCCGATTACCTGGTACGCGGCGCTCATCCAAGGTTGGGACCTGACGCTGCGCTCTCCTATGCTATGGCATCGCTTACAAGCTCATCTGGTTTATGCCAATCAGATCGCGCAGGCCACCTCGCCCATCAATGGCGGTCTGATCTGCCCAGATCCCAACGACCAGAATTGTCCGTTATATATTCCGCCGGGATTTTCGCCGGTGGACCACGATCAACGAAACACCCTGAACGTAGGCGCCACGGCTAGCCTTCCCTGGCAAAGCTTTGCTTCCGGGAATGTGTACTACGGTTCGGGCTTTACCAACGGCTTATATGGCACGCCGGAGTCCCAGTATCCCGGCCCCTATCTGCCCGGGCATACGACCGTGGATCTTTCGCTAGGTAAAAGCTTCTCCGAGGGTAAGTATGCTGTGTCGGTTACCGCCCTGAACGTCGCCAACTTGCGCGTCCAGATCGACAACAGCCTCACCTTCGGCGGATTTCACTGGAACGAGCCTCGGCAAATTTATGGAGAGTTTCGCTGGAGGTTTCATTACTGATTCGTCGCCGCACAGTACAATCGAACCTTGCATCCCGGTCCGCGCGACAACCGTGGGAAAGGGACATTCCAAGCCGGAGAATCGTGTGCGTTATCTGATTGTGCTGTTCGCCATCCTCGGCGTTGTCGTCTCCTCGCTGGCGCTCAAGGTCCACTACGACGACCCAGGCAAGGAGCCGTGCAGCATCAACGACAAGTGGGATTGCGGCGTGGTGAATCATAGTCCCTACGCCATGATTCACGGCATACCGGTGGCTACCGTCGGCATTGCCGGATATCTCCTGATCGCGATTGTGGCCTTTCTGCGGCGGAGGGCTTTACTGCTGATTTTGGTTCTGATCGGACTCGGCTTCGCGTTGCACCTCACCAGCATTGAAGCTCATGTCCTGGAAGTTTGGTGCCTGTACTGCGTGATCTCGCAAGGGATCATCGCGATACTTACCGTGTTGTCTTTGATTTGGCTGGCTTGGCCAAAACTTCGCCCCAGCTCGGCGTAGCCTGCGAGACTGCCTGGGAGACAGCTGCAACCTCCAGGTCGATGGCAGCGGCCTTCACTCGATTCCGGCCGTTACGCTTGGCAATGTAAAGTGCTTCATCCGCGCTCTTTATCAGCCCCTCGACGGAGCAATCGGAACCTGGCTGAGTCGTCACCACTCCTACACAGACGGTGACCCTGACTTCACCGCCCGGGGTGCTGATAGGAACAGAAGAGGTAGCAGCCCGCAGCCGCTCGGCAAATTGGTAGGCATGCCAGGGAGTAAGTTCGGCGGCTATCACCACAAACTCTTCGCCGCCATAGCGTCCCAGAACATCGTAAGGCCGCACCGAGAAGCTGAGCCGTTGCGCGATCTCGTGCAGAACAATGTCCCCTACCGGATGTCCGAAGTCGTCGTTGATTCGCTTGAAATGATCCAAGTCGATCATGAACAACGAAACGAAGCTCGACTTGCGTTGTGCCCGTTCCACCTCGGCTCGCACCAGTTCCAGCAGTGCGCCGCGATTCCAGATGCCGGTCAGCGGATCGTGGGTCGCCTGGAAGCGCAGTGCTTCCTGCGCCGCCAGCAGACTGTCGTGAAGCTTGATCATGCGGGCGCCCACCCGAACTCGCGCCAGCAGTTCGGGAGCGTCGAACGGCTTGGTCAAGTAGTCGTCGGCGCCCGCCTCCAGCCCAGCGACGATGTCGGCAGTCGTATCCTTCGCGGTCAACAGCAGCACATACTGATAGAGCTCGGAGGCTGATGCCCGGAGCTGGCGGCACACTTCGGGGCCATGCAGTCCGGGCATCATCCAGTCCAGCAGAAGCAGCCGCGGTGCCTGGGGCGAGCGGGCTTCCTGCAAGGCCTGCAGGCCATCGCTCACCAGATGCACTTCGTATCCATTGTTCCGCAGGAAATGTTGCAGAGCGACGCGATATACGGCGTCGTCCTCCGCTACCAATACGCAGCCAACTCCCTCGGCCGGGTGGCTGGCGGCATCGGGAGCGGACAGCACCGACTCTTCATTCGGCGACAGACCCATACGTGGGCTCCCCGGTTGAGGCCAGCACTTGCTGGACCGTCGCGATCTCTGTCCTCAACGCCGCAGCCGCTTGTTGAGCTCCGGCGGAATCTTTCGCCCGGCTGGCTTTTTCAATTTCCAAGGCCAGGTCCGCGGCATCGCTGAATCCGATATAGACCAAACTGCCTTTCAACGAGTGAGCGGTTTCGCACGCGGAATCGAGATCGCCACAGAGCAGCGCCTGACTTAAACGCTCGGAAACAGTGGGATAGTCCTGGAAGAAAACGCCGATGAGTTCTTCCAGCAGCGGTTCGTCCCCGTCCAGGCGATGTAATGCGGCGGCGCGGTCCCAGTGGGTGGACATGGCGGGTTGGGTCTGCCTCCAGCGGCGAGTAGTCGCCTTTAAGCCGCAATCGGTAGCGTGCGGCACGGGATGTTCATCGGCAAGATAACAGCACGGCTTTACCGCGGCGGCTCATCGGGGAGCCAGGTCGGCATGAGGCCGGTGTCTCCGGCCGCTGAACTAGCGCTATCGAAATTCGATCCGTTCCATATATGATGTCTGCTTCCATTGTCTCCGGTTAGCCGGCTTGTTAGCCCACGAAATTCAGGGTTTGAGATTTTTTTCATGGATATGGCGCACATTTTCGGTTTGCCGGCGGCTCTGCTGATATTGGCGTTTGTTGCCAATCGGCTGTCCAAGCTGACCCGCGTGCCCGATATCATTGTGCTGCTGCTGATCGGTATCACCCTGGGTCCCATCCTTCATTGGGTCGATCCGAAGAATTTTCAGAGCGCCATCAGTGTCCTCGGAACCCTGGCGCTGCTGCTCATTCTTTTCGAGGGCGGCCTGGAACTCAGGCTTCGCCAGGCCTTGCGATATTTCCCCGCCGGCCTGGTTCTGGTGCTGCTGAGTTTTGGACTGAGCTTTGCACTGATTGCTCTGATGACCCGGGCACTGCTGCACCTGCAATGGAGCGACTGCTTCCTGGTGGGGGCGGCCTTGGGCTGCACCAGCGGAACCATTGTTATACCGGTACTGCAGCAAATCGACACCCCCGATCCAGTCAAGATCACGCTCACAGTTGAGGCTTCGCTGGGAGAGATCATCGCTGTTCTGGTGGTTGGCAGCTTGCTCAATATGTCGGGCGACCAGTCCGTTATCGCGGGAGTCGCAACCAACTTCTCCCACCACATTGTGATCTCGTTGGCCATAGGAGTGGCTGCCGCGGCCGTATGGTCACGCTTATGGCCGCTGCTGGCAGGGCTGCCTTATATGCCCATCCTGAACCTCGGCGTCGTTCTCGGCGTCTACAGCATTGGAGATTATTCCCACGGCAGCGGCTTGCTGGCGGTCCTGATTTTCGGGGTCACCCTGGCTAACCTGCCGCGCACGCCCCACATGACCCGACAAGGCGCGCGTCTGCTCGCCTTCCATGCTGAACTCAGCTTCCTGGTGCGATCGTTTTTCTTCGTTCTGCTGGGAGTCGTGGCCGAATTCGTCAGCCGGAAGTACATCGTTCCTATCCTGGGGATTCTGGCCGCTCTGGTGCTGGCTCGATTCGTAGCGGTGCAGGGCAGCCGATGGGTGGTCCGCGACGTCGAACGCAAGGACACGGAGTTGCTCTTCTGGATGCTGCCGCGCGGGCTGGTCACTGCGGTGCTGGCGCTGGAAATTGTGAATGTGCGTGGCGCCGTTTTTAGTTTCCTGCCGGCCATGGCGTTCACCGTGGTGATGGTGACCAACCTGTTCATCGTCTGGGGATCGTTGCGAGCTGGGCATACTGCGGTCGCAGAACCTGGCCAACCGACCGCTTACGTGTTGGAGGAATTGAACACGCGGGTCGCGACTCCGGCTCTGGAGTCTGGCTCGAAATTTCCAGCGAATGTCTCCGACGCCAGTCCGGGTGAGGGATGACCAGCCACCTGGATTCTGGTCTAGCCGATCTCGAAGCGGCCAAAGGTAAATACGGATCCGGTTGCGCCGCTGAGGTCGAGAAGCTGCTGGCCTCGATGCGGAAATGCGAATTCGCGGATGCCGAATCGCTGATTCGCCTCCATGACACACTGCTTTTTCTGCGTGCCTTTCCCCAGAGTCGCAAGGTCGTTCAGCTGAGTGAAGAATTGCTCGCCGACATCGGACGTCAGGTGAGGCGACTGCATCAGTCGGGCGTCGATACGGAGCTATTCGACTCGGAAGAGTTTTCTGGAATCGCCGGCACCGCAATCGAAGATACGTTGACCTACGAGGTCGCTCGCTGGCTGGCATCGCGATATCCGCGAGATATTCGGGTTGCGTGGGATCTGGACGAACAAAGCCGGCAAATGTCCAGCAGCCTGCCGCAGTTTCTTCCCTTGCTGGGCGACGATTGCTTCGTCGAGGCGGACACTCCTTATCTTGAATGGCTGAGCTGTGCTGCGGGTGGTGAAAACCACATCCTGCCCTGGCTTTTGCAGCGACTGGAAAGTGCTCCGCTCACGATTCTGCAGAAGACCGCCTGGTACGATGCGCTGCAAATCGAAATCTCATGGGAGTTAGGCGACTCGTCCGCCAGCCGCACCCGGGCTCGCCGCAATCCGCCTTCGACTTACTATCACAAATCGCCGCTCATTGTTCGCAAGCAAGTTTCGTTGCAGCAGGAGCTCGACTCTCCGCCTCTGCCCGTGCGCAAGCTCTCACGACGGCAAGGCGCGGATGTTCTCGACTTTGTACGTGAGGCTCTGACCGTCCGCTACCGTGAACTCTATGGCACAACCCGCGGCGGCCCAAATCATGTGATTGAAGCCAACGCTGGCCGAGGCGTACATATCTTCCTGTGGGGGCTGCCACCCGATCGTCGTCTGCCGTTGCGGGCCTACCATTCTGGTCTCACCGTGAAGAACGGCGTCCCCATCAACTATATTGAGGGCATCTCGCTTGGCGAATGGATGGAAGTTGGCTTCAACACCTTCTATGCTTTTCGCGAAGGTGAGACCGCATGGATCTATGCCAAGGTGCTGCACCTGTTGCACCAGGTGACGAATGTGACTTGCTTTTCCGTTTATCCTTACCAGCTCGGGGAAGGGAACGAGGAGGCAATCAAGTCGGGCGCCTTCTGGTTCTACCGCAAATTGGGTTTTCGGCCAGGCAAACCCGAATTGCTGGCCGTGACTGAGAGAGAAGAAGCGAAAATTGCCACGACTCCTGGCTATCGCACGCCAGCGCGCACCCTGCGAAAGCTGGCCGCGGAGCATGTGTTCTATGAATTCGGCGATCAACCGCGGGGCCTTTGGGACAACTTCTCCACGCGAAATATTGGCTTCGCCGTGCAACGTCACATGGCTAGGAAATTCAAGGGTGATCCGGAGAAGATGCGGCAAGACACAACCGCATCGCTCGCCAGGATTCTGCAAGTTGATCCGAAAAAATGGAGCGCGCCGGAACAGTCGGCATTTTCCGATTTTGCCGCGGTCCTGGCTCTGGTTCCTGATCTGGCGCGCTGGACCAACGCCGAGAAGCAGATGGTGACGCAAACCATCCGCGCGAAAGTCTCGCCGGACGAGGCAAACTATCTGCGACTGCTCCAGCGGCATCGCAAATTGAAAGAAGCCATCCTGAGCCTGGGTTCGAAAGGGTAGAGCTCCCTTGCAATGCGGTCGAGTGTCGAGAGATTTGAAGCGGCAATAGTTCCCAGACGGCCGTGATTCCAACTTTGCGGGGCCAAGAAGATGTTAAGCCGATGCTAAAGAGCCGACGTGAAAACTCCCGCCGTCCCTACGGGACTCGAACTTATTTCCCACTGTCCCAGGACTCCGCCTGCGGCTACGTCCTGGGCTAGACTGAGTCGCCCTTGCGGGCTCGATCTTCGAGTCTTATATCCCACTCACGACGACAACTTTAGTTCTCAAAAGAGATTCATAGGCCCTGGTGGAAACGACAGCGAGCGTCTCGCGAATCTGGTTCCTAACTGAAATCGCTGGTCATGATGAACAGCGGCTTCATCTCGAAACTCTTATAACGAGGCCGCAACCGTTCGGTGTTGTACTGCTCCTTCACGTTCACCACCTTCTTGGTGGAAACCACTACATCGATCGGCACGTTGTCATAGCGTCCATTTCGCAAGACGACCAGCCGCCCGTGTACGTTAGTCAGCAAAAGATCCAACGCAAGATTTCCGTAAGCCATGGGCACGATCGAATCGATGGCATCGGGATCGCCGCAGCGAACCAGGTAGCCCAGGCTCTGATTCATCACGTCGATTCCTTTGCCGGAATTGTATTTGGGCGAAATCTCCTTCACTTTTTCCGACACCAGATTGCCTATTCCGCCTAATTTCTTATGGCCAAAAGCGTCGGTGGTGTCGTGTTCGAAGATCATTTCATCACCTTCCAGGGTCGCTCCCTCCGACACCAGGACTACCGAATACTTGCTGGGATTCTTGCGCCGGTCTTTGATCAGCAACTCGGTCAGCCGATCGATATTGAATTTCGCCTCCGGAATCACGCAGCGATTTGCCGCGCCGACCATGGTTGGCAGCATGGCAGTAAAGCCGGCATAGCGGCCAAACACCTCCAGCACCAGAATCCGTTCGTGCGAGCCGGCCGACGTCCGCAGCCGGTTTGCCATTTCAATGATGCGGGTTACACAGGTGCTGAAGCCGATGCAGTAGTCGGTTCCCGGCACGTCATTGTCCATGGTCTTGGGGATGGCGACCACTCTCACGCCTTCCTGGAATAAACGCACTCCGTAGCTGAGGGTGTCATCGCCGCCAATGGGAATCAGATATTTGATTCCCAGCCAATCCAGGTTCTTCAGCACCTCGGGCGTCAGATCGTTTCTGTCGTCCTTGTAGGTTTCCTGCAAGTGAAGCGGAACATGCCGCCGGCTGACCCGACCGGGATTGGTGCGCGAGGTGTGAAGGAACGTGCCTCCGGTGCGGCCGGCGCGATTGACCAGTTCTTCCGTGAGGTGCTGGTAGTTGTCGCTGTTGTCGTAGTCCTTCTCGCGCACCATGTCGACCAGACTGGCCCACCCGCGCCGCAGTCCGATGACATTGTAGCCCTCGCGCAGGGCCCTGATGGTGACCGCGCGAATGGCCGGGTTCAGGCCGGGCACATCGCCGCCTCCGGTCAAAATTCCAATGACGCCCTTTTTTCCGTTGCTACTTGCCATAATGAAGTCCTCTTGAGATCCCGGGCGAAGAAATGTCCATAAGGTAATAGTGTAGCCGAGGACGCTGTTCGGGTCTGAACCGAGCGTGACGGTCAGCCATCTGACCTACGAGATGGATATGGCTTAGTTTCTGCACTCAGGAAAATTCCGGCTAGGGAATTCCGCCTGCGGGATTTACCATCCTGAGCTAGAAGTTTTCCTAGTAGCCATCCGGTGTTCGGGCGAGTTACAAAAAATGGTGTCTGTCGATGAGAGTCGAACCGGGGGCGAATTCCTTGGGGCCGACGCAATATTTGACCTCGCGCCCATCACAACGCACCTCCCGAGGAGGAAAAACCATGATCCGGTCGCGTCAGCAACAATCTTTGTCGTTGGTCTTGAGTTTCCTGCTGGTGCTGCTCACCATGCCGCTCGATTCCGCCGCTGTCATCCTCTATCAAGATCAGAACGCGGCCCCACCGGCGAACTCCACGCCCAGTTATTCGGGCCAGGGAACCCCCATGACGGCTGAGGAGTTGCAATCGTTGGTGGCTCCCATCGCGCTCTATCCTGATTCCCTGGTGGCGCAGATTCTCAATGCCGCGACCTTCCCGGATCAGATCGCCGTAGCCAACTATTGGCTTGAGCAGAACAAGAGCCTCACTGGCAGCGCGCTGATGAAGGCGGTCGACGGCCAGTCTTGGGATCCCAGCGTCAAGGCGCTCAGCCAGTTTCCGTCGGTGCTGAATAACATGGCGCAGAATCTCACCTGGACGTCGCAACTGGGCGAGGCCTATCACAACCAGCAAGCCGATGTCATGACCGCGATCCAGACGTTGCGGGCCCAGGCCAAAGCAGCCGGGAATCTGAAATCCACGCCTCAGATGACGGTGGTCCAGCAGAGCCCGCAGGTCATCGTGATTCAGCCGGCGAATCCCCAGGTCGTCTACGTTCCGACCTACAACCCGACCATTGTTTATGGCACTCCTTATGTCGTTCCGGGATACAGCACCGGAGATTTGGTGGCGACCGGTCTGCTCTCGTTTGGAGCGGGCATCGCGGTTGGCGCCATGATGAGCGGCGGCTGTTGCGGGTGGGGCTGGAGCAGCTGGAATTGCAACTGGTATCACGGCGGGGCGTACTACCACGGCTATCCGTACTACGGAAACAATGCGTGGCACGGCGGCTACTACGGCGGGTACAACAATTACGGAAACCATCCTTACAACGGCTACAACAATTACAACCACTCCTACAATGGCGGATATAACAGCAACGGCTACCACGCCAACAATTACAACAGTGGTTATAACCACACCGGCAATACCAGCTACAACCGCAATACCAATGTAAGTGGAAACACGGTCAACGTGAATCGCGACGCCGGCGGCTCGAATTCCTGGGACAAGTCGGGCGGTTGGGGAAGCTCGGATGCTGCCCGGGGCTGGGGACAAGGTGGCAGTCACGACCAAGGTTCCACGGCGTTTAGCAGTTGGGGCAATCACTCCGGGTCGTCGAGCTTCGGCAGTGGAGGCTGGGGCGATCGGTCGGCGAGTTCGCACGGGTGGGCCAGTCGCGGCGGTGGCGGCGGCTGGGGTGGCGGCGGAGGCCATTTCGGCGGCGGTGGCCGGAGATGATTTCGGCAGACGGCAGGATGAGTCACCTCGCGATTGACAGGAGGGTTCCGATGACGAATACATTAGGTATAAGCCGTAACCGCGGTTTTCTGCTATGCCGCTGCTTGATAACTTTGGCGCTTCTGGTGCTGACCGTATCGCTTGTTTCGTGCAAGAAACAGGAAACACCGCCCGCGACCGAGGCTGCGCAGAAGACGTTCGCGGCGCCTGCCGATGCCGGCAAAGCCTTGGCCGACGCTGCCAAAGCCGAGAATCGCGACACCTTGCTGGCGATTTTCGGTCCGGGTTCAAAGGACATCATCTATTCCGGGGATGCCGAGGAAGATAAAACCGCGATGGACGGATTTGCTGCCGCCTATGCCCAGATGAATCGGTGGCGCAAGCTGGACGATAGCAGCCAAATTCTGCTGGTCGGCGAAACCAATACCGCGTTTCCTGTTCCTATGAAGAAGAACAGCTCCGGCCAATGGTATTTCGACACGCCGGCAGGGAAGGACGAGATCCTGGCGCGGCGCATTGGCCGCGACGAGATCGCGGCTATCGATGTTTCTGCCGCCTTGGCCGACGCGCAAGCCGAATACTTCGCCCAGAAGCACGATGGCACCGCGCAATACGCGCAGAAGTTCATCAGCGATGACGGTCAGCAAAACGGGTTATATTGGCAGTCGCCGGAAGGCAAGCCCAAGAGTCCGCTGGGACCATTGGTGGCTTTCGCCACCGCCGAGGGATACAAGGTGCAGCCCAAGTCGCAACAACCCTTTCACGGATACCTGTTCCGGATGCTCTACAAACAGGGGCCGGATGTGAAAGGCGGGGCAAAGGATTATGTGGCTAACGGGAAGATGACCGGAGGCTTCGCGTTCGTCGCGTATCCGGCCGAATACGGCAATTCGGGCGTAATGACGTTCATCGTTGACAAAGATCGCGTCATTTATCAGAAGGATTTGGGCAAAACGACCGCGGACACCGCTGCAGCCATAAGCGAGTACAATCCCGACAAAACTTGGACCGCGCTGAAACCGTAACCGCTCGGACCGCGACGTATACTAGGGGGATGGCGAACCCGAGGCTTTTGTTTGTCGATGATGAGGAGGGGATTCGGCTCACCTTATCTGCCATCCTGAAACAGAAGGGATTCGACGTTACCACAGCCGCATCCGTGCCTGAGGCGCTGGAAATTATCGGCGCGCAAAAGTTTGACGTGCTCCTGTCGGATCTCAACATCGGAGAGCCGGGAGACGGTTTTACCGTAGTGAGCGCCATGCGGCGCGTGCAGCCCGAGGCGGCCACATTTATTCTCACCGGGTATCCGGATTTCGAATCCGCCCTGCTCGCCATCCGCAATCAAGTTGACGACTATTTCACCAAGCCTGCCGACATCAACATACTGGTTGACCGGATGACGAAACGCCTCCATGGCGTTAAATTCGCCGGCCGTCCGCTTCCGCTGCGGCGCGTTTCCGACATCCTTCGAGAGAACACTCAAGCGATATGTGACCAGTGGTTGCAGTGGGTCAACGAAACTCCGGAATTGGCGGCGATCCCGTTATCGCAGCGACAACGCACGGACCACATTCCCGGAGTTCTGAACGAACTCATCGAGCGGGTCGAGCAGCATTCGCTCGGAATCAGCCAGGCCGCGGTTACTGCCGCCGATCAGCATGGAGCAACCCGATGTAAGCAGGGTTATTCCATTCCGCAGGTTCTGCTGGAGGCTCACTTACTGCAACGCGCGATTACCTCGAGCGTGCAAAGCAATCTGCTGGGAATTGATCTCAGCAACCTGATTGCTGATCTGGTGGAAATCGGTGAGAGCCTGGGATTCTTGTTGGAAGTCTCGGTGCGGGCTTATGAGGCCGCCTGTCTGGAGCAAACGGCTAAGGCAGGCGGTTAGTTGGTCCCGGCTCTTTGCGTCGAACCGGTTGACTCGCAGCCAGTCGCCCGGCATCACTAATCTCTATTCTCCACGTCGTACTGCTTCACGCTCCATCTGTCGCTGCGCTTCCGCTATTGCTTCCTGGGGATCGCGTCCGGTTACGGCTTTGTACCATGCCGGATGATGTGTCCACGCCCAGGCTTCGCTCACCGTGCCGCGCGTCATTGCCTGAATCGTTCCCGGCTCGCCGAAGGTGCTCAGGTACACGTGGAAGAAAATTCCGAACAGCATGATCAGCGCCGAGATGTCGTGGATGACATAGGAAATGGCAACGGCGACCCGTCCGAAGATCTCCGGAAACCACATGATGACGCCGGTGATCAGGTAAGCGATGGAGCCGCAGACAATTTCCCAGAACATCAGCTTCTGGCCGCCGTTAAAGAAGCCGGTCTCCGGAGATTCCGTTGAATCGCTGCGAATAATGTACTTCCTAATGTGCTTCATCCAGCGCGAATCGGCGGGCGTCCATTTCATCACCTGCAGCCAATTGATCGCCTGTAGCGCAAAGAAGAAGACGAAGCCGAGGCCGAACCAGGGATGCAGGAACCGCGTCATCGCTCCGCCGCCAAATAGCGGGGTGAAGAAGCGGAAGATCCAGGGCAGGTAGATACCGAATCCGGACAGCAGGGCGAGAAAGAAGAAGATGCCAACCATCCAGTGGAGAAAGCGGGTATACACGGGATGACGCAGCAGTTCGCCCACGAACACCACGGTCTTGCCCAGGCGATCGATGGCGTTGGGACGATGAATGAAACGATCGGCGGAGGTCGCCATCCTAGTTCTCCTTTCCCACATCCGGCGGCACGATTTCTTTCACCGGCGGAGTCGGATGCGTTAGCAACGGGCCTTCGAAAATGTAATGCATCACCACGCCCACAAAGCCCAGCATTGCACCGACCAGTCCAATCGGCTTAAAGATGTCTTTCCAAATGGTGAAGCTGAGCGGGATGCGCGGCTTGGCCGGCAGATTGCCATAGTGTTCTGGCTTGGTAATGTCGTGCAGAACATAGATGACGTGCGTGCCGCCGATGGTATCGGGATCATACACCCCCGCGTCTTTGAAGCCCGACACGTCGCGCAGTTGCGTGGCCCGCTTTTCGGCCAAGAACTTCATATCGTCCTTAGTGCCAAAATGCAGGCAGCCGGTCGGGCACGCCTTAATGCATGCCGGCTCCAGACCAGCTCCCACTCTGTCAGAGCACAAGGTACACTTGTAAACCTTTTTGGTAGTTGGGTTGAACTTCGGGATATTGAACGGACAGCCGGAGACGCAGAACTGGCAGCCAATACAGTTCTCCTGCTGGAAATCGACGATGCCGTTCTCGTATTGCACGATGGCGCCGTCGGCGGGACACGCCCGCAGACACCCCGGATCGGCGCAGTGCATGCACTGATGCTTGCGCATCAGCCAGGCGAAGCTGCCGTCGGCGTGCTCGTCTTCATTGAACTTGATCAGGTTCCAGTAATTCCAGTCGGTGTCGGGCATCGTCTGGTAGGTGTTGTCGAAGTAGGTCTCCTGGAACGGCATGTCGTTCCATTCGACGCACGCCACTTCGCAGGCCTTGCAGCCGATGCAGGTGGTGGTATCAATCAGCTTGCAAACCTTGTCCTGACGCTGGGTTCCGGCGCCAGGTATCGGTCCGGGGTGGGCCGAGATTTGCTGGATTCGTAGTGTGCCGCGATCGCCCATCTCCTGCCCTCTCTCTATCCTTCTGTTTTGAAGGGGCACGCTTTCAGGCGTGCCGTTAACGCTGTCGGGGCACGGCTGAAGCCGTGCCCTTTCAAAGCGGATCTCTGTTACATCGGCGCAGCTAAAGCTGCGCCCCTTCAACCTTCTCTAGACCTTCTCCAGCTTCACCAGGAATCCTTTGAATTCCGGGGTGTAAGCGTTGGGATCGATGATGGTCGGTGTCAGACGATTGGCCGGCATCAGTGACGTCCGGCCCTCGCTTTCGGAAATTCCCTTGAAGCCCCAATGGATGGGAACTCCGACCTGATAGAGCTTCTTGTTATCCACCATCATCGGCTTGATGCGTTTGGTCACCATCGCCTTGGCAATGTAGTCGGCGCGAATGCTGCTGACTTTTATCTTTTCGCCACCGCGTATCCCCATTTGATCGGCGAGCTCCGCGGGAATTTCGACGAAGGGTTCCGGTACCAGCTCGACATTCATGGGATTGTTCTTCGTCCAGTAGTGATAGTGCTCGGTGAGACGGTAGGTGGTGCAGATGATGTTGTAGCCCTCCTGCACCGTCCCATACTTGTCCATGTCCGTCTTGAATTTCTTCACTACCGGATTGTTGGACTGGTCGGGGTGCAAGGGATTCGTGATGGGGCTCTCGATGGGCTCGTAGTGCTCCGGGAAGGGACCGTCGGCCATGGCGCCAAGCGGCACGAAGATTCGCCCCACGCCCTCCGGGTTCATGATGAACGGCCCCATGTGCTCTTCCGGCTTGGAGTCGGGCTTGAAGTCGGGAACGTCATTGCCCACCCACTTCTGCGCCGTCTCGTTCCACCAGACCTGCTTGCGCGTAGGGTCGTAGGGTTTGCCAGTGAGATCGCACGACGCGCGGTTGTACAGCACGCGCCGATTGGCGGGCCACGACCAGCCCCAGTTCTGATAAATACCCAGACCGGAGGGATCGTCCGTCCCCCGCCGCTGCATCATAGGGCCGGCCTCGGTCCACGATCCGCAATAGAGCCAGTTGCCCGACGTCGTCGTGCCGTCATCGCGCAGCGCGGCGAAGCCGGGTATTTGTTGCCCAGCTTTCAACGAGAGATTTGTCTTCTCGTCGCTGATGTCGGCGGTTGCCTTGCCGTTGATCTCCTTGGCAACCTCCGCCAAAGAGGGGTGGTCGGGAAGCGTATAGCTCCACGATGCGTTCAGGATAGGATCGGGGAACTTGCCGCCCTCCTTCTTATAGAGCGCGCGAATCTTCAGATAGATCTGCGCCAGGATGTCCTGATCGAGCCGGCAATGGCCCGGCGGCGGCAGCGCGGTGTTCTTCCACTGCAGCCAGCGCGCGGAGTTGACCATGGTCCCATCTTTCTCTGCGAAGCCCGCGCCCGGCAGTCGATAGACGGTGGTGTTGATCTGCTTCATCTCCTCCGGCGTGGTGCCCGGCGCCTCCCAAAAAGCGCTGGTCTCGTCGGGATAGATCTCACAGACCACCAGGAAATCTGCCTTTTTCAAGGCGTCAATGTTCTTCTTCGAATCGGGACCGATCATCACGCCGTTCATGCCAAAGGCGAAAAATCCTTTCACCTTGCCTTCGTACATGTCGTTCCAGTTTTCTACCCAGGAGTATTTGCGATCGATCTTGGGCAGATAATTGAAGCAGAAATCGTTCTCTTTGGTGGCCGCATTGCCGTATATGGCTTTCAGGAACGACACGGTAAATTTGGGAGTGTTAGACCAGTAGTTGAACGACTCCCAGTCTCCGGGTTTGGATGGCTTCGGGGTGACGCGCTCAAGGTAGGTCTTCAGGTCTTTGTCGGCAGGTGTTGGCATCTTCAGATAGCCAGGCAGAATGTCGAAGATGCCGGCCATGTCGGTTGCACCCTGAATGTTGGAGTGTCCGCGCAAAGCATTCACGCCGCCGCCGGCGCGTCCCACGTTGCCCATCAGCAATTGCAGCATCGCGGCGGTGCGGATGATCTGCGTGCCGAAGCTGTGCTGCGTCCACCCGACCGCATAGATCACGGTGGCGACCTTCTTCATATCTCCATCCTTACGGACGGAGGTGAACATGTCCCACGCCTTAAGAAGTTGCGCCTGCGGAATGCCGGTGATGCGCTCCACCATCTCCGGCGTGTAGCGCGAATATTGCTGCTTCAGCAGTTGATAAACGCAGCGCGGATGCTGCAGAGACAAATCGTAGGAGACATTCGGGGGCAGCGATGGAGTCGGAATCGGTCCGCCGCCCATGGCTTTCGCGCCTGCCGGGCCCTGTGCCTGATAACCCTGGCCCTCGGGAGGATTGTGAGTGTTGCTGCCTTGCTGTCCCGCCGGAGCGTTGCCCTGCGCCTGGTTGGCCTGGGGCGCATTTTGCGTTGCCGGAGCCTCAGCGACAGGGACGGCTGCAACCTTGCCTGTCTGGTTGCCGCCCTCTTCGTAGTTCCACGTTGCCTTGTTGTAAGTCTTGGTGCCTTCATCGAAGCCGGAGAACAATCCGTCTTCCGGCAGCTTGAAACCGTCTTTAATAACGAACGCGGCGTTGGTGTAGTTCACCAGATATTCGTGGCCTACGCGATTGTTGGCCAGCGCGTAGTTGATCAGTCCGCCCAAGA
Organism: Candidatus Korobacteraceae bacterium; assembly: GCA_049695855.1. Lineage (GTDB taxonomy): Bacteria > Acidobacteriota > Terriglobia > Terriglobales > Acidobacteriaceae > Bog-257. The sequence continues at coordinate 14,693 of JBAVSY010000043.1, read as the reverse complement.
ACGCGATGTCGGAACCGGCACGAATCTGACAGAACAAGTCGGCTTGCGATGCCGTGCGAGTGAAGCGCGGGTCGACAACAATAATCTTGGCATCGCGGTTGCGTTTAGCCTCGACCGCCCACTTGAATCCACAGGGATGGTTCTCGGCGGGATTGCCGCCCATGATCAACATCATGTCGGTATTCTTGATGTCGATCCAGCCATTGGTCATGGCGCCGCGCCCGAAAGTTGGTCCCAAACTTGAGACCGTGGGGCCGTGTCAAACCCGCGCCTGGTTTTCCAGGCGCACTACCCCCATCGAGCGCATGGTCTTGACGACCAGATAATTGAACTCGTTGGTATCGGTACAGCCGCCGGTAAAAGCGACGGTCTCCAATCGGTTGACCGTATTGCCCTTGGCGTCGGTTTCGATGAACGAAGCATCGCGCTCTTTCTTGGTCCAGCGCGCGATCTCGTCAATGGCCTGGTCCCAGGAGATGTCGTCCCAGTGGTCCGATCCCGGCCGCCGAACCTGCGGTTTCAGCAGGCGCCGATCGTTTTGAATATCCTGTTGCAGCGACGATCCTTTAGGACAGAGCGTGCCCCGGTTGATGGGGTGATCGGGATCGCCTTCCACGTGGACGACCTGCGGCGTAACGTTCTTGGCCTTGTCGCCAATGGTGTGGATGATGACGCCGCAGCTGACCGCGCAATAGGGACAGGTGCTGCGCGTCTCGGTCGTTCGGGAAATCTTGAGCGACTGAGCTTGCGCATGCAGCGGCGCCAGATCGAACCCGAAGACGGAAAATCCTACAGCGCCCGCCAGGCCCGTCTTGACGAATGTACGTCGGGAAACATCCATTACGCAGTCCTCCATGACCGAAGACCAACAGCTGAATAGATGCAGGGAGACAACGGCAGGAATACGAGGGGACGCCGAGTTGAGACGGCGAAGGCTTGCATGATCCAGTTCCGGCTCTGGTACCCCACAATAACTCGGGCGGCGCGGAAACTGCCCGATGGTTAGGCAGCCTACACCCTGCAAGGCAAACCGGTCAATACATCATCCGATCAATAAAGTTGTTAATTGCGGTCTCTGATGAAAAAAGCGGGGTTTCCGATAGATGCAACCAATTTAACTCAGCGGATACCCGGCTTTCGTTCCGTACCCCGCAGCCATACAATGGCGACATCGTCTGCGGAATTCATTCATGAGCTTTCCGATCGTAGTAATCACGGTAATCGCTTTCCTTCTGGGCGCTGCCTTCGGGTGGTTGGCGAACAAGTCGAATTCCGCCGCGCTGGACGAGCGGAGCGACGCCCTGCAGCGGGAGCTCACCACCGCGCAAGCGGCGCTGCAGCGCCAGATGACGGATCACCAGTCCCTGGTCGCCGCCAAGTCGGCGCTGGATGCCACCCTGGCCAGCGAACGCCGAAACGGCGAGGAAAAACTGCGGTTGCTTTCCGAAGCCAGCGAGACGCTGAAAACCGAATTTAAGGCGCTGGCGGCGTCGGCGCTGGAGAACAACAACGCGAACTTTCTGCAACTGGCTGGGAGCGTTTTGCGGAACTCCCAGACGCAATCCGCCGGCGAGTTGGCGCAGAAGGAGCAGGCGGTCAAAAACCTGGTCGAGCCGATCGCGCAATCGTTGGCCGGCATGAATCAGCAGATCCAGTCGCTGGAGCAGGCGCGCAGCCAGGCCTACGGCGCGTTGACGGCCCAGGTCTCGTCGCTGCTCGATACCCAGAAAGCCTTGCAGACCGAGACCGGCAACCTGGTGAAGGCCTTGCGCGAACCGCAGGCACGCGGCCGTTGGGGAGAGTTGCAGCTGCATCGCGTGCTGGAATTGGCCGGCATGCTGGAATACTGCGACTTCAAAGAGCAGCTGTCGTTTAACGACGACGAGCGGCGTTTCCGCCCTGACGTTATCGTCGATCTGCCCGGCGGCAAGCAGGTGGTGGTGGATGCGAAGGTTCCACTGGCCGCCTATCTCGCCGCTCTGGAAGCGCCAGATGATCTGACGCGCGATGCTTGCCTTACCGACCACGCTCGCCAGGTACGGCAGCATATCGATTCCCTCGCCAGCAGGACCTATTGGGCCCGCCTGCCTTGCACGCCGGAGTTCGTCGTGCTGTTTCTCCCCGGTGAAGTTTTCTTTAGAGCAGCAATGGATGCGGATGCCGAGCTGATCGAGTATGGCGTGAGCCAGAAAGTCATTGTCACCTCGCCGACTACGCTGATCGCGCTATTGAAAGCTGTGGCCTACGGCTGGAATCAGAAAAACCTGGCTGAAAGCGCACGCAAGATCAGTGATGCCGGACGCGTCCTCTACGAACGCCTGTGCACCATGACGGGATATTTGGAGGACCTGGGAAAGAAGCTGGGAGGCGCGGTGAAGTCTTATAACGAGATGCTGGCCTCGGTGGAGCGCCGGGTGTTGCCGATCGCGCGCAAGTTCCCCGAACTCGATCGCTCCCTGGCCGCCGAGTCATTGCCCGAGCCCCAGCAATTGGAAAGGACTCCGCGTGAACTCGAAGCCCAGGATTGGCAGGAGAACATCGAAGAGCCGGAGCTACCTTTTGTAGAAGGCGAGGTAGACCGCGCGAAGATCTAGGTAGAGTGCGAATCCCACCCAAGCGAATTTTGCCTGGGTGGGTTCGTTCGACTGCAGAGCAGACTACTCCTCTCCGCCTTCGGCTTGCTTCTCGATGCCGGGTAGTGCCGTCGTGATGAACTGCAGCACCGCCCTGGCGGCAAGCTGGCGCACTTCGCCTCCGATCCTTCCCATGGCTCTTGACCCAACCACGGCCAAGGATGCCTGAGCCAGGGAAACGATAAGCGGACCCCAAGGATCTACCGGGTGATAGACGCCATTGACCACCAGCCCTCCGCCGCCATCTACCGCAACCCCGCCCACAAGGAACCCACCAGCTTCGTATTGGCGTCCGGGGGGATTCAGGGTGGTGTTGGAGCGTTCATAAACCGCGATGGCGATGCCTTCGGCTTCGGCCGGCACCTGGATCGTATTGCCGCTGGGTGTTCCGGCGTTGAACGACAACCACTTGGAAAACGGCTCAGTGGTCGACATTACCGACGCCGACGCCTGTAACGTCTCCGCCTGCGTGGTGGGAACGATGCCGACAACGTTCGCTTGATTGGTCAGCGATGGATCGCTGGTCACGGTGACGAAGGTATCGTCGATGAAGTCTCCTTTCGCCGCCGAGAAGGCATCGTCGATGATCGCGGGACCACCATTGCCGTCTCCGCCGATGGGGAAATACCAGGCGGTAATGGTCAGCGGATTCGCGCCGACCGGTTGGGTGAGCGGGCCCGCAGGATATGTCTGGCCATTCGTGCCGTCCGTAACGCTCCAGAACAGCAGTTGAGCGAATTCCTGCGTTCCGTCTGACATGTACGGCAATTGAGGAATGTAGAGTGGAGTGATGTTACCGGGATTGGTCACATCTACTTCGCTGGGTGGATTCGGCTCAAGTTCTGCCGATGCATTGCGCGGTTGGCGGTGGTGACCAGCGATTAGATAGATCTTGTAGTGTACGCTGACATGTGGCATAGAAACCTCCTTGACGATGCGCGGTTGGCGAGAGCCTTCCTCTCGTTGAAATCGTCTAGGCCTGAACAGGGAAGGGAATTCGGATGCCGTGGGTCGCGACGGTACTGCTGGAAAAGACCGCTCCCAGTTTGATTGTTGCTCGCGTTAGGTAGGCTCGGATTAAGGTTGGTCTTCAAAGGGGACGGCCTTCAGGCCGTCCGTAACTTCCTGGCAAAATCACTCCGGCTTCTTAGCCGCTGAGGGACCTTGCCGTGACTTAATCAGAACTTCCTTACGCAGTTGTACTCGTGACCTTGCGGCACAAGAAACCGCGCGCGAGCCACCCTACATTCTCGCCCCAATGGTACAAACCTAGTTCTAACCCTGAGAAAGTTGGACGATTATATACCCTGTTCAATTGCCGCTTTCCTATTTGTGACAAAGTGCTTGGGGCAGGCCGATGTCTGGCGGTTGTTGCGGTCCCGGTTGCGGAGAAAAGGTGGGCGCGTCTCCAGAGACTTTTCGGCTGGCGCTAGCGGTGAAGGCTGGCGGCAAGATTTGGGTTTATCTCGCTGTGCTGCAACCCTGCATGCAATCTCACAACTTTTTCGTGCAGAATCTGGCTCAGCGCTTTCCTATCTGCACCGGCGGCTATCGATTCGCCAAAAATAATTCGCGCCCGAATCGATTTCCTGCTCAGCAGATTCCACACGTGCGGCAGAAAGGTCATCTCTCCCCACCAGCAGACCTCCTGGCCCACATCTCCGTCTTCCAGTTCATAGCGGATGCTGGCGGGAGTGATCGGAGCGCTGGCGTCAACCGCCGGCTGCAACATTGTCGAATGAAAGCGCAGGACGCGGCTGCCATTGGTGGTCGTGCCTTCGGGAAACAGAACCACCGGCACTCCACTATCAAGACTTTCGCCGACGCTGACGTTCGCCCGGGCGGCGTCCGCCCGGTCATGCCGTCTCACAAAGACGCTACCGGCCCACGTGGCGTAGCGCCCGAAAATCGGCCAGTCGGCTACGTCCGCTTTCGAAATGAACACACAGGGAACCGCGGCGCTATAGGAGAGAATATCCAGATAGCTCAGATGGTTGCTGACGATAAGGCCCCGTTGAGGACGCTGTCCCTCGACCGACAACTGAACGTCGATCGACCTCAAGCCGCGGGCACAAGTTTCGTTCAGCCACTGTGCACATTCCGCGCGGGAGGCATGCGGCCGCAGTTTGCGGTGCTCCCACAGCCCGTAGAAAACGGCCACGGTCAGGAACAACAGTCTGCGGAGTCGCCGTGCTTGCCGTGCTAGTCGCTGACCCATCTGACGGAGACGCGCCCCGAACGCCTGCTTGCAGTCTACACAAGCGACATCGCAGGGCCCAGAGCTGCTCCGCGAGAAGTGGGTGCCGTAATGCGCCGTCGGGAGTGCGCCAGCCATCAGAATCTTCTCAAACAGGGACAAACGCTTTCTGGGGAAGTCGTACTGCAGGAAGTTGCCGGAGGAAGTTGTGCCGGAAGAAGCTGTGCTGCAGAAAGTCGAGCCGGAAGAAGTCGTGCCGGAACAAGCTGTGGCGAAGAAAGGTGTCGGTGGTCTAAGTAGTCTTTATCGGCAGTCGACCGCGCTCTGAATCCACTAGCGACGCAAGTGGCAAGGCACTCCGATCATTCCGGCTGGCGATGGGGATGTTTTGACACCCTTTCCAAGCGACTGCTAGTATCAGATGTTCGACGCGAACTTCCCACCACATAAGCGTCCCCGTCGTCTAGCCCGGCCTAGGACATCGCCCTTTCACGGCGGTAACACGGGTTCAAATCCCGTCGGGGACGCCAACAAAATAAATGACTTAGCTAGAATGGCCCCCAGACGCAAGACCCTTTGAGGGTTTCTTCGCCCCGCTTACCAAGCGCACCACCTTCTTATTGGCCTTCATCTTCTCTTCCTCTTCGGATACAGGCGCGTCGTACACGTCCTCGGTCATCCTTTGGCTGGCATGGCGCAGAAGATCCCGCACAACTTTGGGGTCATTGCCATTCTGACGGAGCAGGGCCAGAAAAGCGTCAAGAAGCAAATCGCCCCCGGTTATAGCAACCGCCAACTTGGTATCGTTTCCATCCCCTGACCTCCCCTCAGATAGGTGGAACAAACGAGCACTATAAGAGGTGGGACACAGTGTCGCTCACATCGCGTGGCAAGCTGCGGAAAGCTGGGCGCGCTACCACCTGATGCGGAACAAGTGCTAATCAGAGGACGACAAACTTCGGTAAGTTATGTGTTCGGCTGCGGCGATGCCAACGCTGCCTTGCGACGCAGCGCTGCTCGCTTCGCCATCCGTTGCAGCAGGCTCTGCGTTGTGCTGGCTGGCGTCCAGGTAAGCTTGACGGCCTGCCCTTTCCAGTCGACATCGATATCGAAATTGCCGGCACCGTAGGTGAAGTTTTCCGCTTGCCAATAGATGCCCACATCATCGCCGGCTGGGAAGGTTATCAGAGTCCAGGTGTGAGCGACATTCCAGAACTGGTCAACCGGGGGGCCGTCCGGATCGCTGTTAAGCGCACTAAAATCCAGATAGAAACTGACGGGCGCCCCTTTAGTTCCGAATTGTGTCTCGGAATTGAACACGAGTGCGTTCCAACCGACCCCCGGGGAAGAGGTTGTGTCGTCCACCAGCGCCTGCAGCCGCCAATAGAAACCTGCCGCACCACCTCCTACTACGGCCTTGCCGTTGAAAGTAAGCAGACCCGCCGTCGGCCCCGACTGGATAAGGCCAAGCAGTTTCACGGCCCCGTCGACTACGCCCGCTCCCTGAAGTATTCCGCCCGCCATCGCCGAGTTATCCCCCTCAGCGTCAGTTGTCAAGTTTCCTTGGATCGTTCCTTCTTGCAGGAGAACCATGCCGTTGTGGCTGACCGACACGCTGCCGGCAATGTTTCCACTGATCGTCAGTTGTGCCGCTTTATTGACCAGCACGTCCCCCGAGCCTGTGGCCGAACCATCGCCAGCCGCGGTCAGCACGCCCGACGCGACGTTGATCGGCCCGGACAAAGTAGCCTTGTTGTCGGTAGTCAGCATAAGCGTACCTGGGCCGAAAGTCGTGAGCCCACCGCTGCCGGCGATTCCGGCGGAAATTGTCGTTGGAACGCCGTTGCCGGTGTAAATCACGCCTTCTGCGCCGCCGAACGCGAGACTTCCGGCCGCAATGCTGCCTGCGTTCATCAAAATACCGGCGCACTCGCCGCTCGCCTGACTGCCAACCTGCAGCGTGCCGCCGCCTTCGATCGTACCTCCATTCATCTCGAGTGCCGCGATTGATGCGGTCGCGCCGCCCGCCACCTCCTGCGTGTTGATGACCTCGTAGATGACGTCCGACGACACCGAGCCGATGCCAACGTCAGCGGAGGAGACAGTCGATGCGGCCTGGAAACCGATTGAGTTGGTGGTGACGTAATTCAGAAATGCGCCCGACCCATCGCTGTTCTGACCCACGATATAAGGAGCGACCATTCCATTGGTGACGACCAGGAGATTGGCGGCGGTCCCTTGGATCATTATGATCTGGTTCGCACCCAGCTCGTCCATGCCGGCATCGAGGCTGATGGTCAGGGTTCCGGCGGTCAGCCGCGTGATATTCGGGGTTGAGCCATCATCGTAACCACCGATGGTGAGAGAACATTGGGCCGAGCCTGTCACTTGCAGCACCGCGCCGGGGCCGATGTTGAGTTGTGCGGCGTTGCTGCCGGAGGCAATTGTCAGGGTAGCATTCCCCACACTCGAGACTGCAAGCGTTCCGGCACCGCTAATACTCATCTGGCCCGTCCCAAACGGCGTTTGGGTGGCAGCGGTACTGGCCAGCACGCCGGCTAGAACCTGATTGGCGCCGGTCAGGCCATTGTCATTCGTGAGACACAGCGTTCCAGCTCCCATCTTCACCAGTCCGCCGCTGCCCGCGAGCGGCGCGATGACACTCAGCGTGCCGCCGTTTGTATTGATTTGCTTTAGGGTCGCCAGATTCCAGGTGCTCGGCGGGTTGTTCGGTGTGGCCGTGCTGGCGATTGACCAGGCTTGGCCGCCCCAGAGGATGGCGTAGGAATTGTCCTGTCCCTCCGTCTGACTCTTGACCTGCACGTAAGACAGCGACGGATAGAGACCTGAGGGCGGGGGATTTGTGTCCAACCACGATTGCGGGACGGCCGCAATCGTGACAGTCTGCGGGTTGTTGCCCGGAACGTTAGGCACATTGAAAAAGGATGCCGGAAATGCGTTGTTGAGTATGAGTTGCGACCCTGCCGGATCAGCCGTGAGAGGCGTCAGAAAGTGACCACCGAAATTCTGCAGTTCAGTCTGATCCGCGTTCCAGGCGTACCATCCCACCGAGAAACAGGCCAGTACGATCACCGACGGATTCTGCTCGACGTTCGGTTGGATCCGAGTCGCGATCCAGGCCAAGTCAGGATTGTAGCTACTGGCGAAAGAATATTGTTCCGGGCCGATGCCACAGGCGGAAAGATAATTTCCGACGCCGCTTGTCAACTCATCCCCGGAGGCCCCGCCGCTAACGGAGGTGTTCATCAGGCCGGCGATGACCAGTTCCAGATTCTGCGTCGACTGATCGTCCTGCGACACGAACTCCGCAGGCGCGAGCTGGGTGAAGCCGTTCGCGGACAGATAATACAGTCCCATGACGATGGATGTGGGAGCACAATAGGCTTCGCCGTCGCCGGGAACGTTTTCTCCCCAAGAACCGAAATCGACCTGAATGATCGAAGGCGTATTCGTAACTGGATCAGACCACACGATGACTGAAGCGGGCCACATGAGCGAGTTTCCTTCCCCACAAACCAGTTGGGTTGACACAGGAATGAGATCGGCATTTAAGCGCTGCTTATTTGCCGGTAGATTGGCAAGACGGGCAATCTAACATACAAATTCATGAGAGTCGATATATCCGTTGATGAATTTTCGAATAAGCTCGATATCCAAAAACTCATTCCCGAGAACTGATACCTAAGCGGCTCGGGCGGATCGTCGGGAGTGCCAAGCCCTGTTCTGGGCCAGAAGTCTGCTTCGAGAAAGTGTGGTGGTGCGGAACGCAGCTTGTGCTCTAATCTCCGCGAAGCCGGGTTTTGGTCGACGACGCCCAGAACCTACCATTTCATTCTTACCGAACTTTAGTTCAGCTAGTTGCCCCGACTTCCACCGAGGGCTAATCTTGTGTCCTCGATGACAGCGAGTCTGGAAGAGTGTCGGAACATGATTTGAAAACTATCCCTCGAGACAGGGAAAGGAAGCTTCATGACGGATTCCCCGCTCAGCTGGCCAAAGTTGCCCCGGGTTGCAGCCGGAAGTGGGCTCATTAGCAAAGTGCTGTGGTTCCTCGTAGCGGCGTCATTCGCGCCGTTCGCGCACTCGCAAGTTCCGGAGAAGGGCCCGGCACCGAACCACCCGCTGAACGTGATTCTGGTGTTGCGCGATCAAACGCGTTATGACTTGCCGGCCGCCGCAGGTTACAACATGCCGGCTCTGGAGCGGCTAGCGCAACGTGGGTTTACCTTTCGCAACCACTATGTTGCTTCGGCGATGTGTACGCCGTCGCGCGCGGCGCTCTGGAGCGGGCAACCGCCGCAGGTCAACGGCGTCTTCGACCAGATGGAGGCTGGCTATGTGCCGAGCTTGCGAACTGATCGGCCCAACATGGGTTCCATGATGAAGAAGCTGGGCTACCAGACAGCGTTCTTCGGCAAATGGGAAATGCAAGCCAGCATCATCCCTCCCCAGCCGACGGTCAACTATAGCGAGGCGCTTCAGCCCTACGGTTTCGATATCTTCCAGCCAGACGGCGACAAAACTGGTGCGCCCGACCAGGGCTACAAGACCGATGTGTACACCGCGAGCGAAAGCGTCCGCTGGCTGCGGGGTAATTTGCCCAGGCTGCGGGCGGCGGGGCAGCCGTTCTTCCTGGTCGTGAGTTTCGTCAATCCGCACGACATCATGTATGCGGATGCCAATGTGCCGGGAACGGAGCAAGCACAAAAAGCCGTCGTGAACGGCGTGCTTACTGCGCCGCCAAAAAATTCGCTGTACCGCACGCAATGGAACCCCGCTCCCTCAGCGACGCTTCAGGAATCGCTCTCGGCCCCGGGAATGCCCGCCGCGCTGACCGACTACCACCTCGGTTGGTCGGGGTCTCTCGGCTTCATTCCGGTAAATCGCACGGATATGTGGCAGGTGTTTAATAACTACTATCTGAATTTAATCCGCGACACGGATCTCAGCCTGCAACAACTGGAAGATGGCCTGGACGAGTTGGATCTCTGGAAGGATACAGTGGTGATCTTCACTGCCGACCACGGCGAGATGGCGGGCGACCATGGTGGCCTCCGGGGCAAGGGTCCCTTCGCCTATGAAGGAAATGCCCATGTGCCGTTGATCATTGTCGACCCCAATTATCCCGGCGGCAAATCATCTTATGTTCTCACCAGCCACCTGGATCTGATGCCGACCCTGCCCGGGCTGGCAGGAGTGCCCGAGGCACAGCGGCGCGAGGCCGTGAAGGGTTTGCCTGGCCGCGATTTTTCCGGTGTGCTGGCCGAGGCCGAAACCGCATCTCCGCAAGCCGTGCGCCCCGGCGTCCTGTTCAACTACGTCGCGCCCATGACCATCGATTCAGGCTATCTTCTGGCGAGCATGACGCAACTCCTCCAGAATAAGTCGTCGCCGCCCCTGACCGAGCTTCAATCCAAACTCAATAAACGGGGATTCCTGAGTTTTACTTTCGACGGACAGTACAAGTTTGCGCGTTACTATGCCCCCGACAACTTCAATACGCCGGTAACGCTCGAACAAATTCTGCGCAACAACGACGTCCAACTCTTTGACCTGAAGAGCGACCCGCTCGAGACGCACAATCTCGCCCTCGACCCGGAAAAGAACCACGATCTCATCCTGCGCATGAACGCCTTACTGAACCAACTCATCGCCAAGGAAGTGGGCACGAACGACGGTAGTTTTCTACCCGCCGCGATCCGCCCGAAGTCCCGGCAGTAACGACTGGCCCGCATTCCAGAGCGGGTAGAGATGCACGGTTGCTCTAAATGCGTTTCGCTGTCGCGGCCGTCATGTATGACTGACAAAGGAGCACGAGTTGCTCTCGCGCTTTGCGGACCGTTGCCGGGGAGGGTCCAGCCTCCAGCAAGGAACGCATCGCGCCCGCCATGGCTGAAAGCATTATGTCGATGGCGAATTTGTCGGGTGGCGACTTGATGTCGGACGCTGTCTCCAGCATCGCCTCAACCGTTTTCCGAGAGCGTTGGTTGATCCGTTTGATCAAGGCGGGGCCACCCGCGTCGACAGCGACCTGATAGAGGGCCACCGAGATGTCTGCGCGGTCCATCTTGGCGTCGACGAATGCCTCCACCATTTCTCGAATCATCTCGGCTAACGGTTTATGACATGCGCTCTGGCAAGCGGCCTCAACCGTTGCCATTACGTTAGTGAGATGATTTTCCAGCACTGCAAACAGCAGCGACTGCTTATTGGGATAGTACTGATACAGGGTGCCTACCGAGACGCCGGCCCGCTTGGCGACACGTGTGGTAGTCAAGCGCTCAGTCCCATGGCTGAGCAAAACCTGAATAGTCGCCTCGGAAATCGCCTCCACCGTGACCGTTGACCTGGCTTGGACGGGCGTCTTTCTTGGCTCAAATGCAACCACGGCGTCAGCCGGCATATGCGAACTCCAAACCTGAAGAATCCTTCATCCAATGATTGTAGCAAGGAGGAACGGAATGATTGAACAGACTGATCTTGCTGGAAGCTTCACGCTTGCTGGTACATCGATGACTTTGAACCGCATGGGATACGGTGCGATGCAGCTTGCCGGACCCGGCGTCTGGGGACCACCGCGGGACGTCGATGCCGCCATGGCTGTTCTTCGCGAGGCAGTAGAGTGCGGCGTGAACCACATTGATACCAGCGACTACTACGGACCGCATGTGACCAATCAGATTATCAAGCAAGCACTTCATCCCTATCCGGATGGTCTGGTGATCGTCACCAAACTGGGCGCTCGCCGCGGTTCAGACAAGTCCTGGATTCATGCTCTCTCCCGTCAGGAGCTCATCGACGGCGTTCATGACAACCTGAGAAACCTTGGTCTCGATGCGCTCGATATCGTCAATCTTCGGGTTGGAGGAATCATGGAACCCGGCGAGGAATCCATCAAGGAACCGCTGACCGTGCTGGCCGAACTGAAGCGTCAGGGCCTGATTCGTCATATCGGATTGAGCAACATCACTCCCCAGCAGCTGTCGGAGGCTCAAACCATTAGCGAGATCGTGTGCGTGCAGAATTTCTATAACGTGGCCCGCAGGAACGATGACGCCTTCATCGATGATCTGGCTGCTCAAGGGATCGCTTACGTTCCGTTTTTCCCCCTGGGAGGCTTCACCCCGTTACAGGCGTCGGAACTCGACGCGGCGGCAACCTTGTTGCAGTCCACGCCCATGCAGGTTGCGCTCGCCTGGCTTCTCCAGCGCTCGCCCAACATCTTATTGATTCCCGGGACATCGTCGGTGGCACATCTCCGCGAGAACTTGAAGGCTGCGACGCTTCAGATCCCGGCTGAAGTACTCGGGGATCTCGACGCAATCGGTCGAGGTCAACGGGCTCAGTAGCCGTTCGGACTATCATGCATGCCACAACAATCCAGGAGGACAATTTGTGAAGGTATTTGTTACGGGTGCTACCGGTTTTATCGGCCATACCATCGTTCAGGAATTGATTAGCGCTGGCCATCAGGTACTCGGCCTTGCTCGTAGCGATGCTGGCGCTCAATCTTTGACCGCCGCCGGTGCCAAGGTGCATCGAGGGGATCTTGAAGATCTGGAAAGTCTGCGCAGCGGCGCTGCCCAGGCCGATGGCGTGATTCACCTCGCCTTCGACCACAGCGCCTTCGGCCAGGACTTCTCGAAGTTCGCCGAGGTCTGTGAAAAGGACAAACGCGCAATCGAGGCTCTCGGCGCCGCGCTCATCGGATCGGACCGCCCGCTCCTCATCACTTCCGGAACCGGAATGGGCAATGCTGCTCCAGGTCAGCCCGCAACCGAGGATCATTTCGATGCCAACCACCCCAATCCTCGTAAAGCTTCCGAGGTCGCGGGAGCTTCCGTGGCGGAGCGCGGTGTGAACGTGTCAGTGGTGCGTCTTCCCCAGGTCCACGACGCGGTCAAGCAGGGCCTGGTAACTTACGCCGTCCAACTGGCCCGCGAAAAGGGAGTGTCGGCCTTCATAGGTGAGGGACTCAATCGCTGGCCGGCGGCGCATGTTCTGGATGTTGCCCATCTCTATAGGCTCGCGTTGGAGAAGGGCAAGGCAGGGAGCAGGTACAACGCGGTTGCTGAAGAGGGCATACCGATGCGGGACATTGCGGCAGTGATTGGCAAAGGGTTGAAGGTGCCCGTGGTCAGCCTTTCTCCAGAGAAGGCGCAAGCTCACTTTGGCTGGCTTGCGATGTTCGCGGGTTTCGATATGCCGGCTTCCAGTGCGCAAACCCGGAAACAGTTGGCATGGAACCCGACCGGACCTGGCCTTATCGCCGATCTTGAGAAAATGCAGTATTTCCAGGCCTGAACCTAAAAGGAGATATCTATGCAGAACAAACGCATTGCCCTGGTCACCGGGGCCAATCAAGGAGTCGGGTTTCAGGTGGCAAAGGAACTTGTGGCGAACGGTCTGACTGTGCTGGTCGGGTCACGCAATTTCGAGCGCGGCGAGGCCGCGGCCAAGGAGATCGGACCGGGCGCCATCGCCCTTCAGCTCGACGTAACCGATCGGCCTTCGATCGCCGCCGCGGCGGAACGCATCCGCCAGGAGTTTGGCCATCTCGACCTGCTTGTCAATAACGCAGCGATCTCGAATACGAGAAAGGGCAACTTATCTCTCCAAGAGTACGCAAAGATAACCCTCGCGAGCAACGCATCGCTCGACGAAATACGCGCGGTGTGGGAAACCAACGTATTCGGTGTCCTCGCCGTTTACCAGGCGATGCTGCCGCTTCTCCGTGAGTCGTCGGATGCTCGTATCGTCAACGTCTCGAGCCGAGTGGGCTCGCTGACGACGAACGCCGATCCGGCCTTTCCCTACCACGCGATGTTCAGTCCCGTTTATCCTGCGTCCAAGACGGCTCTCAATGCCATAACGCTGGCCATGATGATCGAACTGGAGTCGACCGGGATCAAAGTCAACTTAGTGACCCCGGGCTTCACTAAGACGAACCTCAACGGATATGAGGGCACGGCCTCTGTCGAAGATGGCTCTCGCGAGGTGGTGCGCGTTGCGCTGCTCGGTCCGGATGGTCCTACTGGTACGTTCACGCGCTGGGAAAACGAAACCATACCATGGTGATGGGGTCGGAATATCGGAGTCCGGAAGGTGCTTCGTTTTGGCATCCTTGCGCTGGCAGTCGTCGTCTTCATCGCGAACCTGCTGGTTTCTTTTCCACTCACCATCGATTTCACCAAGTCGTACGCCCCTAACTCACTGTTCATGTTTGCGGTTCTGTTTGCGCTCCTGGTCTATGGGCTGCGTACGGCCTTGGGAAATCGACCGCTGCTGCCGGATTGAAAACACAATAATGTTTGTGAGGAGTTCTGCGGGCTCCCCAATCGCGCACTATCGGGTTGTGGGCAGCTTTCAATCCAAGTCAGCCTGGTTGTGACGCGATTCTGCTTAACCGGGTTGCCGTCCTCACTTCTATTCTCTCGGTCGTGGGCCACTGTCGCGCGGAGATGTCCGTCAATCCGAAGAAGCCAGAAAAGCCGCCGGGAAATGTCTCATAGCAGTTTCCAAATCCGAGCCCCACGCCGCCGCCCCAGCAACCATAGGTGGTTCGATCAATAACGGCAGTTCGGCCCGTCTTTGCAACGCTGCCAAACAGGCTTGCAACGCAACCCCACTTTCCTGCCTTGAACTGCATTGCGCCGGCCGGGGCAGCGTCGGACCATAGCAGAGCTACGGGATTATTCCGGAGTGCGCTTGCTTTGGCTAGAGCCTTTTCAATTTAAGTGTATACATAACCAGAAGAGGCAAAGTAGTTGGTGCACTCGCTAGGCGAGAAGCTGGCGAGTAATTGGCCGAACTCATCCCAGAGAACAGCGGTGGTGCGGATG
>JBAVSY010000042.1:0-108822 GCA_049695855.1 Candidatus Korobacteraceae bacterium | reverse complement strand
CGGAGAGGTGGCCGAGTGGCTGAAGGCGGCGGTTTGCTAAACCGTTATACGGTCAAAAGCTGTATCGGGGGTTCGAATCCCCCCCTCTCCGCCACGCAGTCTCAACTGCAGACAAATTCGGCTGCTTCACCGCCAAAATACGCGAAGAACGCCGGATTTTCTCGACATTCGCTCAGCAAAGCGGACTAGAGAAAGCGACGCACGAGCGACGTCGCTCTCGATGCAGGGGTTTTTTCTCCCGAACCCCCACTAGTAGTCCGGTTTCAAGAACCGGGTCGAGCGAATGGTCGGCGATCACAATCCGAAACACAACGCGAAAGCCAACTTGACTCCTGCTTCCCAATGATGCCCATCGTGAGCGCCCGGCACAAGTGCCCCGCAACCGGTCGCGATTTCGTATATCTCAGCGCTGCGCTGGGGCTCCGTCCCAACCTCTCTTTCCTGAGGCTTGGCCTGAACCCGCCGAAGGGTGGGGGGCAGCGGCGGTCCTCCGAAGAATCAGCGACGGCCGCGATTTCGAACCGCCTTAGTTTTGAAAAGGTCTAATTCACATCCGTCGCTTTCGGTGTAAGTTTGCGCAGAAGGAATTCCTGAGCCAGGCTGCTGACCGCGCGCTCGGCGGTGCCAAGCGCAAAATGTCCAAAGACCAAGCCCGCACCGCGATTGGACTGGGGATAGTAGGCATTCTCAAGTGCCGCTGCCGCCAGATCGCCGCCCAGGCCGGAATAGTTCGGCTGCCAAGTTCCATTGTCACCCTTGCAAACGAACGGACGAGTTAGTGCATAAACAATGCGGGATTTCGTGGTTCCGGTACCCTTGTAGAAGTAGCGAGGATCCTGGTGCAAAAGCGTTGGCAGGATTGCCCCGCCGATCAGGATGTCGGCGGACCCGTTCGCCGCTACGGCGCCAAACCGTTGGCCGTAGCCTTTGGCGCCCTGCTGGTAATCTGGGGTGTTTCCCGCCTGGTCGAGCCCGGCAACCAGGGCAACACCAAAGATGGTGACTGGGTCGACGGCTGTCTTCAAGGCTAGCTCGAACTTAAGCTTTGCAGTGAGCGGCTCGGGATTACGATCATAAACAGCGTAAAAATTGGGCGCGATGCCCAGAACGCGCTGTTTCTCCGCAGCTTTCACCTGTTCCGTAGCGATCTCCACAGAGGAATAGCCCACATTGACCGTGGTCTCGACATCCTGAAGGCGAAGTTTGCAGCCGGTCAGGAGCTTGTATTGGCCGGGCTCGAGCACCACGGCGGAGGAAGTCCAGTCAGCGAAACCTTTAGCATGGACCGTGACGTGATACGGTATTCCTGATTTCAGGCCGTGAAATTCAAAGAAGCCATTATCATTTGACAAAGCGGTATAGCGATCGCGGGTTCCGGGGCCTTGCAGAACTACACTGGCGCCAGCAATGGTGTTGTCGGTCGGATCGAGGACAGTTCCGGAGATGGCGGTCGGTAACGATTGTGGGGATACGCGTTCCTCCGCCCATGACAGGTTGGGAAACACGATGTATAGCGCAACGGCAATGGCCAGAATCAGCATCGCAACTTTGGTTATCTTCATGACTGAACTCTATCGATCACACCTGGCTTAATGAGGCCAGGCGGGTTGTGTCTGGGATTCGCAATCAGTAAATACGTTCGCGACGTGCTCATCGGAGAGCAGCAATCGGCAGCTTGGCGAACATCGCTGCACGCTGCGACTTGCTTCTTCCTGCAACGGCCTCTCCGGCGCCGTTAGGCTGTTACGAAACCGTGCCGTCGCTACGCGACTCGGAGATTTTTTTCCACTTCACCCAGCACTCCGCCTCCGTCTCCGTGCTGGGCTAGATTATGCCGTGCCTTCGGCACTCGATTTCGCGCGGTTTGTTCCACCGATATAAGCACGGACCGAGTTTCGTAACAGCCTCGTTAGTGGGCGGACACGTGTTGTTTGCGATCGTCCGTAAACGCACGATTGCCTCCGTGCACGGCTCGCAGAGTCTGCTTTCGTCTCCGCAATGGTCCGAATAACATAATTCGCATTTCATAACAGCCTTCTCGGTCAGGCCGGTAATCGAGTTCCGACCGACTGGACTTGAGGTAAGCAGGCCGGAGACCAAACCAGAAGTCGGGGTAAGTGATTGGAGAAAAAGCGACTACAAAACTGGAAACTCGTGAGCTAGTTGAGGCGGTTAAGATGTTGACACATGGCTGTCCCGCCTGTAGAGAAGTTGACAGAAAGAGAGTAGCTCGGGTGGAGCATAACGATCTTTCTCGAGCATCTCCAGATCGTGAGACTACCTGGGAACGTTGCGTTGGAGAGGTTACGTGTAGCAGGCTGCTAAATATTGCCGAACTTGGCCGGCAATACTGCCTCTAAGATTGGCTTACCTCGTCTTGATCGGGTCTGCGCCGCTGGTGCCACCGGTTGCGTAAGCAGGGTCGACGGAGTGTCCTCCGGCCAGCCCGGGATCCTCGAGCTCAATGAGCCGGTTTACAACGGCAAACAGGAAACCTGCCGACAGTCCGCACATCAGCACACCGGTAACACTTTCTATTGGGCCTATTGTGCGCCACATTTGTTTAAGAAAAAGATCCCCCGAGCCGACTGTGGAATAGTTGGCCACGGAGAAATAAAATGCCGACTCCCAAGCCGGAAAGCATTTCCAGCGATAAAACGAGGCCCACAACAGAATCTCCGACATGTGCAAGCAGATAAGCAGAGTAGTGAATCGCACCACGAGCAAGAAGGAGCGAAAAAGGCCGAGTTGGTGAAGGCCATGGGGAAATTGAGCCTTTATCCACTCGATAAGCGCGACCATTCCTCCAGCCTGCAATACAAGAGTGAGTGTAATGAGGAGAATGGCTGTAACGCTCTGGCGGACAAAAATCATAGACTCGCTCGGATCAAACTGAATAGCCCCGGTTTGCCTTCAGCGAAAACACGCTCGCCACGTTTCGGATTGGTTTTTCGCGACTAGTCTGCTTCAGCTCTGTGCCTCCACATATTCGTCGGGCTCCTCGGGATGCGAATCTTGAAGCAGCGCGGCAACTTTGGTATCGGTTGGTGCTACCTGCATTTGGATCAGCGGACTGCACTCAGCACGCTCGGTTTGATAACGGTATCCATAGCTGCCAAACTTGCGGCCAAGACAATAATTGTCATCACCAAGCCGAAGAACTGTTGTGAGCGCCGCAGTGATCCTGCGTCTAACGGTTTGCAGTGGACTAGGAGACTTTGTCGAATGTTCATAACTCGACACCTAGTTCTGTCAGCCTGGTTAAAACCACTGTCTCCTCGACCTTGACCTCAGCTACGCGCTTGCGCAACTCGCTATCTCTGAGTGCAGGTGGCGCGACCGATTCCAGCATTGCAAGACGCGCTCGTATTTGTCGCAAAACGGTTCTCAGTGCATCGATGCGCCTTTGCGTTGTCATGAAGCCTCCGCGGATGACAATGAGGAGCTATGCCGCCTCAAAGAGTTGGGCGGAGCAAGTTGCTCCATCCACTTCCGCTGTCTTTACTGAGCAAGTTGATTGCCGCTCCCGGCGACTGACACCGGACCAGCGCCTTAGTTAAGCTGCCTTCATGACATGGTCATGCTGGACGGCAAGCGTTTCGCTATCTGGTCCTCGAGGCGATCATGGTGTCATTACCATTTCTGGCAATTGTGGATTGCTTAGTTTTCACGGCAACCGCCGTGGAGCGGACCGCCTCTTCCATCTGGTGGAGAGAGGTCAGCAGCGAGCTCTTCGAAATGTTGCGCACAATCGGAGTGACCAGCCAGCGAACGGCGACCGGGATGTCCCGGCTTAGCGCCATCGCCTCAAGTTCAACGTAGACCCCATCATCCGCCTGTTCAAACCGGACAATGGTGTAGAGCCGCCAGATGTAGCCACTTCCTTGGTCGGGTGGAAGGTCCCGCTCATCCGGCCGGCCATATCCCTGAACCTCCTGCACCCGTGTGCTGTAGCCGATGCTGTACCAACGTTTCGCGTCGACCCGGACATAGCAGGCTTCATATTCGCTGTCGAGGGCCGTTTCAGCTATCACCTCTTTGTTCACAACCCGCATGGAGTACTTGTCGCAATCTCCTGCCGTGCCTAGGGACTTGGAATCTACAACTGCAGGTTGATAGAAATTCTTGTACTGGTCATAACTACGAGCCGCAGACAGAACGTCCCCAAGCGTGGCATTTGGGATGAAGGCCGCCCCGATCCAGTCGTGGATTAAGCCGGAAGGCACAGGCTTCGGATTTCGCTGACCGACTGAAGACACCAGAATTTCTCCGTCACGAACCCGCCGGATGCGCTCAGGCGATTCGTCAACCCAGAGGAAAGTTTTGTGCATGCGGTCGCGCATCTGCAGGTTAGCGGTCTCGACATAGGCGTCCCAAGTTCGCACCGCCTCTTGCTTCAACTCGGCCGCGGGGGACGCAACCGGAGAGGCGAGAAGACCTGCGCACATGACGACAGTTGTAAGTTTTCGGTACATACGTAACATGACAAGTTCATCCTGACATTGAGAATCTGCGGGAGCGGTAACCTGCGAATTCAGACACAGCTCAGCACTCAGCCACAGGTCGAGTTGTTTGCACACGGCCGGCCAGATATCTGGTTCAGCCCGCGTCGCAGTTCATACGATAGGTTTGTCGAGCACCGACGAGGAGAGCTTCCAGTCGCCCCTGAATGCGGACGCATTCCTCCAGCGTCACCGAAGCTAGCGTTGTGCGGACAAATTCCCGCTCGCAGCGTTGCGAGCAGAAAAGGTTCTGGTATTCGGCGGTGGAGGTTCGCGCATCTCTATGACTCCGACAGTGAGAGCACAATCCAGGTGTTGGTGCCACGAATGTCGTCTCAGCCAATAGGACGCCGATCTCGATCAGTATCGAGGCGGCCGAATTGTTTGGCGGAGCGTCTAGTGGCGAGCCGGAGAATTCGAGCTCCTTGAATCTGATGGGTGCATGCTTTGATTGACCCTGGGACATTCGGCACCATCCTTCGAGCTTTTATCAGTGCACTTCGGATGCCAGAGCAGCAGGTCGAACTATTCAGTAAGTTCGCTCATAACCCAGCAGTTTGCGAGGTATTCTCTTGCGGCAAGTGTGAATATGTTGGCAGGACATTGTCGAGGGGTGCACGCGGCGCAGACATAGGATGCATGGTCTGCCGAGCTTTCGATTTACGGCCCGGAATAGTCCATCGTGTTGACCCCTGAACACTCCAAGACTTAGCGGCCACATTATCCTGCACCGGGAGATTGTGCCGGCGAGTCGGCACCGTGCACAGGTTGACATCAACCCGATTGCGTCCGCATCCCACCCGCCGCGATTGCCCCCAACACTAGCCTATTCGGAACTCGGACACAGTTTGCCTCGTGGAAACTAATTGACAAAACAACGTCGGCGCCCCAGGTTTCCAGGATTGGTGTGGCTGTCCAAGTGCACTAGCAAAGATGGAACGAGCCCGAGTTGCCAAGCGGAGCATTCCAAGCGAGCCGCAACTTGCGCTGGAGGAGGAGCTATGTGGATGAGATCGTGTCCGTTATGTAAATCGCCTCTGGAGAAACTTCATCTGTATGATTTCCTGCGTTGCCACTGCGGCTGGGAGTGGAAGTAAGGAGTATGTCATGTCGTTATCTGAACAATCCGTACGGCGGCACGCCAACCAATACAGCGCCAATTCAGCTTGCGCACACTGCGAGGGTATCGTCTCTCACGAAGCATGGTGCAGCTCGGAAAACGCCAGGGTTCGATATGCATTCGACGTGGCCTTGCACCCCGATCACCTGACGACTCAAGATGCTCTGATTCTGCACGCGCTAGGCGTGATATGGAGCGACAGTAAGCTATAGGTGCCTGTCTCCGCACTGCCCAGTTACCGCTCGGTCATCCCAGTCGCACTCAGATGCACAGCCCAGCGATGGTACAAGGCGAATACCTGCATCGTATTTTGCAGCATTGGCTGCCCACCGGTTGGCAGTTGGCAGTGTTGTTTGGCGGACATCAATCGGATTGCACCGGTGTTCCGTCTCCAGATCTCCCTGCAAACCATTAAGGGGCTCCCTACGTAGTTGGTCCCGTAGTTGGCACGTAGATTGCTTGTGTAAAGGCAGTGATAGCGTTCGGTCCATTACTTGGGAGCGACGAAGAAAATCAAGGGTGCTCAGAGGCAAACCAGCCCTCGAGCTTATGGAGTGTTAAGTGAGAATTCACCTGCAGACCCACTCGACCATGAATCTTCGTCGCACGCGCTGGAACTGTCCCGTCCCTTTTTCCTCCCCCCCAGGCAGGGGCACGCTGATCGTTGGCGGCCCTTGCCTCTCGCCTTGCTGATTGGCCCGGTTTTTCGCTGCGGATCGCAGTCTTTTTGTTATGTCCCACTTATGTTGCCGAGAACGTGCGGATGGCGTCTTAGGGCGTCCCAGGTTTGGTACGTCGCTTGCATTCTGAAACGTCGGAGCGAAAACATGGCACAGACAAATCAGAGAACAAAATTCTGGATAATCCTCGCGCTCATAAACATTGCCGCGATCATCTACCCTGTCGGCCTCTATGTTCAGGCGGACAGCAATGAGACACAGCTCTTCGCAGTCATTGCCTTGTCTTGCGTCGCGTTTCTGCTGGCGATCGCTGACACGGTAAGCGCGATTGTCGTCTACATGGAGTGAGCTGCATTGCCGATTTTCTATCCAGATTCTCCACGACCTAATTCCTCACCCAGGAACGGACTGATCATGCAACTCCCAGCCCTGATAAGCCGGATATTGTCGGGTTGTTTCCATCGCCGGACCGCGTGGCCTCTGCATAACCGGCAACGCTGTCTGGCCTGCGGCAGCTGGCGCCTCTACGACCTGAATCACGGGATTCAAGGTAACTGGAAACCGCCCGAGCGGCCGCAATCGGAACCGTCGCTCGGCTCTGGCCACCGAATTCTTCAGCCTCCTGTGCCTCGCCGAATTGAACGGGATATTCAGCATCTCCTGCCGGTCTCGATATCGAGCGAGGAAGCCGCGTGATGGACGTTCCTGACGGCGCTCTTGGGCCGTCCGGAGCCGCTCAATAACGGCACATGGCCATTCCAAACCATTTGCGACAGGTCCAAGCTGCTGCGTCAAGTAAGTTGGGAAGTGTTCCCATCGCCACTGCAACAAGGAAATCTTAGATTTAGTTCTGCGCGCTGCGGGTCATTCACGACCTGAAATAGCGGGTGGTCCCTCCTCGATGTGTGGAGCGCAGTACCAGATCACCTATGGCAGACATGCTGCCGCACCGCAAAAAAGCCAACAGATTGACAGTGCAGATCTTGTCACCGGGAAGGTGTCGAGAGATTGTCCTTTTCCCAAACCCATCGGCTCTGGAGGCCCAGATTCACTGCTCAGGTGCAACCGAAATGGACTGAGATTTGGAACAGCAGTTGCCTATCTCTTAGGGAGGCTCTGATTAAGTCCCGGTTTTGAAAGGGCACGGCTTCAGCCGTGTCGCAAACATCGCAAAGTCAATGGGGCTTTAGCCACTGCGGCAACTTCGACAAGTTAATCAGAGCTTCCTTAGGTACGAAGTCGTTGACGAGTCCAAGGAGCCGAGAGATTGCGTTGGGTCTCTTTGGGCATCAGGAAGTGAAAAGTTCGGCTTCGTACATTTTTTCTTTAGAAGAAGGAGCGTGATTGATGTCCGCCTCCCCCGTTGCCGTTGATTCCGCAGCACCAGTGCCGAAGCCCCAAGAGCCTGACAAAGAGCAGAGTGCAGCAGCGAAGCCTGCTTTCGATTGGCAAAAATACGTCACGCCTGTCTTGGTTGCACTTCTCGCTCTCGCCGTCCTAGTTACCGTTACTTGGAACTGGAATTCCTGGGAAGGCGGGCATGTTGAACAAGTGACCGATGACGCTTACATTCGCGGCGATCTCACCCCGCTCAGTACGAAAGTTGCCGGCATAGTTCGAAATGTAGCCGTCTCCGACTATCAGCAGGTACACAAAGGGGACCTGCTGGTTGAACTGGAGGACAGCGATTACCAGGCACAAGTAGCGCAGGCGAGCGCGGGAGTAGAGGCCGCCAGGGCAGCTATCGACGACAACCTTCGCCAGCGTGAACTGCAGGACGCCCGCATAGAGAGGGCCCTTGCAGGAATCGATCAGGCTAAGGCCCTGATCGCGGCGGCGCAGGCCGGTAAAGACGCCGTCGAAGCTGGGTTGGTGCGTGCCCGATCGGAACGGAAGCGCCAGGAGGGGCTTTATCAGACTCATTCAACAACTCAGCAAAAGTTGGAGCAGGCGGTTGCTGACGAAGAAGGGCTCGCAGGTCAGTTCGCCAGTCGCGATGCGGACCTCGCTCAAGCTCGAGCCATGCTACGGAGCAGCGAACTGGCGGCCGAAGCAGAGCGGCGTCAGAAGATGGTGCTGGAGTCCCAAGACATGCAGCTTGCCGCCGACCTTCGCGCTAAACAGGCAAGCCTGGTGTTGGCGCAGGTAAACCTCGGCTATACGAAGATTTCTGCACCTGGCGACGGAACGATCGGCGAACGGCAAGTTAGGCCTGGGCAGTTGGTATCCCCCGGAACGCAGGTCATTCCTTTCGTTGATCGAACGCGATGGGTGCAGGCGAATTACAAAGAAACCCAGCTTACTAACGTGAGGGTTGGGGATGCAGCCGAGATTCGCATAGACCAGTTTCCCGGAAAGGTCTTCCGCGGCAAGGTCATCGAAATAGCCCCGGCCAGCGGATCGCAGTTTGCGTTACTGCCCCCTGACAACGCCACCGGCAACTATACCAAGGTAGTGCAGCGAATCCCGGTCAAGATCGCATTCGAGGATACGGAATTCGCCGACAGGTTGCGTCCGGGACTCTCGGTGACCGCGACCGTCCGCACCAAGCGATAAGAAGGCTTAACGTGGCAACTGCAACCGTCATAATCCGACCAGCGCCAGCCCAGATCGCACGCGCAACCGCCGCTGCCATCCCTGCAGAAATCTCCGCCCGGCCGGTGTTGGGGATACTCGGGGTGCTCATCGGCGCCGGACTCGTCACGCTAACCGGCCGCATGCTCAGCTTGGGGCTGGCCGACCTGAAGGGACATGTCGGCATCAGCTACGATGCGGGTGCGTGGCTCGACAGCGCCTTTAACGCGTCGGTCATGTTTATCGGACCTTTTACTGTCTACCTCGGGGGTTTGCTGGGACCACGCCGGGTCCTGCTATTCACGGCAGCAGTTTTCGGGGTGACCTGCGCCTTCCTGCCGCTCATACACAGTTACAGTCTGCTGATTGCGGCATTGATCATCGCCGGGTTAACGTCAGGCACTTTTTATCCGCTCACCCTGACTTTTGCGCTTCGCATTTCTCCCCTGCGATTCCTGCCTTTTACGATGGCGTTCTATGCCACGTTTATCGATGGCGCAGTGAATGTGGCGCCGTCACTCTATGGCTGGTACCGCGACCATCTTTCCTGGCATTGGATGTTCTGGAATTCGGCCGTTATCGTGCCTGTAATGCTGGCCTGCATTTACTTCGGAATACCTCCGGCTCCAGCCCGGAAGAATAGCGGCCCTGTACCCAGCTTCGTCGGATTTCTATACCTGAGTGCCGGATTGGCCCTGATGTTAACTGCCATCCAGCAAGGTCAAAGGCTCGACTGGTGGCGCTCTGGGGTGTTCAACGGGTTGTTTTGGGCCGGCGCGTTCTTCACTCTATGCGCACTCATACGGCGGCTACTCGGCCCCAATCCCCTGGTGGCCTTGCCGTATCTTTGGAAATGGAACACGGTTCTGCTCGGTAGCCTGCTCTTCTGGTTTCGGTTTACGCTCACCTTAACCATCATTCTGATCCCCCAGTCGCTGGCCATCCATGGTTTCGAAGCCGATCAGATTGGACCGGCCATCATCTGGAGCGCAGTTCCACTCCTGCTCGTCGCCTTTACCGCGGGGCTTCTGATGCGTCGCGGGCTGGATCCCCGGCTGGTCTTCGCCACCGGGCTGACCTGCACTGCCATTGCGGCTATCTTGAGCGCCCAGTACACGAGCGCATGGGCGGCGCAAAACTACTATCGCACCGAACTGCTCACAGGTGTCGGACAAGCGTTTTCGCTCATAGGGCTCGTGGGCTGCATCATCCTGCAGGGCATCTTCACGGGGGGCTTGGCGAAACCTCAGTGGATTCTGACCTTCTCCGCGTTCTTTCACGTCATTCGGTTGTTTGGCGGAACGACGGGGGCCGTGTACATGGGCCACTTTCTTGCCCAGCGGGAGAAACTGCACTCCAACCTCCTCGGGCTGCATGTCAGCAGCGGGAACTGGATCACCGATGCAAATATTCATGCGATGACCGCTGGACTCTTCGGAGGGTCCTCCGGACTGGCATCGGCTGGGGCTCGCGCGGTCGATCTCATCGCGGCGCGGCTCCGCCTTCAGGCGTATGCGCTGAGTCTTCTCGACGGGTACCTGTTGGTCGCGTGGAGTTGCGCCATCGCACTTTTTCTCGTTGCCCTGCTGCGGAAATCGCCTTTCAACTACGCCGAGCTTGCCACGCTTCAGCCGGTCAAGGAGCAGAAATCATGAAGATGAAACCGCAGCTTGTATTAGCCCTCGTTTTGTCCGGCGCTGCCGCTTTCGCCCAGGACCCGGGCCATAACGCTCCTCCGCGACACATCACTTTGCAGGAGGCCGTCCAGTTAGCACTTCAGCGTAACCACCTGGTGCGCATCAGCGAGTTTAAGGTAGAGGAGCAGCAGCACGCCAAGCAAGCTGCGAAGAGCGAGTATTTCCCGTCAATACACAATGACAGCAACTTCGTGCATTTGACTGATACGCAGTTGATACAAATCTATCCGGGTACTCTTGGGACAGTTGCCGGCAGCCCTATTCCTCCAGTGAATTCGGTCATTAACCAGGGAGGTCGCAACCTGACCACCAGCGGCACTCAGCTCACGCAGCCGCTGACTACTTTGCTGAAGATCAGGCGCGCGAACGACATCTCGCAAGCCGAGCTGAAGGCTTCCCGGCAGAGCGCGCAACAGACGGAGAGTGATGTTGCCCTGAAGATCCACCAACTGTATTACAAGATCCTGATCGAGCAAGTCCACCGCAGTGCAACGGAAGCCAGGATCAAAGCGTCGGAGGACCTGCAAAGCGAACGTGTTCAGCAGGTGAAATATGGCAGCACGTTACAGGAGAACCTGATCGAAAGCCGAGCGCAGCTCCTACAGGCAAAACAAGAATTACTGACTACCGACTTACAGCTCTCCGACCTCAAGCTACAACTCAACGACGCCATGGGACTGCCTCTCACCACGGCGCTGGATCTCGATCCCAATACTGCGGAAGCGCAGCCAGCTTGCGCACGGGAAACGTGTGTGGCGGAGGCGCTGGCCTCTCATCCCGAGATCATCGCGGCGCGCATCGAAGTAGAGAAAGCCAAGGCGGCGATTAGCTTGGCGAAGACGGACCTCTATGTCCCCGACGTAGATGCCTTTGCTCGTTATAGCTACCAAAACAATGTTCCATTTCTAGCTCGTAATTTCGGCAGTTTCGGTGTTCACTTCGGCTTCGACCTCTTCGACGCAGGACGCAAACGGGCGGTTCTGAAGCAGCGCGAGGCGCAGTTGTCGCAGGCGAAAGAGAACCTTGCCCGGAGCTCCGATGAGGTTGAGCTGGCGGTGCAGACCGCATACAACAAGCTGGAAAGAACGCAGCAAATGCGCAAGGTATCGGAGGAACTGCTGGCCTTGCGCACAGAATCCAATCGAGTGCTGCATGAGGAACTGACGCGGGGAGAGGCCCTCAACTCACAGGCCGACATGGGAACAGCCCAGGAACTCGATGCTCAGACGTTGCTGATGCAGTCACGGCTTGACTATACCCAGGCAAATGACGAGATCGTCCACGCGATGGGTAGGACACCCGAGTAAGGGGATACTAACTTCAACTACTTCCGGGTGGAAGTTGCTGCAAACACCATTTGGGATGTGGGATACCGTTCCCCCGTCCCAAGGGCTGATGACAAGCCTGCCTGTACTTTGGGCTATTTCGCCGCAAGCGACACGCGGCCCGGCGACAAAGCTCTATGTGGGAATCGAATAACAGGCGTGATTAACGCAGCGCGGGACATCTACAGTCCTGCCGGAGATCCAGCTCGCGCCGGCGTTACGAACTCATCGAGCGAAGCGGCCCGCCGCGAAGGCCGCTCAATCCCAAGCCTCTTCAACCGATGCATTAGCGTTGTTCGATTCAAACCCAGCTTTATCGCTGCCCCCTTTGGCCCTCCGATTTTCCAGCCGCTCGCTTGCAGCGCATGGAGTATGAGCGCGCGCTCGGAGTCCCGGAGCGTCATTGGCGCAACAAGATCTGGGGCTGAAGCTACCGGATCCATCGGAATGTTTGAGGGCGAGGGGATTGCGGGCACAGCGGACGGGCGGAGTGGGTTTGGAAGCACGCCATCTTTTGCTAGAACTACCGCACGCTCCACCAGGTTTTGAAGTTCTCGTATGTTGCCAGGCCAAGAGTAAGACGAGAAGGCTGCTACAGTCTCCGGAGGAATGTGGTGGATATGCCTTCCCGTACGCCGGCTGAAGATCTCGACGAAGTGTTCCAACAGAGCAGGAATATCTTCCCGACGTTCGCGGAGGGGCGGCAATGACAACGGAAAGACGTTGAGGCGGTAATACAGGTCATTGCGAAATTCGTTCCGTGCCACCATTTCCTCTAGGTTTCGATTGGTCGCAGCCACCAAGCGCACATCCACTTTGTGGGTGCGTCCGCTGCCCAGGCGCTCGAACGTTTGCTCTTGAAGCACTCGCAGCAATTTCGGCTGTAGTGATGGCGGTATGTCTCCCACTTCGTCAAGGAACAACGTGCCCCCGTCAGCCATTTCGAATCGTCCGATCTTCTGCGTTATAGCCCCGGTGAAGGCCCCCTTTTCGTGGCCGAAAAGTTCGCTCTCCAGGAGATCGAGGGGAATGGCCGCGCAATTCAGCTTGATTAGCGCGCGTCCGCATCGCAAGCTAGCATTGTGAATGGCATGGGCGATTAGTTCCTTGCCTGTACCGGTTTCCCCTAGAATCAGAACGGTGGAGTCAGTGGGTGCCACACATTCCACTTGCTCAAGCACAGCTTCAAGTGCGGGGCTGCCCCCGATTATCTGTTCGAATGCACGCTCGGCCTGATCCCGGTTCGTGCATGCAATTGCTTCAGAACTGTTCACGTAAGCCCCCACTTGCTGCGCGGTTCTCGTCGCGCGGTCTATCGGTTGCTTAACTATGGACTGCGGCGCGAACTCGGCTCAGGAAGACTTGATCGTCGAACGGCTTCATAAGAAATTCGACTGCGCCTTCTCTCATCGCTTGAATCCGCACTCTCGCATCTCCATGTGCAGTGATAAAAATGATCGGAATTTTACATCCGTCAGTTTTGAGCCTCGCCTGCAGTTCCAGACCCGACATGCCAGGCATGCGGATATCCGTAATCAGACATGCTGCCTTGCGCTGCAGGCCAGACTCGAGGAATTCCTCTGCCGACCCAAAACAGCTCGCCTTAAGCCCATCGGCTTCGATCAGGTCTTGCAGCGCGTTTTGGACGGATTCATCGTCATCTACGATTGCGATCATTTTCGTACTCTGGTCCTTGGCCATGACAGTAGAGTACTGCGCTGGTCCATCGGAAAACAATCACACTTTGGGACGGTGCGATAAGACTTTAGTAAGGGTTCTCGGATGAAGGTGTTATTGGCTTGGTGTGGCACGCAGTAGTCGCCGGGCAGTAGTCAGCGGGAGACGTTAAGCTTGTCGGCCATCCTGACTAATTCCGGCAAAGATTTGGCCTGCATCTTTTGCATCACATGCCCGCGGTGGATTTTCACGGTGGTTTCACTGGCTTTTAATTCCGCTGCAATCTGCTTGTTGAGCATCCCGGAAACCACCAGGCTCATGACTTCGCGCTCGCGTAAGCTAAGCCCGGCATAACGCTCCTGCAGTTCAGCCAATTGGTTTTGCTTTTCCCGCGACATGCGGTCGTGGTTGAGGGCACGCTGAATCACGTCGAGCAAGTCCTGCTCCCTGAACGGCTTCGTTAAGAATTCGACGGCTCCCGACTTCATGGCAGTTACGCTCATGGGAACGTCTGCGTGGCCGGTGATGAAAATGATGGGAATCTTGATTCCTGTTCTTCTTAACTCATGCTGAAGATCCAAGCCGCTGATGCCGGGAAGTCTTACGTCTAACACCAGGCAACAGGGTCCGCCTTGCCGGTTGGTGGATAAGAACTGTTGCGCAGTAGCGAAAGCCTCGGCGCGTAGTCCCACAGACTCCACCAAGTCCTTGATCGCTTCGCGCACTCCGGCATCATCATCGATGATGAATACGGTAGCTACATCCTCAGCGCTCACTGGTGCACCTCAGCGCGAACGGTGAAATGAAACGTCGCACCGCGCTCCGCATTTGCAGTGGCCCACAAGCGGCCACCGTGTGCTTCGATGATCGAGCGACTGATCGCCAGCCCCATACCGGTGCCTAAGGGTTTGGTCGTATAAAAAGCATTAAAGATTCGATCTGCTTTTTCCGGGGGAAGACCCACCCCGGAATCGCTGACGGAGATCAGTAGGAACCCATTTTCTGCTTTCTGCGACCGAATCATAAGTTCACCGGCTTCATCGCTCATGGCTTCGATGCCATTCAACATGAGGTTCATCAACACCTGCTGCAATTGAACACGATCTGCCATGATGTGTGGCAACTGAGGAGTAAGGTCCGTGCGCAATGCAATCGAATGCCGGGTCGCCTCGTTGCGCAGCAGGCCCAGCATTTCCACGACTACTTTGTTAATGTCGACCAATTCGCGATGGGGCGGAGCGCCTTTCTTGTAAAACGCTCGCAGGCGCTGGATGATTTCCGCTGCACGGCTTCCGTCTTTCTCGATTCTGATGGTGGCCGCGCGGGCTCTTTCCAGATCGGGCGGATCATGTGCGAGCCATCGCAGGCAGGCATTGGCGCTGGTGATTGCGGCAGCAATGGGTTGATTGATTTCATGGGCAAGAGAGCTTGCCAGCTCGCCAAGCATGGTCACGCGGTTCATATGAGCCAGATCTGCCTCTAACTGCCGCAATCGTTCACGCTCTTCCTCGGCGCGCTTGCGCTCGGTGATATCCGCCGCTGTGCCGACGTATTCGACCAATTCTCCTGCCGTATCGAGGACCGGATGCCAAAGCACGTGGAGGTGCTTGACCGTGCCGTCATGTAAAAGCAACCTATATTCCTGCGAAAACTGTGCTTTGTCGCGGAATCCCTGCAGGCAACCTTCGGAAACCGCATCGCGATCATCGGGATGCACCAGACGACGCGAGTCTTCAGGATCGGGGGTACCGCGCTGAGGGTCAAATCCAAAGATCCGACACAGCTCCTCAGACCAGTAAAGCGTTCTTCCAGTGTTGGGATTGTAGGCGAAACTGCCGGTGTGGCTCAGCCTTTGCGCTTCCGCCAAATAGGCCCGGTTGCGCCGCAAAGCTTCCTCCGCCTGCTTGCGCTCGGTCACATCAATATCTGTACCCACTACTTCAATCAGCTCTCCCTCGGGGTTCAGAACCGGATGGCCTAAGGCATGGATATGTCTCACGATTCCGCCGGGTAGCACGACTCTATACTCGAACTCACAATCCACTTTCTCGCGGAACACCTGGTCGCTGTTCGCTTTGACAGCGGCGCGATCTTCTGGATGTATTCGCTCCCAGATTCGGTCATGGCTGGGAAATCCCTGTTGCGGATCGAAGCCGAAGACTCGATACATCGCATCCGACCAGTAGACGAGCTCGCGTTTTTTGGCTTCGACGGCCCAACTGCACGTATTGGTCAGCCTCTGCGATTCCGCCAGGTAAGCTTCGCTGCGTCGCAGAGCTTGTTCGGCTCGTTTGCGATCCTCGATGTCGCGTTTTTGCTCCGTAATGTCCTCGCATACGACCAACAGAACTGGCCTATTCTTAAGGGAGACTGCATTGGCGGTCTCCCGGACCCAAAGCATCGTGCCATCCTTGCGGATCTTCCTGGCTTCCCACCTCATCATCTGGCCGGGCTGCGCGAAACAATCCTGAGCGTGCTTTTGAACGGCTTCTTTGTCCGGCTCACAAAACACGTCTAATACTGGTCGCCCGATCAGTTCGTCCACGTTGTAGCCTAGTTGCTCCGCGCCAAAGGTGTTCACGGTCACGATCGCGCCTGCTGCATCAACGATGAAGTACATCGTCGGATTGCTGTCAAACGCTGCTCTCCATTGCTCCTCGATCTCTTCGCGAGCCTGCTCCGCCTGCCGGCGCTCGCTGATGTCATTGTTGGTCACGAGGATCGCAACCGGAGCCGCCTTGTCATCGCGTTGCAATGACCACCGGCTGGCAACCGTCAGCTGCATTCCCGATTTTGTGGTATGCACGAGCTCGCCTTGCCAACGGCCGCTGCGCATCAACTCTTTCTCGATGTGGTCGAAGGGGACGGGGAA
Organism: Candidatus Korobacteraceae bacterium; assembly: GCA_049695855.1. Classification (GTDB taxonomy): domain Bacteria; phylum Acidobacteriota; class Terriglobia; order Terriglobales; family Acidobacteriaceae; genus Bog-257. The sequence continues at coordinate 92,375 of JBAVSY010000042.1, read as the reverse complement.
GACTGTCCTAAGCAACTCTTGGGCGACGTTGCCAGACGCCTCCTCCGGACGCCAGCCGTATAGCTCTTCGGCGCCGCGATTCCAATACGTGATAGTCCCATTCATGTCGCGAACGAAAATGGCGTCATGTGTCAGGTCAAGGAGACTTGCCTGGTCACGCAGCTTTTGCTCGGCGCGTTTGCGTTCCGTAATCTCGGTTATCGCACCTACGAAGAGTAAACTTTCCGGATCTTCGCCAGCGGTGGGATTGCCTGCGACGTGAACATATTTGACGGTACCATTCGGCATGAGCAGACGATGTTCGAGGATTAAGGCGTGCTTGCCGATTGAGGCACTCTCAATGGCTCGTCGAACCAACTCCCGGTCGTCCGGGTGGGTTCGCGCGATTACCAGCTCAACAGTGGATTTCGTGGTGGGTTCAAATTCGAATATGCGGTAAGTCTCATCGGACCAGAAGATCTCGCCGGTCAGAACGTTCCAACCGAAGCTGCCTGTATGGCTTAACCGCTGCGCTTCTGCCAGATAAGCCTCGCTCCGGCGCAGCGCCGCCTCAGCCTTCTTACGCTGGGCTCTTTCTTCGGTTTCGCGCAGCACACGACGCACTGCTGGCACAAGCCTGGATAGCCTGGTTTTTAGAACATAGTCCGTAGCCCCAATTTTGAGTGCTTGAACAGCCGCTTCCTCGCCAAGGACAGCGGACACAAAGATGAAAGGCAGATCAGGTCTGACACTCAGCGCAAGTCTCAGCGCGGAGATACCGTTGAACGAAGGCAGCTGGCTGTCCCCCAGAATCAGGTCAATTCCGCTATCTTCAAGTGCGGTGAGAAATTCGGCACGAGTTTGAACGCAGGTGATTTTGGAGACGAGATGATCTGCCTCTAGCGTGTCGCGAATCAGTTCCGCGTCAGCAGAGTTGTCCTCGAGCAACAGAATCCGCAAAGGCGACTTAACCGTCATTGTCTTAGGCTGGCCACGGGCGGATCATTGAGAACCGACCAGAACGCACCCCTCACGACGATATTTTGAAGACACCAGCATCCTATCGCAGACCGGGATTGCCGGATGCGATTTCGCAGTGCGAGATACTGCTTCGCGGGAAGATCCTCTTCCACGCAATAGGAAAACCTGTACACGCCCCCGACCGAATTTGGAGCAGGTTTGTCTCCAAATGTCCCGGTCGGCGAACCAGTGCATCGGCTCTGCGCCAGAGGCAGCGAGAATGCGCCCTGATCTCAGCGGAGGGTTGAGATCTTGACAGTGAAGTGTTCAGGGCTTGGCAGCTGCCGGTTGGATCGACGCCGGCAAGGTCCGTGCGGGCAACTAATCAGACAGTGGACTGTGGGTTGTGGCGCGATGTGGCGAGGCGAACGCAAATCGTCGGCCGATTTGGTAGCACGCTTGCATTCCACTCTTCAGCTGGACGCTCCACGCGGAAGCTCCCGTGCGGAACAGCGATAGCGCGATGGCAAATCGAACGCACGTCGCGGTTGTGAAAACGACCGCGTGACATCGAGATCGGAAGAAGAAACACATTGATGCGGCGAACCACGTTCCAATAGTGGGCAATCTGTTAAGCAAAGGTATGCACATATGACTCCCAGACTCGAGGCTCTAAAAGCAGCTCACAACCGTTCCGAAGAATTCGCACCGATCGAAGATGCCATTGCGGCCATCCGCGCGGGCGAGATGGTGATCGTCGCCGACGATGAAGATCGTGAAAATGAAGGCGATCTCACCATGGCGGCCGAAAAGATCACCCCTGAAGCAATCAACTTCATGGCGAAGTATGGACGCGGTTTGATTTGCCTGGCGATGACGCCCGAACGGCTCGATGAACTGGAAATCCCACTCATGGTGGCAAAGAATTCGTCGCGCTTCGAGACGGCGTTCTGTGTCAGCATTGAGGCGCGGGAGCGCACGACCACTGGAATCTCGGCCGCCGATCGTGCGGCCACGGTGCTTGCCGCCATGGATCCAGCGACAAAGCCTGCTGATCTGATCCGTCCCGGGCACATGTTCCCGCTGCGCGCGAGAAATGCCGGAGTATTGGCGCGGGCGGGCCAGACGGAAGCTGCTGTGGACTTAGCCAGGCTGGCAGGGCTTCATCCCGCTGGTGTTATCTGCGAGATTATGAGCGAGGATGGCACGATGGCCCGAGTGCCCGAACTTCGGCAGTTTGCCATGCGCCATAACATTAAACTGATCACCGTCGCCGACCTAATCACCTATCGGCTGCGAACGGAATCGGCGGTGCAGTGTGTGGCCACGGCGAAGCTTCCGACCGAGTACGGAGAGTTCCAAGTCCACGCATTCGAAAATCAGATCGACAAGCAAACCCATATTGCCCTTGTGTTCGGCGATGTTGGAGATGGCCGGGACGTACTTGTGCGCGTGCATTCCCAGTGCCTTACGGGCGATGTGCTGCGTTCCGTGCGATGCGACTGCGGTGCGCAGCTCGACAAGGCTTTGTGCCGGATTGCCAGCGAAGGGCGCGGCGTTCTGCTTTACCTGAGCCAGGAAGGCCGGGGAATCGGGCTGGCCAACAAGATTCGAGCGTACAGTTTGCAGGACCAGGGCTTGGACACGGTAGAGGCCAACGAACGCCTTGGATTCAAACCGGATCAGCGAGACTATGGTATCGGGGTGCAGATCCTGCGCGAAATCGGCGTGCGCTCCATGCGGCTTCTAAGCAACAATCCGCGCAAGCTGGTCGCCATCGAAGGCTATGGACTGTCGGTCACGGAATGGCTGCCACTCGAGATACGTCCTTCACCTTCGAACCTCCGTTATCTCACAACGAAGCGAAACAAGCTTGGGCACCTCTTGTCCGGAGTGTAGGCTGACCAATCTAGATACTTTCCTTGGCAACGGCTCTACTGCCGTACGCAACATGGATTGCCCTCCGACTTGCTGTGCGGAAGCAGCGCGAGACTTCCTGCGCGAGTGTTAAGTCATTGGCAGAACCTGACTGGAAATCGACTCGCTCAATAGGGCGTCCTATTTGAGAAGCTGGGTTCTACAGGGTGACCGACAGAAGCAGAATTAGGAAGCTTTGGCCGCTACCGTTTGGGGACGGAGATGACCAACTCTCCGCCAGATGACACGAACCGCAGCCACGAACGGGAGTGCGAGATAAACCCCTGGAAGTCCGCCAACCGTGGCACCCACCATCAACGTGAATATTGCCAGGAGCGGCGGTATTTCCAACTCGTGTCCCCAGACCCGAAGAGCAATCCAGTAGTCCATGAGCATTCGCCATATCCCAAGAAGCACTGCTATCCAGATCCAATGGGAGTGCGTGATAAGGCCCACGCTGATCATGGTCGTTGCCGCGATTATCCAGCCGGCCATGGGGATGAATTCCAGAATCCCCGCCAAGAGTCCCAAAGCTATCGCATGCGGGAAGCCCAGGATCAGCAGGGCGGCTGAAGCGTAGGCGAAGGAGAGCCCACCCAGAATTACTTTCGCCCGGATGTAGTGTTGCATCATCACGTGCAACTCAGAAGCCAGGGAATGCAGGGTCTCGTAGTTATCTCTGCTCGACACAACTTGGATAACCTGATCTACCAGAGCTTTGCCGCTGCTCAAGAAAAAGATGGCCAGAATCGGAATCAATACGATGGCGCCGAAAGCCGCCGTTGCCAACTGTTCGGTAGCTATCGTCAGGTCTCGAATGGCGGCACGATGGCGGACAAGAAATGTTTTCAGCTGCTGCGCCTGAGAATCGTTCCATCCGTACTGGTTCGCCACATCGGTAGCGATCTCGCCGTTCGAAAGCCGAGCGCTCACCGCTGGCAGCTGCTGCACTGCTTTGGCGGTTCGCCCCAGCGACCCTGGAGCAAGAACATGAAGGAGCAGCGCGATCAGAATGAGTAAACCGAGATACGCTTCCGCAACATGAGGTCCCCGCAAGTTTTTGAACAAAAGAGAATGCCGCTGGAGCAAGCTGACGACCGGATCGATCAGATAGGCAAACAGGATCCCGAAGCAAAAGATTACGATCACCGCGCGAGCAACGTACGTGAGTACAAGCACCGCCGAGAACAGAAGGATGGTGAGCAATATGTTTACAGTACGGCGATCGGGGAATGACATCGCTTTCTCCTAATGACAAGGGTGAGCTTCCCTGGCTAATTGCGACAGAGAAGTCCAAAGTTTGCCCCCAACTGCGGCTTTGCTTTTTCCCCAATGTTTTCTCGACGTGCAAATGTTGACAGTCCTGTTGAAGTCGGCTGCCAGCTGCCCCAGATGTGTTGTAAGGCAAGACGCCTGCCATCGGCTCACAAAATTGTGCGCGGCTGTGTTTGTCTGGGTGGTTTGCCTGGGAGCAGCGACTTCTAAACAGCAACTCCCGTGTTTGTCACTCCGGTAAGCCATCTGAAGAAGGCTTCGGCTCCTTAATGTTCAGAACGCCACCAGAATAGTCAACCTCTGCACGCTAGCGGGCTGGCAGTTGCCAATCTGTCAACACCGGCTTGCAGCGGAAAGAATCTCAACGTGACTTCCTAACGATTTAAGTCCGGGCGGCTCTGGCACACGAAGTGCTCTTACCCATTGCGTCAGCGAGCAAGCGCTGCATACCAGGAGGATTGTTCATGGCGAGTCCAACGCAAGAGATCACAACGTCTGCGGCCGCATCTGCTCCGCATGCCAAACCAGAATTCAAGAAGCCCGCGACACTACCTCCGCCGAACCTCGACTTTTACGGGCTCACTGAAACCTTGCCCGCCGAAGAACAGGAAGTTCTCAAGCAGGTGCGCTCCTTCATGGAAACCAAGGTCCAGCCCATCATCACCAAGTACTGGGTCGAGGACGCCTTTCCCTTTGAAATCCTGCCGGCGCTGAAGCAACTGAACATCGGGGGCGTCGGGATGCGGGGCTACGGTTGCCGCGGCGGAAGCGGGTTGCTGGCCGGCTTGGTTGCCATGGAGATGGCACGTTTCGACACGTCTATCGCGACTTTCTTCGGCGTGCACAGCGGGCTGGCAATGTCTTCCATCTACTTCGGCGGATCTGAAGAGCAAAAGCAGAAGTGGTTGCCACCCATGGCGAGCCTGGAAAAGATCGGCTGCTTCGGACTTACGGAACCGCTAACCGGTTCCGGAGCCTCCAGGGGCCTAACAACGACGGCGAAGCGCGAGGGTGACACCTGGATCATCAATGGCGAGAAAAAATGGATTGGCAACGCGCCGTGGTGTGACATTTCGGTTATCTGGGCGCGCGACCTCGCCGACGATCAGGTCAAGGGCTTCATCGTCGAGAACAAAACCACGCCCGGTTTCAGCGTCGAAAAGATCCAGAACAAGATGGCACTCAAAGTGGTCCAGAACGGTCACATCACGATGGAGAACTGCCGGGTGCCGGAGGAGAACCGTCTTCAAGAAGATACATCGTTCCGGGACACGGCCAAGGTCTTGCGCGGGACTCGCTATTTCGTCAGCTGGGAAGCGACGGGTTGCGCCATGGGCGCTTACGAGAATGCTCTTAAGTATGCCCAGGAGCGCTCGCAGTTTGGAAGGCCGATCGGGTCATTTCAGCTCATTCAGGATCTCCTTGCCAAAATGCTTGGCAACATTACTGCTTCGCAGTGCCTGGTGGGTCGCATGGCTCAACTGGAGGCCGAAGGAAAGATGACGGACGCACACGCCGCGCTTTCGAAAGCGTTCTGCACGGCCAAGTGCCGCGAGACGGTAGCTTGGGCACGAGAGGTATGCGGCGGAAACGGCATCGCCGCTGACTACAACGTGGGACGCTTCTTCGCCGACGCCGAGGCGCTCTACACCTACGAAGGCACGTACCAGATGCAGAACCTGATTGTCGGCAAGGCCATCACCGGCTTGAGCGCTTTCTTGTAGGCAGATCCTCGAAGCACGAGCGAGCGATTCTGGAGAGTGAAATTCAAATTACGAGTATTACGCAGGAAAGGAGCAAGTGAATTCAATGGCAACAACAGCTTCCCAACCAAAGGGTGCGAGACCTGCGACAGAGCCTGCTTCGGGTCGCCTTTTCTTCCTGGACCTGAGCGACGGTCGGGTGCTTACGTCCAACCCCGACGGCTCAGACCTGAAAACGATTGTGAGTGAAGGCCGAAAACTTCCCGACGGCATAGTCGTGGACGCGGAGGCAGGTCACATCTACTGGACCAACATGGGTAACTTGAAAGCGAACGATGGGTCCATCGATCGCGCTGACCTTGACGGCAGCAATGTCACAAGCATTGTTCCATCTGGCGGAACGTTCACACCCAAGCAACTCCAACTCGACAAGAAGAACGGCAAGCTTTACTGGTGTGATCGCGAAGGCATGCGGGTGATGCGCTGCAATCTCGACGGCTCCGAAATTGAAACCATCGTTGACACGAGTCAGGGCGACTCCCGGCCCGGCCCGGACGCTACGAAATGGTGCGTGGGCATCGCCCTCGACGTTGAAGCCGGGAAGGTTTACTGGACGCAGAAAGGCTCCGACAACGCCGGCCAGGGCCGGATCTTCCGCGCCAACTTGGAAATCCCTAAGGGTCAGACTGCGGCGACCCGCAAAGACATCGAAATGCTCTTTGACGCCTTGCCCGAACCGATCGACCTGGATCTCGATCTCGCAAATCGCATGATGTACTGGACCGATCGCGGCGACCCGCCTCGCGGCAACACGGTCAACCGCGCCCCAATGGATGCGGCGCCCGGAAATCACAAGGACCCGGAAATTATCTTCACTCACCTGATGGAGGGCATCGGCCTGGCGCTGGATCTTAAGAATGGCCGCATGTTCGTTACTGACCTCGGGGGATCGGTTTACACCGCGAATCTCGATGGATCGAACAGCAAGATGCTGCTCTTCGCCGAGGGAAATCTCACCGGAATCGCATATGCAGAACTTCCTGCAAGTAAGTAGGAGATGCCGGCTTCGATCAGGAAACGATTTTTGATAACGGATGGATTCGCTCCGCGCTCCTTGGCGTCGCAAGCGCACACAAATTAGGTGTAGTTGCCGAGTGGATCACCAACTTACGGAGAAGACTATGAGTACCGCAGTCGCAGGATCAACATTTCAAAACCTTCTTTACGAAAAGAAAGGTGCCATCGCATACATAACCCTTAATCGTCCCAAGGTGCTAAACGCGTTGAATCAGGCAGTGTTTGCGGAACTGAAAGCAGCTTTCGAGGACATTCGGGATGATGCCGCAGTCCGCGGCGTCATCTTGACCGGCAGCGGTGACAAAGCGTTCGCCGCGGGCGCAGACATCGCCGAAATGTCCACCTCCACCGGCGTCCAGGCAGAAGAATCAACTCGACACGCGCAGGCGGTAACCGAGCTGATCGAAAATCTCGGCAAACCGGTTATCGCGGCCGTGAATGGTTTTGCCCTCGGCGGTGGCTGTGAACTGGCCATGGCTTGCACCATCCGAATTGCTTCCGAAAATGCGAAGTTTGGTCAACCCGAAGTGAAATTGGGAATCATGCCAGGCGCCGGCGGAACGCAACGTCTTCCGCGATTGATCGGGAAGGGCAGGGCGTTACAACTCATTCTCTCCGGCGAAATTATCAGTGCGCAGGAAGCGTATCGGATCGGACTGGTCAACGAGGTCGTTCCCAGCGCCAATCTGATCTCGCGATCTGAAGCCATCCTCAACCAGATCAACTCCAACGGTCCGCTCGGCGTGAAGTACTCGCTCGATGCCGTTAACAAAGGACTGGACGGGAGCGTCTCGGAGGGCCTTCTGATCGAGGCGTCGCTATTCGGTATCTGCGCTGGGTCAGAAGACAAGAAAGAGGGCACGTCAGCCTTCCTCGCGAAGCGCGCCCCCAATTTCCAGGGCCGATAGGGCCGTGGCGGATACGGCCGCGGGGCCGGGATGTCCTCTCGGCCGCATATCGGGATTGCAGTTACTTAAAGGCTCATGACTAAGGAGATAATTGTGGAACAGGAAAACATATTTTCTGGTTTGAAGGTGGTGGATCTGGCCAGTTTCATTGCAGGTCCAGGCGCAGCGACGATCCTATCCGACTTCGGCGCGGATGTCATCAAAGTCGAGCCGCCCGACGGGGAGCTGTGGAGAATCGGGCAGAAGATACCGCCGCAGCCGCATTCAGAAGTGGCTTATCCCTTCCAAATGGCCAATCGAAACAAGCGTGGCGTCGCGCTCAATCTGAAAGCTGCAAGCGCGCCTCAGGTTCTCGAGCGGTTAGCCAAGTGGGCTGACGTATTCATCGTCAACACACCACATCCCGCGCGCAAGAAATTGAAGCTCGAATATGACGATGTCGCGCAGTGGAATCCGCGTCTGATCTATGCCGATCTCACCGGCTTTGGCGAGAAAGGTCCCGACGCAAGCCTTCCCGGATTTGACATCACCGCTTACTGGGCGCGAAGCGGTTTGTTATTCATGACGCGCGATGCTGGAGAGCCGCCTACCTGGCCTGTGGCAGGTAGCGGTGACAATGCGACGGCGGTCTGCATTTACGCCGCGATTGCGACCGCGCTTTATCGTCGCGAGCGCACCGGCAAAGGATCCTATGTCACAACTTCGCTCCTCGCGGCAGGCGTCTGGTCAGCCAGCGTCTTTATCCAGGCCGCTCTGTGCGGTGCGAATTTCTATGGGCTGCACGATCGAACCCATCCCGCGAATGCAGCGTTGAACACCTATCGCTCTTCCGACGGCACCTGGTTCGTTCTGGTAGTTACTCCGGACAAGATACCCGCGGTTATGAAAGCAATCGGTCGTGAGGATCTCCTCAAGGATCCGCGATTCTCCGATCCTGCCAAGCTGGCGCAGAACCGGCCGCAACTGACGGCAATACTCGATGAGATCTTTGGCTCGCAGCCAATGTCGCATTGGTACGAAGCCTTCGACGGCGTTCACGTCACTTTCGGCGCCGTGCGTGAGCCGCAGGACGTCATCAACGATCCACAATTGCGAGCGAATGACATCGTCGTTCCGCTCGAAGGAGCCGGCGAGAAGCTGACGTCGACCATTAGCAGTCCTATTCAAGTGCACGGCGTCACCAAAGTACCGGCCAGGCGCGCGCCGGGAGTCGGCGAGCATAACGAGGAAGTGCTGGCCGAGCTTGGTTTCAGCAGCAACGAGATCGACAAGCTGCGGGAGAGCGGGACCATACCGCCTCTCCAACGGGCATCCAGTGTGCCTGCTGCGTAAAAGTGAATCGGGGAAAATATATGGCGACACCAACAGTAATCATCGTCGGCAGCGGCTTCGGCGGATTAGCCGCTGCCAAGGCCCTGCGAAGAGCGCCTGTGCAGGTCACGCTGATTGACTGCACCAACCACCACCTTTTTCAGCCGCTGCTCTATCAAGTGGCGACGGCAGCGCTCACCCCGAGCCAGATCGCGGCGCCGATCCGCGGGATTCTTCGCGATCAAGGAAACGCGAGGGTAATCCTGGGAGAGGTGACGGGGGTAGACAAAGAACGAAAGTGTGTCTTTGCAACCAACGCTGATCACAGCAACGTTCCACTCCACTATGACTACCTGATCCTGGCCACCGGAGCCACCCACAGTTACTTCGGCCATAACGAGTTCGAAGAGTTTGCGCCGGGCATGAAAAGCCTCGCGGATGCTGTGGCTACCCGAAACAAAGTCTTGCAAGCATTTGAATTGGCAGAGGCCGAGGAAGACCCGAGCCGGCACCGTGATCTGCTGACTTTCGTACTGGTTGGAGCTGGTCCCACCGGTGTGGAGTTGGCAGGCGCCCTGGGTGTGCTCGTGCGTACCACGTTGAAGAAGGACTTCCGGAGAATTAATCCTGCCTCGGCTCGAATCGTGCTGGTCGATATGGCGCCGCGAGTTCTTGGCGCGTTCTCCGAGCCTCTCTCTCAAGCTGCAAAACGACGGCTTGAGAACTTAGGTGTCGAGGTCCGGCTCGGACACAGCGTCGACCGGATTGACGACGACGGCGTGGTCGTAGCAGGAGAGCGCATCACGAGCAAGACCGTGATCTGGACGGCGGGCGTCGCGCCGTCACCGGCAGGAAAGTGGTTGCAAGTCGATACGGATCGCGCCGGTCGCGTGCGTATTCAAAGTGATCTCACGGTCTCGGGACATCCCGAGATCTTTGTGATCGGCGATACGGCATCGTTCGAGGAGAAGGGCAAACCCCTGCCCGGCGTTGCGCAGGTGGCCATGCAGCAGGGACGTCATGCTGCAAAGGTAATTCACCGCCGTGTGACGGGTGGTTCAGCGCCGGGTCCATTCTCCTACTTCGACAAAGGAAACATGGCCGTGGTGGGCAAGGGCTTTGCTGTGCTGCAAAGCGGCAAGGTACAGGTAAGCGGCTTCGGAGCGTGGATGACGTGGGCGTTTGTACACCTTCAGTTTCTGGCGACCTCGAGCCTCCGTTTGACCGTTTTCCTGCAGTGGGTCTGGAGCTACGTGACGGGGCAAAGGGGCTCCAGATTGATCGTGAATCACCACGCGTCAGAACCTTGCCGGGGAGTGGCCGACATCGGCGCACGAGCTGCGGTCACGAGCATTGGACCTTCGAGCAAGACAGCTTAGCGGTTTCACTAAATTCAACCTAAGGTGAGGAGAAATTTTGATGCCGAAAAACAAAGAAATTCGAAAAGTAGCCATTGTTGGTACCGGAGTCATTGGTGCGAGCTGGGCTGCTTTATACCTGGCACGTGGACTCGATGTTACGGCGACCGATCCGGCGCCCAACGCCGAAGCCAATCTGCGTAAGTACATCGATGACGCCTGGAAAGACCTGGGCGTGATCGGGTTTTCACCCGGAGCATCGCGCGATCGCTTGACCTTCACCCAGGATATGAAGAAGGCGCTCGCGGACGCCGACCTCGTCCAGGAAAACGGACCCGAACGCAAGGACTTCAAGATCAAGCTTTTTGCCGATATGGACGCAGCGACGCCGCCCGAGTCCATCATCGCATCGAGTTCATCGGGGCTGACGATGAGCGTGATGCAATCGGCCTGCAAACATCCAGAGCGTTGCGTGATCGGCCATCCTTTCAATCCTCCGCACGTGATTCCGCTGGTCGAAGTGGTGGCCGGCGCGAAAACATCGCGAGAAACCGTCGAGCGGGTGATCGCCTTCTACGAGTCGATCGGCAAGAAACCGATTCACGTTCGCAAAGAGGTTGTCGGCCATGTCGCCAACCGCCTGCAGGCTGCTCTGTATCGGGAGATCGTGTATCTCATCGAGCAGGGCGTGATCGATGTTGCTGACGGGGATACGGCAGTGTGTTGGGGGCCAGGGTTGCGGTGGGGTGTTATGGGACCCAATCTTCTGTTTCATTTGGGCGGCGGTCAAGGTGGAATGCAGCATTTCTTGGGGCAGTTCACGGGCCCGTTAGCGGCATGGTGGAAGGATCTCGGGCAAATCACCGAATTCAGCCCCGAGGTTAAGCAAACGCTTCTCGACGGGGTTTTGAAGGAAGCCGACGGCCGCTCCATCGATGAGCTCGAACACGAGCGCGACTCCATGTTGCTGGAACTGCTTGCCACGCGTGCCAAAGGCGAAGAGGCGGCGCAGGCTGCCACGGCGGGGGCCAACGGGACACAGGCCCGAATCGCATAATGTGCTGTCGCCCCGCACATCGGATGCGGGGCCTTTCTATCTGGGAGTAACGATGATCTATGTCCATTCACTCGGTCGCGCTGCCCGCTACTATTCCGGACAGACGGCGCTTGCTCCCCAGGGGAATCACGTATCCTTTCGGGAGCTTGATGAGCGTGTTAAAAGCGTAGCGGCTGGGCTTACTCAGCAGGGCTTCGGATTTGGAGACCGGCTTGCCCTTCTTCTCCCCAATGGATCCGAGTACATCGAGCTGGTCTACGCCTGTGCGTGGCTGGGAGTAATTGCCGTTCCCTTGAATACGCGCCTTTCGCAGCCGGAGATCGACCGGGTGCTCGAGGATGCACGGCCGCACGGCATAGTGAGGCACTCCTCCCTGGCTGCGCCGACCGTGCGGATGTCATGGGAGCGGGTGATCGACGCGGAGCCTCTGAAGGCGCTCAACGCCGAACCTCCTGACGTGTGTTACGAGCCCGAGGCAGTCCTAGCTCTGATCTATACCAGCGGTACGACCGGCCGCCCCAAGGGGGTCGTGGTAACGCATGCCAATGTCATGGCCGACATTCACAATTTGAATTACTGGATGAGATACACGGAAGACGGAGTCTATCTTCATGCGGCGCCGATCTTTCATATCGCCGATTTCCCGACCATGTTTGCAGCACCCGTTTTCGGCGCCAGCCAGTTCACGATTTCCAAATTCAGCCCGCAAAGCTTCTGTGAAATCGTCGAACGCGCTCGCGTAACTCACACTGTCCTGGTTCCAACCATGATCAACTTGCTGACCCAGGATCCGGACACGAGTCAGCATGACTTATCAAGTCTTGAGGTGCTGGCCTATGGAGGATCTCCCATGGCGCCTGAACTCGTACGCCGAACGCGAGCGCTCCTTCCGCAGGTGAAACTCGTTCAGGTATATGGGCTCAGCGAGACAGGCTTCCTGACCGGATTGCGAGACCAGGATCATACCGAGGCCAGACTCCTGTCCTGCGGAAAACCGTGTCCCGGAATCGACCTGCAAGTTATGGATGAATCGGGCAAGCCGGTGGAGATCGGGAAAACCGGCGAATTTGTTGCCCGCGGGGCCAACGTAACGCAGGGCTACTGGAACAACGCGAAGGAAACCGCTCTTGCGTTTCGAGATGGAATGTTTCGCACCGGGGACGTGGGGTATCAAGACTCTGAGGGATTTTTCTACATCCTTGACCGCCTGAAGGACATGATTGTCACCGGAGGCGAGAATGTTTACTCAGGTGAGGTCGAAGCTGTCATTTTTACGCATCCGGCAGTTCGGGAAGCCGCGGTTTTCGGAATACCTGACCCCAAGTGGGGCGAGCTGGTGATGGCTTGCGTCGTGCTTAAGCCGGGAATGGCGCTCAGCGCGGACGATCTAATCGCTTTCTGCCGACGCTCTCTCGCTGGCTACAAAATCCCCCGTCGTGTCGAGTTCTCGGAGAGCGAGCTACCGAAAAGCGGCTCCGGCAAGATACTGAAGAGGATTTTGCGTGAGCGATTTTGGGCACACGCAGGGCGAGCCGTCAGTTGAACTACGCGCCGACTGTCAGCACATGTACATCCGCCTCAATGTCGGCACGGGCTTGCTGTACACAGAAGCGCGAGAGGGGCACGAGCCCCTTTTCATTTCAACCATCGCACGCGCGATTAGTTCGCTGGAAGGAAGCCCGAATTGCGCAGAATTGATAGTGATAACCGAGTCTCAAGGGCTCCCAGCGATGGAAAAGTGCAGCAATGAACTCCAATCTTTACGATCCCGCGTTTTGGAGTCGATTCCAGTTCGGCTTCACGTTGACCTATCACTACCTCTTCCCCCAGCTCACCATGGGATTGGCTTGGTTCCTGGTCTATTGGAAATGGCGCGCCCTGAGAACGGGCGACGAAAAGTACAATGACGCCGTTCGCTTCTGGGCCAAGATTTTCGGTCTCAACTTTGCCGTCGGAGTGGTCACCGGCATTCCCATGGAATTTCAGTTCGGAACGAACTGGGCGGGGTTTACCCGGTATGCGGGCGGAGTGATCGGACAAACCCTGGCCATGGAGGGGATGTTCGCGTTCTTTCTGGAGAGCGCCTTTATTGGCGCGCTTATCTGGGGTGAGAAGCGGTTGGGACCCAAGTATCACTTCCTGGCTGCGGTGGGAGTAGCGCTAGGAAGTTGGCTTTCCGGTTATTTCATTTTGGTGACCAATGCTTTCATGCAACATCCCGTCGGATACAAAGTGGGCGCCGACGGCTTACTTGGCATCAGCAGTTTTAGCGCCTATCTGCTGAATCCGTGGGCCTGGGTGGAATTCGCCCACAACCAAATGGCGGCGCTCGTAACGGGGTCGTTCGTGGTGGCGGCGGTCGGAGCCTTTTATAGTCTGCGGGAGCAGCATCCGGAGCAGTCCCAACTCTATCTTCGTGCCGGAGTCTCCGCTGGTCTAATCGCGTCCCTTCTGGTCGCGTTTCCCACCGGTGATCAGCAGGCCAAGATGGTTGGGCGTCACCAACCTGTTACGCTCGCCGCAATGGAAGGCAGGTTCCAGGGCGGTTCTATGGCGGGGGTTGCCATAATCGGACAGCCCAATGTCGCCGCGCAGCGGCTCGACAATCCCATCGAGATTCCCGGCGCGCTCAGCTTCCTCGCCTACGGCACTTTTCAAAGCTATGTACATGGATTGGATGAGTATCCTGCGGACGCATGGCCCGACAACATCGAGCTCTTGTACTACGCCTTTCACCTGATGATTACCCTCGGGACGATTTTCATCCTTCTTATGGCCTACTCCAGCTTCGAGAATTGGCGTGGTCGGCTGCAATCCAGCAAATGGCTGCTTTGGGTGTTGATGCTCGCATTTCCATTCCCCTACATCGCTAATACGGTTGGCTGGATGACAGCGGAGTTGGGACGTCAACCCTGGCTAGCCTATGGCCTCTTTCACACGCGCGACATGGTCAACCTTCGATCTCCGCGGCTCGAGTCGCTATTCAGCTTTGGCTATGTGGGGATATCCGCCAATCTCATTCAGCAGCAGTTCCGCCGACGCAGGCACAGCAACTTTGCCGTCAAGAATGTCGTGACGATTTACATTCTGGCCATACATGGCTTCGTCTCCACTTTTGTCGGCCTGCACTACCGCGCCGTTCAGGCTCACGCCAGCGAAAACGCCTTTGGCACGCGAGTAAGACAAAATCTCCGCAGTCAGTTTAAGGTCGGTGCCGGCAGACGCGTTCCGGCCCACAGGTCCGGCGGCCACAGAGGCGTCGGCTCCAAGCTTGAATTTGTCGCTGAGCAGGCTTTTCAAGGCGCGATCGTTCATAAAGAGCATCACGATGTCGGTGGAAGAGCCACCGATTTGATAGCCCACGCTGCCACCGTCAATAGCCAAGAACATGGGAGCGCTCCAGCCATGCCCGGTGCGACAGGTTGCCAGTCCCCTGCCGTAGTTGCCGCCGAAGATAAAGGCGAACTTCAAGTCCCCCGGAATGATGGCAATACATTTTGCCGATTCCAACAGATCCGAAGGAATCCCCTGATCCGGAGCGTTCATGATCTCCTTGAAGACCTGAGCAGCTTTGTTGGTGCGATCAACATCATTCTCGCGGTCCGAGGCGACAGCAGTTAGAGTCACAAGCAGAATTAGCGCTGTGAAGCTCAGAATACGTTTCAACATTTTTCTTGTCCTCCACCAGCCTATAATCTTAGACACCTGGAGAGAGCACTGCTGTGCAATAGGGACCACTGCCCGAGGTAGCGGCCTAGCGGCAGGTGGTATGGCCCAGACGGGCTGAGCACTTTTGCTCAGAACAGTCGCTGCGCAATTGCTAAGGTGAACTTCAGTAACAATAGGGTAAAACGCGTCAGCGGCAACCGTTCAGCTGGATCCGACAGTAACAGTGCTCGCACCTACGCGCCCTGATGGTCCGAGCGACAACGCCCATCGCAGACGATTCGTGCTAGGCCGCGATGCCCTAGGCAACTACCCTGCAGGGCAAGATAATGCTAACGAATGCTACGCATTTGAAAGATATGTTGATCCGAGCCACGGATGGCGACATTGGAACTCTAAATCAATTTTACTTCGACGATGAGGCGTGGGTCATCCGCTACCTCACGGTAGAACCCGGAGCATGGCCTGGAGGCCGGCAAGTGCTGATCTCGCCCATTTCTGTCGTCCATACGGATTGGCAAGCCAGGCGGTTGGATGTGGCGCTGACAAAACTGCAAGTGAAAAATAGTCCTGGCATTGACACCCATCAACCCGTCTCCCGGCAACACGAGGCGGCATACCTCGACTATTACGGATATTCCTACTATTGGATCGGTTCCAATATGTGGGGCCCCCGTGCTGTACCCCTCGGGCTTGCCGATTCCGGCGGCTACCTTTAAGGAGGCGTTGTCGGACCAGAGCCCCAGCGAGTCCCGGGATTCGCATCTGCGTAGTAGCGAAGCCGTTACCGGTTATCACATGGAGGCAAGTGATGGTGAGATCGGCCACGTGGAAGGGTTCGTCATGGACGATGAAACTGGGCTGTCCGCTATCTTGAGGTGGCAACGAAAAACTGGTGGCCAGGCAAGAAGGTACTCGTTTCACCGTCATGGATCCAACGAGTAAGTTGGATCGATTCCAAAGTCTACATTGGCCTGTCCCGAGACGTCGTCAAGAACGCCCCGGCGTACATGGAATCTGGCTCAATCACTCGTGAATATGAGGAGCAGCTCCATCGTCACTACGGCCAGCCGCCACATTGGCTGCATCAAGCCGAACAGAAGTCTGCGTTTTCCCTGGCCGTATGCTCTCCGCTATGGCTCGACAAATGATTGCGCACCGCTACCATTAAGACTCTTTGTGCGCACTTCCGACACGCTAGTGGACGCTGCTTCGGCACTCCTGAGCAAAAGTGCACAGCGTCCGCATCTCCGTCGGGAAGATACTGTCCGTAAGCGTATTGCAGTCACGCTGCCGCCTCTGCGGCCCGTCAGCTCCACATCTGGAACGATTAGCGGCAGGCTAAAGCAACCATCGCCAGCGCAGTGCAGATGGGCGTGAAAGTCAAGATGGTCACCGGCGACCAATTGGCCATCGCCAAGGAAATGTCGCGTGAGCTGGGTATGGGCACGAACATCCTTGACGCCACCGTATTGCGCGATGCAAAGGATCAACAGTCAACGCAATCGGCAGCGGCAATCGAAAAAGCCGACGGCTTTGCCCAGGTGTTCCCCGAGGATAAGTACAACATTGTCGACGTGCTGCAAAAGCACGGCCACATCGTCGGCATGACCGGCGACGGCGTGAACGACGCTCCTGCGCTCAAACAAGCGGACTGCGGCATCGCCGTTTCCGGTGCGACCGACGCAGCTCGGGCGGCGGCCGACATCGTCCTCCTGGCGCCCGGCCTGTCCGTGATCATTGACGCAGTCAAAGAGAGCCGCCGCATCTTCCAGCGTATGAACAGCTACGCCATTTACTCTGTGCTGACTCATGAGGAGATAGTTGACTTAGTGTGGACAGATGAGATCAGGCCGCTCATTCTGAAGCGCTATCCGGGACTATCCGAAGACCAGATCAAGGAAGCTCATGCGTACGCCTACGGCGGGCCGTCATACAGGATCTGGGCTACTATCCATTCGGCAGTATCGAATTCAGTGACTTGGTGCACTATGTTCGCACGGGAGATTTCGTTCGCGAGTTGCTGGCCCAGAGCAACGATGCAGATGAGTATGCTTTTGCGCTGGGAGCGCTTGCCCATTATGTGTCCGATATAGACGGTCACCCCGCCGTCAATCAGGCGGTGGCGATCCGGTATCCGAAGCTGCGGGCAAAGTACGGTAACTCCGTAAAATACGCGCAGAACAAAACTGCGCATCTAAAGACAGAGTTCGGGTTCGATATGGTACAGGTCGCAAAGCAGCGTTACGCGCCCCAGCAGTACCATGATTTCATCGGCTTCCAGGTCTCCAAGCCATTGCTGGAGCGCGTTTTCCAGGTAGTCTATGGGTTGCCCTTAAGCGCCGTTCTGCCGCACGCCGATCTTACTATTAGTTCGTATCGGTACTCGGTGAGCCGAATGATCCCCGAACTGACTCAGGTCGCACTGCAAACCCATAAGAAAGACATGCAACGCGAAGAGCCCGACTTTAACCAAAAGAAATTTCTGTACCGGCTTTCGCGAGCTGATTACCAGAGGAATTGGGGAAGCGACTACACTAAGCCAGGGTTTGGCACGAGGGTACTTTCAACTCTTCTGCGATACGTGCCGAAGATCGGCCCCTTCAAGGCGATGGCGTTTAATAACCCGACACTTCAGACGGAGGACCTGTACTTCAAGAGCATCAATACCACGGTGGACCAATATAAGGTCTTTCTGCTGGAAGCCAGCAGCGGCGTCCCATTAATGCTTCCAAACCGCGATCTGGACAGCGGCAAAGATACCAGGGAAGGTGAATACTCGCTGGCCGACGAGACCTATGCCAAGCTCGTAATTCAGCTGGCCGAAAGCAAGTTCGACCACACCACTCCCGAGCTGCGCAGTAACATCCTGGCGTTCTATTCCGACGGCCCGGCGGTTGCGGCATCAATCCAGACGAAGAAGGACCGAGCTCGATTGCCTAGTGTGCTCGTTTTGCTTGATCAGCTAAAAGCTGCGACGCCGGCTCCGGGCACTGAGGCCGTAGCCGTCCGCTGATCTGCTGGTGATTGTCTTCGGTGCCCCCAAAGGCCCTGGTGATGTGATGCCACTCCGTCGAGTCCGCCTTTGCCCGTCACTATCCCAAGAAACCGCCTGCCACCCCGACCCTCGTGAACCGGATCGCGATGGGAAGAGCATCTGGATTTCATACTGCCCGATGGCCTTGCAGCCCCATGAGCCGAATTGCCTCTGCCGTTGTACCTCTCATCGCCGGCTGGCAACTCCGGTGTCGTCCTGGGAGCGGCTCAAAATCGGCGGCGCACACCAATCGCAAGGGTAGCCAATGAACTGCCCGAGAAGTACCACGCGCTGGAGTTTGCACCTGTCCTTGACGTGGTAAGTTTCTTGAAGAACTGGTCTGAACTGACCGTTCTTACTTTTCGGGGCGTGACATGATGGTTTTATGCCGCTGAAGGAAGATCAGAAGAAAGAATCCGACGAAGAAATTCTTCGCGACGTCGAGAGGGAAATGGCAAAGCCCCGCATCGCGAAGTCGGCCACGAGAGCTGCCACCGTTTCCCTAGTTCGGAAGCCCCATCAACCGGAATGACCGTAATGCTGCATAGCTGTTGTTGGAAGCAAAACTACGAGCGTGTAAATCCCCAGAGTCGTACCCAGTGGAATATCGGATAGCGATAAGAACCCTGCAATGAGGGCGAGCCTCCGGGCTGATTGCCGTCTTGCAAGTAATGCCGGTCCAGCTATAAGCCCTAAGACTCCACAGACAGCCGACAAAGCTATCATCGCCGTGTACATAAAGTGGAAAACACCCATCGGCGCTAACGGGTCAGGTACGCGATTGAGCAGAGCGCCAAACATTACGGTAGCTGTACTGACATAGGTGACCAGGCACACAGCCGTGATCAAGCGAATGACTCCGTAAACTATCCAGCATAGCCCCAAAGTCCGGAGGTGACCGCTTGGGCTCTGGGCAACGGGATCTTGTGGGCACATAACGCCTCCTGTGGGCTGGCGTGGCGGGCAAAGTCTATCATTTAATGGATTGGTTGTGTGCACAAGCAAGGCGCCGTTATCAGAATATTGTCCCGCTATCTCCCGTCCGAGATTGACGTTAAAGGCACAAGTCCCCTGTAATGTGCCAGTGCCCACGCCAGGAGCGTCGGATGTAGTGGTCGTGCTATTACAAGAACGGAGGAAGCCGCAAATCAAATAGCCACGCGGCATCCCAACCGCTGCATTGATCGGAGGTACGGAAATGGCGATGACGGATCCAGATAACATATGCCGATGCATGCTACTTGGGGAAGCCTTCACCCTGGTGGCACAAGGGCGGCCAGTGGACTATGCCATTGCCCCAGACATGAGCGACCAAGTCTGGCGTTTGGCATGGGCGGCCTGGAAAAATTATTACCTGAGCCATAGATGCTTGATACTGACCGACTGGGATCTGAGAGTCGGAGAAGCCCCTGTTCCGGGAATGGGTGAGGCGAAGCAGTCCCTTATGCGCTATGGGACTGCACAAATCAATACATCATTCAACTCTCACGCCATCTGGTGAAAATCCGTCGCTGCTCTGACGAATATCGTAACTTGCGAAGTCATCCGACCATGTGGGCGAATCCGTCCAATTCTGTGTCCCAGTTTCGCGTACGTCTTTTAGACGCAAACCTGGCAGACAAAGTGTCGGGTCGGCCTGATACAAACTGGCCCTTTTTCGGGCTCCGAGTGCCGCAATCCAAGATTGGTCCCACCGAAGTGAGACCTAGGGCACACGGCTTTTACCTGATTTTATTGTTTCCTATGTTGCTGACTTATAAGAACCGAGGGCCTTGCGGGAGTCATTAGAATACTTACACGATAACTATTTCGCTCTACAAGCTAAGACTTATGAGCTATATTTTTAGTTGAGGTAGTTTTCATCCTCTCCTCTTTCAGGTTCTCTGAACTAAGTCAGCCCATCTGAAGTCTATACTCTTAGCGAACTACAACCTTTAGGAGGTTGCCTATGTTTGCACGCAATGTATCATTTCGTCTGAAGCCCAATACTCATTCCGATTACACCCACACTTTTGAAAGCCAGATTCTTCCTTTATTGCAGAAGCAGAAGGGTTTCAAAGAAGAACTGACGCTGCGCAACACCAACAACGTAGATGCACTTTCCATCAGCCTGTGGGACAACAAGTCCGATGCTGATAACTACAACACCAACGTTTACCCGCAGGTGATGAAGACCCTGGAAAAGGTGATCGACGGAACGCCACGTGTTCATACCTTCGAGATGGTAACCCCGACCCTCAAGGCCCCGGCGACTGTGTAGATTTCCCCCGTCCTTCGCGAAGCGAGGGAGTCAGACGTTCCGCTCCTACCCTGGACTCATTGTCGAAGGGTAGGAAGGTTTTTTTCTTGCCCTTAGCTGAGGCAGTAATGGGAGTTGAAGTGTTGAATCCCAAGGTTCAAGCAGACCAGAAACCCGACCCTTTCAGACAAGAAACCTCCCGGAAAGATCCGGTGAATGCCTTCTCGCAAGACGAGATACGGGCCCGCGCCTATCAGATCTACGAGTCTCGCGACCGTAATGGCAACCATGCCGACGAAGATTGGAGCCAGGCGGAGACCGAGCTCATGGAATTAGTGCACAGCAAGTAGCCGCGTCGGACCCGGCGAAAAGCGTAAAGAGTAAGAAGAACGTCAAGGTGCCCCATCCAAGCTGGTATTGCTTGGGTGGGGAGCCTTCCGATTGCGCCCGCAATTATTTGGGCGTGGTTGTGGTTGTCGTGGTGCTGTTCTGCGTCTGCTGCGGTGCCGGAGTGGTTGTGGTGGTGGTTGAATCGGTCCGGTTCATCTGCTGGTCCGGCGGTGTGGTCGTGGTGGTGGTGGTGTCGGTCTGCTTCACCTTGTGATGTTTGTACTTGGTAGTGGTATCGGTAGTCTTCGTTGTTGGGGACGCTGGCGTGTCGTGCGAAGTGGTAGTCGTGCTCTGCGTCTGCGCAGGTGACGGATCCTGCGAGGTCGTCGTCGTGCTGGATTGCGTGGTGCTCTGTGCCAGGACCGGCATGGACAGCACGAAAACGACGAGCGAGCCCAGGATGACAGCAAGTAGTGTCTTAAGTTTCATTCAATTCTCCTCATTACGTTGGTCAGACACCAATCTATGTCTCCCGCCGCCACAAAGTCTGATCACAATTGCTCGCTCGCCGTGGCCCGCCATGATTATGTTCCTGTTAGGTTCTTGCCTGCCAAGAGCGAAACAGGACGGTCGGCTATCCAGGCGCGAGTGCAACCGGGGATTCTTCCAAATCGTGATTATCGGGAATCCAGAAGTTGCCCGTGTCGCCAAGCTCAGTTGTTGGATGCGGGAGTCAAGTCGGTTTTCGCGTTGTGTTCGGATTGTGATCGCCAAGCATTCGCCTGAGCGGATTCTCGAAAGGGAACCGCCAATAGAGGCTCAGGAGAAAAGCACGGCAAAGACAACGACGCTGCTCAGCAGGCAATTTTCTCCGGTCCAGTTTGCTTGCCGAGCAAATCAATTCCGCACAAATCAGTCGAATTTTCGTGGTATTATCGGCTCGAATTTTTGTGGCATTTCGGGGATTTAACGCCCGGAAATCCCGCCTCTTACCACGACTTACCGCCACCGCAAGATAAATAAAAAACTCACAGAACCACGCCGCTAAACTGGCTGGGCGCCCGCTCGTGGCAATGCGCTTCCGTCGCTGTCATTTGGTCTCTGTCATTTGAATGGAGGTATGCGCGGCTTTCACGAACCGGAGTCGAAGGAACTCTATCGCGGGCGCGGGTCAATGGCCACCCGTCAAAGCGAAGATGTTGCCGCTTGCCGTCGTCCCTGAATCTCGATGAACACGTTGATCAGCGAGACAGCGGCCGGGGTGACGCCTGGAATGCGGCTTGCCTGGCCCAGGGTGCGCGGACGGACGCGGGTGAGCTTCTCATTCATTTCGCGCGACAAACCCGAAACTTTCGCGTAATCGAACCAGTCGGGAATCATGCGCTGTTCGGAGCGCTTCAGTCGTTCGATCGCTTTGGTCTGCTGATCGAGGTACCCGGAGTACTTGATTTCGGTTTCGACCGACTTCAACTCGTTGCGGATTTCCGTTGGCAGGCGGAAATCCGTGGATCGTGGATGGTGGATCGTGGATAGAACAGCGGGTCTTTCGGTTCTCTGAGGCTCGTCAGCGCCGGCATCTGCAAGCGATAGAGGTCCTTCGACTTCGCGCCCTGCGGTCGCTCCGCTCAGGATGACAGCGGTTTTGCTATCCACCATCCACTGACCACTATCCACTTGTTCTCGCCAGAAGAACCCTGGCATAAACTTGGCCAGCGCCGGCGCCAGCATCTCGATTTGCACTTCGGGCCGCTTCAGTAATTGTGCCAGCGTCTGACCGGCAGCTTTCGCGTCCCTCAGCAGGTCCAGTGTTGCCGCCGTGCCCTCACTGACAACGGACGACTGACAACCGACAACTGCTTCATTCACCCGTGTCCGCTCCAGCAGATCCCGCATCGCCTTCATGCGTTCCTGCTTGGCCAGGTAGTCGGCCCACGCGGCATCGTTGATGAGTCCCACGCGGCGGCCATGCGGCGTCAGCCGCCGGTCGGCGTTGTCGATGCGCAGATGCAGCCGGAACTCGGCCCGCGAAGTGAACATGCGATACGGCTCGTTCGTTCCCTTGCTGATGAGATCGTCGATCAGGATCGCCGTGTACGCCTCGGTGCGATCAAGGATGAGCGGCGGCTCGCCCTTCACCTTGAGCGCGGCATTGATTCCGGCCATCAGCCCCTGGCACGCGGCCTCTTCATATCCACTGGTGCCATTAATCTGGCCGGCAAGATAGAGGTGCGCAACCTTCTTGGTCTCCAGCGTGCGCTCGAGTTCGGTGGGATCGATGGAGTCGTACTCGATGGCATAGCCCGGGCGCAGCATCTCCGCCTTCTCCAGGCCGGGGACCGACTTGATGATGGCCAACTGCACCTCAATCGGCAGTGACGTGCTCATGCCGTTGACGTAAATCTCATGCGTGTGCAAGCCCTCGGGCTCGAGGAAGAGCTGGTGCGTTTCCTTGTCGGGGAACTTGACGATCTTGTCTTCGATCGACGGGCAATAGCGCGGCCCGATGGACTGGATCTGCCCGCTGTACATGGGCGAGCGATGCACATTCTCCCGAATGATGCGATGGGTCTCGGCCGTGGTGAAGGCGATGTAGCAAGGCACCTGCTTGTCGTGATGAGCTACGCGCTTCGTCCGAAAGCTGAAGGGGGTGGGATCGTCGTCGCCCGGCTGCACCGTGAACTTCGACCAGTCGATGCTGCGGCCGTCGAGCCTAGGCGGAGTGCCGGTCTTCAGGCGGCAGCCGCGCAGGCCCAGCGCCTTCAGGGATTCGCCCAACAGCACGGCAGGCGGCTCGCCGCTACGCCCGGCAGGATATTGCTGCTCGCCGCAATGAATCAGGCCGTTCAGAAACGTTCCGGTAGTGATGATGACGGCCTGCGCGCCGACGGTGCGGCCATCACGCAGGCGAACACCGGTTGCCAGTTGTTGAGAAGCAGTTGTCAGTTGTCGGTTGTCAGTTGTCAGTGAGTCCTCCCCAGTGGGGTTACTGACAACCGACAACTGAGAACTGACAACTATCTCAGCCACTTCGGCCTGCTTGATCTTGAGATTGGGCTCCGACTCCAGCATCTCGCGCATCTTTTGGCGATACTGCTGTTTATCGCACTGCGCCCGGGGAGACCACACCGCCGGCCCGCGCGAAGTATTCAGCAAACGAAACTGGATGCCGACCGCGTCCGTCACCTCGCCCATGATGCCGCCCAGCGCGTCCACTTCGCGCACCAGGTGTCCCTTGGCAATGCCGCCCACGGCCGGATTGCACGACATCTGCGCAATGAGATCGACGTTGAGGGTGAAGAGCGCGGTGTTCAGGCCCATGCGCGCGGCAGCCATGGCAGCCTCGCATCCGGCATGACCGGCGCCGACCACCACGACGTCGTAGGTTTCGGTGAATTGCAACATCTAGCTTTTCCGATTTCTTGGCGGCCCAATAACGTTGATGTTACCAGTCCGAGATCGAACCCCTCTGTTTCGTTATAGATCCACATATTAGATCCGAAGTTAAACTTATAGTTAAACTTATTTATTTTAGATCTAAAAAAAAGATCTTGCATTTAGATCTAAATCTGCTAGGATGTGTTCATCGCGAGTTGCTGAATCTATGTGGAAGCGCACTTTCAACCCGGGATTTGTTCACGGTAGGGGTTCATGATCCTTCACCGTCACAAAGCAATCGGGCTCCGTCGGGTGGTGCCGACGGAGCCCAAAACCTAAACCCTTAGACCGAAAGGACTCGACTACAATGTCTACTTTAACACAGGAGTATACCGACGTGCGTCGCCCAATTGACCGCGCACCCTTTAAGCAACCCGGACACATTCCGGTCATCCAAGGTCCCAAACTACGCTCGGGCGTACCAACCGTCGTGGGCTTCCTGCCGGCCGGAGCGCTGATTCCGGACGGCTACACGGTTCCTTGGTATGACACTCGAACGAAGAAGGGATATCAGCGTCAGCCCCAGGAACCACGCATCAACTCTCTAGCCAGCGACCTGCGCAAAGACAGAACCGACCTACCGACCGCAGTGTTGCTCAACATTCGCAATCGGGATGCGAAGGCGGCCTTGGAGGGCGATAACTTACAGCTAGGCAGCTATCTCGCCGCCGCCGAGCCCGTAAAGTTTTACGTCGTCGACGGGCAGCACCGTGTCTTGGCGCTTCAAAAGCTGATGGAAGAAGACCCGGAAAGATGGTCGCATTTCATGATTCCATTTGTTTGCCTCCTGGGTGCGAGTGAGGACCAGGAAATGGAACAGTTCTACATCGTTAACTCTACGGCGAAATCCGTCAAAACTGACCTAGCTCTTGCTCTATTGCGTCGCCGCGCTGAAAACGATGACGATGTTTACGAGGCCCTGCAAGAAAAGGGCAAGGAGTGGCAAGTGATAGGACAATCCTTGGTGGAGCGCATGGCGGTTGAGTCTCAGATTTGGCGCAACCGCGTGAGACTTCCAAGCATGGACAAGGGGGAAACCACGATACCGTCGGCGTCGATGGTCACCTCCCTCAAGCCGGTCCTGTCGTCGCCTTACTTCGGACGTCTCAAGCCGGAGCAGCATTTGAAGGTCATAGAGGCCTACTGGCGGGGAATACGGGAGCTATTACGGCCTGCTTTTGATGACCCCGAAAACTATGTCATTCAAAAGGGAGTAGGGGTAATCATCATGCACATGATTCTCCCTCATGTAGTCGAATGTATCAGGAACCGAGGACTGATGATCACTGAGCCCTCCGCCTACACGCAGGTTCTGGAGGAGGCGCTCACAAATCTTCAGGGCGAAAATAGCTCTGGTGAGATCGTCACCGGCATCGATTTCTGGAGATCGGGGCCCTCGGGAGCCGCGGGAAACTACAGCAGCAGTGCCGGCCGGCGGTTCTTGGCGACCAAGATCCAGCTACTCCTGCCGGAGATAGAAATCGAGTAGCAGCAAACAAGTGGGGCGGCACATCGGGAACGAGAGTCGCCCCATGTCTTTCAAGTCGTTGACTGCTGGTTTTCGAGGTTATGGTGCGACCCAGTTGTAGCCCGCCGCTCTCCTACCGTATAGTGTTCTCACTTCCTGGTGCCAATTCTTATGTGGGGGAAATGATGGAATTGCAAGCTTTTCTGAGTGCGCTCGAGCAGCGCATTGCCCGCTACGACCTGTTGTGCCATCCCTATTACAAGGCGTGGACGGCCGGCCAGCTGACGCGTGAAGATCTCCGCGAATATGCCGCCGACTATTACCACCACGTCGCTGCCTTTCCGACGTATCTCAGCGCGTTGCACTCGCGGCTGGACGATGGCGAGCTGCGCCGGGCCGTGCTGCGCAACCTGTGTGGCGAGGAGATCGAAGGCCGTCCGCATAGTGAATTGTGGCTCGATTTTGCCGAAGGCATGGGCGCTGATCGCGAACAGGTTCGCCAGCGCGAACCGCTGCCCGAGGTCTGCGAGCTGATTGCCGAATTCCGCCGCGTTGCGCACGAAGGATCGACAGCCGAAGCGCTGGCCGCGTTTTACGCTTACGAGTCGCAAGTTCCGCGCGTGGCCAAGGAAAAGGCTGATGGCTTGGCCGAGCGCTACGGCGCTGACGCGAAGACCTGTGGTTACTTCAAGCTGCACCAGTTCGCCGACGTGGAGCACGCGCATGTGTGGCATGAACTTCTGAGCGCGGAAATTTCGGCGAATCCGGAGCAAGCCGAAGAGGCGCTGGACGCCGCCGAGACGGCGGCGAAGTCGTTGTGGCATGCGCTGGATGGGATGGAAGAGCGGCGGACCAGCATGGTCGCCTAGAAAAGAAACTGCCCCGCCCTAGCCCAAACGAAGGGCTAGAACGGGGCACCCGCTTTTCTGCCGGAGAATATGCGGTTGCCCCTCCACGCGGGGAACCGCAGATCCTTCGACTACGCGCCCGCCGACCTGCAAAGCGAGCGGGTCGAAAACAGCAGGCGGACGATCCGCTCAGGATGACAATTCAGAGAAACATCCGACAGCTCAGCTGAAGCTGCGCCCCTCCCGAACCGTTCACGCCCGCTCGAAGGCGTGCTTGGCGTGAAGCTCTTCCAGGGCATGGTCTTTGACAGCATGGAAGGCCGGCGCTTGTGCCAGCAGGCCGTCGGTAGCGCGAGCGTAATCTCCGGCCAGCTCAATCATGCCGCGCGAGGCTAAGTCCTTCGCGGCAGTCACCAGCTTGTCCAACATATTGGGATCGGCGGCTCCCAGATACTGCGCGTCGCAAGGGTCGGCGATGAGCACCGGCTGGCGCTCGCTGCCTTCACCCCCGCGAGCCAAAAGAGGGCTCGCCGGGGACTCCGTGCCGCTTCCCCAGAAAACCTTGCGCGCCACAAACTCTTCCACCTGCGGCGGCGTGGCGTTGCCGAACGTAAAGTGCTTATCTCGAATACTGTAGCTGCGGCTCGACACCGGAACCGGTTGCCGTTTGCCGGACTTCAGCAGCTCCAGTTGCTTCTCGTCGAGCGCCTTGCGCGCCGTGTTGATGCAGACCCAAAGCGTCAGGTCGCTGTCAAGCGAGGGCAGCGCCTCGCGAACGGTTTGCGCCAGGTTGAGTGCAAGGTCCGCATGCAGCGGGCCGCCATCAGCCAGGCGAAGCGTGCCGTGCAAAACGTACCAGTCGCTGCCGCCGGCAGAGCGATGGAAAGGCCATTCCAACTCGATACGCACGGGCATGCCGTGCAGCGTTACCCCGGTAAAGATTTTTTCTGTTGCCATGCGAGTTCATTATGCGCAGGTTATTGCCGGTCAGGATGGCGGCTGCGCGAGTATTGCGTACGACATAGAGTCACCACAATTATGACGCAAGTCGGGTCGCAGCTCGTCAGTCTTACTACAACCTACCTGATAAATCGATACCGCATCGTTTGTGTCAGGGCACGTCTTCAGAGGCTGCTGAAAAACTCGAAAAGAGCAGATCCCTCGTCGGCCTGAAGGCCTCCTCGGGATGACAAACTAAGGGGTTGTACGGCGCAGCTAAAGCTGCGCCCCTTCAAAACACTGCACAATCTGACTTTTTCGGCAGCCTGTTCAGACGTGCCGCAAAGTGGTGCACCGTGACTTGGGCTTTTAGAGACTGTGTCGCGACTGGTGTCGCCGCTCTGCGGCTCACGACTATTTCACACTTTCTCGGGGGCTTACGCCCCGCCTAACTTCATCCCGCCGCCTTGCGGCTAGTCTGGCCGGTTATCCCAGCTGTTTGTTCCACCAGAAAATTTTCTTGCCGGTTGCGACACAGTTTCTTTTAGGCCCTGTGGCCGTTCTTGCAGGGGCTGAAGCCCGAGCGAATAAGGTGCTTGTCGGCCCGGCTAAAGCCAGGCCCTGACCCAAAGCGCGACTTCACGCGACTTATATAAGATAGCCAGTTGGCTTCTAATAACCTTCAGGGCATTCGTCTTACTAGTAAGACGAATGCACAACATCTTACCAGTAAGACGTATCGATCACGGGAGGCTTGGGAGACGTTTCAGCCTGTACGGCCAAAGAACCCGGTACTGACCCCAGTTTACAATCGCTCTCGATGTCCTTTCGCTTTCAGATCGAAGCCCGCGACGGCAAAGCGCGTGCCGGCCGTTTCTTTACGCCGCACGGCGAAGTGCGCACCCCGGTCTTCATGCCCGTGGGAACCGTGGGTACCGTCAAAGGAGTACCGCAGGACACGCTGGAAGAGCTGGGCGTCGAGATTCTCCTGAACAACACTTACCATCTTTATCTGCGGCCCGGAGTTGAGATGGTGCGGCAGCTGGGCGGCGTGCAGAAGTTCATGGCGTGGGACCGGCCCATCCTGACCGATTCCGGCGGCTTCCAGGTGTTCAGCCTGAGCGATCTGCGCAAAGTGACGGAAGAGGGCGTAGCGTTCCGCTCGCATCTCGACGGCTCGTCGCACTTCTTCAGCCCGGAGAGCGCGATTGCAGCAGAAATCGGGCTGGGCGCCGACATCATCATGGCCTTCGACGAGTGTACGGAGCATCCAGCGGAATGCGCGCGCACGCAAGCCTCAATGGAGATGACGCTGCGCTGGGCGGCTCGCAGCAAGAAGTATTTTGAGGAGCACACGCACGAGGTTCCGTGGTTTTCGCGCGAACCGAAGTCCGCGAGGAATTTTGCCACAGAACTCGAAAAGCAGATCCCTCGTCGGCCTGAAGGCCTCGTCGGGATGACAAATGAGGCTGAAGTCCTCCTTGGCATGACAAATGAAAAGAGTCGCAATGGCGCAGCTGAAGCCGCGCCCCTGCAAGACGAAGGTCGAGTTCAAGAAGCGGGCCAGGCTGGGAGCGAAGGCCGGACGCTAAGCGAAGGACAGATGCAAAGCGGAGGCCGGTCTCAAAGCGAAGGTCGGACGCAAGCGTTGTTCGGCATCGTTCAGGGCGGAATGTTCCCTGACCTACGCCGCGAATCAGCGCAGCGCACGGTCGAACTGGACTTCCCTGGCTACGCCATCGGCGGACTCAGTGTCGGGGAACCGCGTCCCATGACCTACGAGATGGTGGACAACGCGATCCGCTTTCTGCCTGACGACAGGCCTCGTTACCTGATGGGCGTTGGCACGCCGGAGGAAATTGTGCATTACGTTGCCATGGGCGTCGACATGATGGATTGCGTGCTACCCACGCGGGCCGCCCGTCATGGCCTGCTGTTCACCTCGGAGGGCCGCATCACCATTAAGAACGCGCGCTACGCCGGAGACCAGGGTCCGCTCGATCCCAATTGCCGCTGCAAAGTTTGTGCGCGCTATTCACGGGCGTACTTGCGACATCTCTACGCTTCCAACGAGTTGCTGGCGCAAGTGCTGAACACCATTCACAATCTGGCGTATTACCTTGACACCATGCGTAAGGTGCGGCAAGCTATACAACTTGGGGAATTCGCGACTTTTCTATCTGGTGTCCGGCCACCGCATCTAGCTTCCGAATCCGCGCAACAGCTGCGCGGCCCAGAAGCCCCGGAGAGCTGAACGTTCCTTAGCGGCTTCCACTGTTAGGATCAGGCACTCAGCAGACGCGACTGTAGCGCTTGTCAGAAGCCACGGCTTCCGGCAAAACGCGGTAATATAGAAGTGAGGGCTTGTGCCTGGCGTTGTATTGCGGCGCCGGGCCGACAACCGTTCCTTGCGGGCAACTGCGGCGCGGATTGGAGCGGAAATCCTGATGTTCCGTTGAAGTCCCCGAACATCCCAGAGTGTCCTGGACGCAAGGGATGGAGCTTGTCTGCGTCGCGTCAGAGCCGGTGTGGGCCGCGACGGCGGGGTAACGCGTTTTTCCCGGGGAATATTCTGGTGGACTCCTGCTAGGGCGGGAGCAGCTTAACGAAAGTCAAACGTCAATGGTTAGAGTGTTAGCTTTGTTTGCTCAGGGCATCGGTGGCTCGGCCCCGATCCTGATGATGGTTGCGATCTTCGCAATCTTCTATTTTCTATTGATCATGCCGCAGCAGCGCCGCCAGAAGAAGTGGCAGGCGATGCTGTCGCAGGTCAAGCCGGGCGACAAGGTGGTCACCAGCGGTGGCCTGACCGGCGCCATCATGTCGGTGAAGGATGACGCGGTTGTCCTGCGCGTCCCCCCCGACAACATCAAAATTGAAGTGACGCGTTCCTCGATTGTCACCCTAACCACTCCGGAGGATCGCCCGAAGTCTTGACCCGGGTTGCGGTTTCTCATGAAAAAGAATCTCCTCGCCAAAACCATTCTGATTATCGGGGTGCTGATCGTCTTTCTGTTCGGCATCTTCGGCATTCCCAAAAGCCTTACCGGCGCCGGCCTGCTGGCGGCCATTCAACAGCGCATTCATCTGGGTCTCGATCTAAAAGGTGGTACCCACCTGATCCTGCAAGTCCAGGTAAACGACGCCGTCAACGCCGACACCGACCGTACGGTCGAGCGCCTGAAGGAAGACCTGAAAACTTCCAACATCGCCTTCGGTGAAATTTCCAAGCCGGACCCACAGCAACATCCCGAAGTCATCGAAATCAAGGGCGTACCGCCGGAATCAGCCGGCGAGTTGCGGCGCATCGTCAGCGACAAGCTGCCCGAATACGATTTGACCTCGGGAGCACAAAATTCCTGGACTCTGACCATGAAGCCGTCGGTCGCCAATGACACCAGGAAGAAAGCGGTGCAGCAGGCGATCGAGACCATCCGCAATCGTATTGACCTGCTAGGTGTTTCCGAGCCGGTGATTCAGGAACATGGGCTCGGCGATTACCAGATCCTGGTGCAGTTGCCCGGCGTGGATGATCCTGCCCGGGTGAAGGAAATCATGCAGTCCACCGCCATGCTGGAAATCCGGCAAGCGGTTGGCGGTCCGTATGCCAGCGAAGACGCAGCCATGCAGGCGAATAATGGCGTGCTTCCCGCCGACACTGTCTTGATGAAAGGCGTCACCGGCGGCCATGGGCAAGAGGACCAGAGCGGCGAAGCCTACTGGCTCATCAGCCGCACCTCGGCGGTGAGTGGCAGCGATCTGCGCTCGGCCGATGCGGGTACCGACGAAAATGGCCGGCCCGACGTAAACTTCACGCTCACAGGCGAGGGCGGACGGCGTTTTGCCGCCTTCACCGGCGCACACGTGGGCGACAAGCTGGCGATCGTGCTCGACAACCGGGTCAAGCAGGTCGCTACCATTCAGGAACAGATTCATGATCAAGGCCGCATCTCCGGCGCGTTCACCCAGCAGGAAACCCAGGATGTCGCCTTGACGCTGCGTTCCGGCGCGCTGCCCGCCAGCATCAAGTATCTGCAGGAAGTGACGGTCGGGCCGTCGTTGGGCGCAGATTCCATTCGCGCCGGCGTGCGTGCCGCGGTCATCGGCATGGCCGTGGTCATGATCTTCATGCTGGTTTACTACCGCGCGGCCGGTATCAATGCCGACCTGGCGCTCGTCCTGAACCTGGTGATCCTGCTGGGCTTCCTCGGATTCAGCGCAGCCACCCTCACCTTGCCGGGAATCGCCGGAGTAATCCTGACGGTCGGTATGGGCGTGGATTCCAACGTCCTGATCTTTGAGCGTATTCGCGAGGAGTTACGACACGGCAAGACGCCGTCCTCGGCGGTGGACCAGGGCTTCGCGCACGCCTGGACGACCATTATCGATACCCACGTGACGACAATCGTTTCCGCCGTCATCCTGTTCCTGTTCGGAACCGGTCCGGTCAGGGGATTTGCTGTGACCCTGAGCGTCGGTCTGCTGGCCAATCTGTTCACGGCGGTCTTTGTTTCGCGCGTGATCTTCGAAACGATTCTCAACCGCCATCAGCGTGGCGAAGCGTTGAGCATTTGAAGATTAGTTCACCACGGAGGCACGGAGAACACGGAGTAAACAAGACCAGCAGAGGTCATGACCACAGAGTTGCTATCTTCGACTGCGTGGTGTTGGTGTAGGGTTGATCCTTAATTTTGAGATAGTCGCTGTAACGAAGCGTTGGGAAGAGAATTTGGAAAGCGTTTCATCAATGCGTTTTGTATCAGGGCACTTCTTTAGACGTGCCGCAACTGCAAGAACTGTGGTTTGGGCTTCAGCCCTGGAGACCTGGTTTTGCAGAGGCTAAAGCCCGAATGGCTGTTGTGTTTATTTGGCACGACTGAAGTCGTGCCCTGACACAAGTCAGAATGCTAGGAAACTGTCTTAGAAACTCCGTGACCTCCGTGCCTCCGTGGTGAAACGGCAGGCTAACGGAGCGAGGAACTTGGCGGAGACAAATTTAGGAGTAAGGGGCTAGCGGTGGAGTTATTTCGTGATACCAAGATCGACTTTCTGGGCAAGAAGTGGTACTTCCTTGCCTTCTCGCTGATCTTCAGCGTCGCCGGAATTTGCTCGATGCTTTTCTGGCACCACATTCCGTTGGGGGTTGAGTTCCGCGGCGGCACGCTGGTTTACGTCAAGTTCGCGCAGACGCCGGACCTCGACCAGATCCGCAAAGTATTGGACCGCGCCGGGTTGCACGATCCCCGCATTCAGCGCTTTGGCCCAACCTCGGATAATGAAGTTCTGGTTGATCTCGGCCTCCGCGAGACCAGCGAAGCGGCATTGGATAAGGGCAAGAACACCATCATCCGGGCCCTGGAGCCGTCGAATGCCGCGGGCAAGCTGGACATCAACAACACGGGTGCGGCCAGTTTGCAGCAATACCTGATGCAGAAGGATCCGCTGCATCTGGGGACAGACGCCGAGCAGCGCTACTCCACCCTGGCCAAGCAGATCGACGACTTCCGCAACAAGGAGCGGGGCGGGATTCTGAACTCGGTCGACGAGTTGCGCAGCCTGGCGCCGCCGGAAGTGCTCAGCGCGCTTCAGCAGGATTTCTATACCTCGGACTTCGTAGTGCGAAATGTCGAGATTGTCGGCCCCCAGGTGGGTTCTCAGCTTCGTCGCCAGGCAGTCATGGCGACGCTCTACTCGCTGGCCGGAATGCTGGTGTATCTATGGTTCCGTTTTGAGATGATCTACGGCGTGGGCGCGGTGGTGGCTTGCCTCCACGACACGATTATCACGGTAGGCTTCTTCTCGCTGCTCGATAAGGAAATCAGTCTGACGGTGATCGCGGCCATTTTGACCCTGATCGGCTACTCGATGAACGACACCATCGTCGTCTTCGACCGAATTCGCGAGAACATCAAACTTCTCCGTCGCGAGCCCCTGGCCGACATCGTCAACAAGAGCATCAACCAGACTTTGAGCCGGACCATTCTTACCTCAGGACTGACGTTCCTGACGGTGCTGTCGTTGTACGTGTTCGGCGGCGAAGTGCTGCGAAATTTCTCGCTGGCGCTGGTGATTGGAATTCTGATCGGAACCTATTCTTCCATCGCCGTGGCCGCACCGATGTTGGTTGCCTATCAGGATTGGCGCTCCAGGCGCGCAGGCCAGGTAGCGGTTCAGCGCATGAGTTCACCCCGGGGCAAGACGAACGATAAGGTCAAAGTGAAGGCCTAAGGACGGCCAAGAGTACAATTTCGAGCCGGATTTCCCCGGTCAGTCGCCGACTCGGTTGCTGGGGTGTATACTTCGGGTCGCATTTGGGGCGGCCGTTATTCCTGCACTTATTTTTCCGGGTCAAACAGTTATTGGGAGGCGGCTGGGATTTTCCGGGAGCAAATGCCGGAACCCCGGTGTCTAAGTGAACAGAGAGAGTTCTTCGGAGAATAGGTATGTTTGAAGACAGCCTCGTAGAATCAGGAGGCAGGATCAGAACCAGGCAGGGCGCAACCACTGCACTTTCGTTTTTACTGGAGATCTTGTTTCTCGGTGTCTTGGTTTTGTTGCCGTTGATTTTCACTCAGGCCTTGCCGACCCAGCAGCTGATGACCATGCTGGTCGCTCCTCCACCGCCGCCACCGCCGCCACCGCCAGCCGCCGCTCCCGTGGTGGTAAAGAAGATCCAAAGTGAATTGGATAATGGCCAGCTGCGCACTCCGACCGCAATCCCGAAAAAGATTCAGATGATCAAAGAGGATGAGGCCCCGCCCAGTACCGGACCGGCTGGAGTGGTGGGTGGAGTACCCGGCGGCGTTCCCGGCGGCACTATGGGCGGCGTTCTGGGCAGCGTAATGAGCAGTGTGCCTACCGCTGTGCCCAAGGCCGCAACCCCGCAGCGGGTTCGCGTGTCGCAGGGTGTTTCGCAGGGATTGTTGGTCCACAAAGTGACCCCGCAATATCCACCCCTGGCGCAGCAAGCCCGCATTCAGGGGACGGTGGTACTGCAGGCCCTGATCGGCAAGGATGGCACCATCCAGAACCTGCACGTGGTCAGCGGGCATCCGATGTTGACCAACGCGGCCCTGGAGGCGGTGAAGGAGTGGCGATACAAGCCCTATTACCTCAACGGTGAGCCGGTGGAAGTGGAAACTACCATCAATGTGAACTTCACACTGGGACAATAGGACCTTGTGGTTGCTTGTTCTGTGCATCTAACTTTCATGCCAGTGCCGGCATCTTGACGCGGCCGGCACGTTCTGAGTCTTTCGCACCGGGGTACGGTTGGTTCTAAAACCGCTGCTCCGAAGCGGAAGGAATGGGCTCTAAAAGCTCGCATCACCCGCAGTAACGAATATGTTCTGCTGTAACCGAAAGTTCCGAGGAGGAAAAGTCAACTCATGTTCCTAGCTAACCATGCCACCTACGCCCTCAGCCACGTGCCTACGGCTGCCGCCTGGATTTTCCAGGAAGCGGCTGTGGGTTGGGATCCCCTCTCTCTCTGGAAGCAGATGGGATGGATCGCGAGAATCGTGGTCGTCATTCTGTTCATCATGTCGGGATGGTCCATTGGCGTCATGATCGATCGCGCCATGGCGTTCAGCGCCGCCCGCAAGCAGTCGCGTGCCTTTGCTCCCGCCGTGGCCGGCGCGCTGCGGGAAGGCAAGATCGACGAGGCCATCAAGGTTGCCGAGCGCAACAAGAAGAGCCATCTGGCCAAGGTCGTCGTCGCCGGTCTGCAGGAGTTCCGGGCGCATGGCGATTCCACCGAGATTCCCGGTGAGCAGATCGAAGCTTCCAAGCGCTCCCTGGAACGTGCCGAAGCCATCGTTCATGCCGAGTTGAAACGCGGCCTGGGCGGTCTGGCCACCATCGGTTCCACGGCTCCCTTCGTGGGGCTGTTCGGCACCGTGATGGGTATTCTGAACGCGTTCAAAGAAATTTCCAGCCAGAAGGCTACCGGTCTGGGCGCCGTGGCGGGCGGCATTTCCGAAGCCCTGGTGACCACCGCTGTCGGACTGTTCGTCGCGATTCCGGCGGTCATGATGTTCAACTACTTCACCAATAAGGTGGAAGCCTTCGACGTGGAAATGGATAACAGCTCCAGCGAGCTGATCGACTATTTCCTGAAGCGTCGCAGCGTTCGCCGGTAACGGGAAGAGCTCGGCGCGGTAACTGAGCTTACTCCAGCCGAGGGAGGTTGAACTTCAATGGCACTCGCATTACGTAACGAAGGCAGCAAGGTCAATTCCAACATTAACGTCACCCCCATGGTCGACGTGATGTTGGTGTTGCTGATTATTTTCATGGTCATCACGCCCATGTTGCAGAAAGGCGTGAGCGTGGATATGGCCAAGGTGAACAGTCCGACTCCCATGCCCGATGCGGACAAGGAAGACGCTCTGCTCATCGCAGTCATGCGCGACGGAAGAACCTACCTGGGCAGCGACCAGATTAACGTTGCCGACCTTACCAACAAGGTGAAAGACCGGCTGGCCAATAAAGTGGACAAGCGGGTCTTTATCCGGGCGGATTCACGCGCTAAGTACGGTGCGGTAGTTGACGTGGTGGACAATGTACGGTCCGCCGGGGTCGATGATGTGGGTTTGTTGACCGAGCAGGTACAGACGAATCCGGCTAACAAGAAACCACCTGCAGGCGCCTCCACCGGCGCTGGCGCCCAGTAGGGAGTAATTTATGTCAATGGCAATGGGAGGGAGCAGCGGGCCCTCAGCCGATATCAACGTAACGCCGCTGATTGACGTGTTGCTGGTGCTGCTGATCATCTTCATGGTGATCACGCCCTTGACCCCGAAAGGTCTGGACGCGCTGGTTCCGCAGCCGCCCAAGGACAAGCAACAGCAACCCCCAAGCAATGACCGTACCATCGTGGTGCAGGTCCTGAAGGGCCCGGGCGACAAGCCCGCGCTCAAGATTAACCAGGACGACGTCACTTGGGACACTCTGGAAGGCCGTCTGAACGACATCTTCAAGACCCGGGCGGAAAAAGTGATGTTCGTCAAGGCCGATACCGACCTTCCCTTCAACGATGTAGCACAAGTCATCGACATTGCGCATGCTGCGGGTGTCGACAAAGTAGGGCTGATCACGGCGAAAATCGAAGCCGGCGGTTAGCTCTAGCACCAGGAACGTGATTCGGGCGACACTCCTCCTTCTGGGACGGCGAGACGCTCTAACAAGCGTCTCGCCGTTCCTTGGAACCCGAACAACGGCAACGGAGAGTGATTACAACCATGAACAAGAGCGGACGGGTACTGACGGTACTTGCTGTTCTGCTCGCGCTGATCTCGACAGTAGGTTGCAATAAGCTGCGAGCGCGCGATCAACTCAACAAGGGCGTCCAAGCCTACAAAAACGCGAAATACGAAGACGCGATCGAACATTTCAAGAACGCGGTTGATCTGGATCCCAGCTTAACCAATGCCCGCCTTTATTTGGCAACCGCGTATGCCCAGCAATATATTCCCGGCGCCGATTCCCCGGATAACAATCGCTACGCCGAGCAAGCCATCGAAGTGTTTAAGCAGGTGCTGGATCAGCATCCTCCCAAGGCGCAGCAGATTCATAGCCTGAAAGGAATCGCCTCGCTTTACTTCCAGCAGAAGAAGTTCGATCAGGCCCAGCAGTATTACAAGCAAATCGCAGAGTTGGATCCCAACGATCCCGAAACCTATTATTCGCTGGCCGTGATCGACTGGATGGAATCCTACCAGCCGGACCAGAAGGCCCGGGCCGAGCTCGGCATGAAGCCGACGGACGAGCTGAAAGACAAGAAAGCCTGCGCCCAACTGAAGCAGGAAAATGCGCAGAAGGTCGAGGATGGCATTCAGAACCTGCAGAAGGCGTTGCAGCTTCGTCCCGACTACGATGATGCGATGGCCTATCTGAACCTGCTCTACCGCCAGCGTGCCGAGTATGAGTGTGACAATGCCGAGGCTCGCAAGGCCGATTTGAAGACCGCCGACGACTGGGTCGACAAGACCATGGCCACCAAAAAAGCCAAGGCCGAAAAAGCCGGCCCCTCGGGCATCATCACCACCGACACTACGCAGTAAAACGTGATCGAGCTGGAAATCTAGCTTCGTCGATTCGCCCCTCCGCAAAGAGGGGCGTTTTCGTTTGTACTAACACCTGTGCCCCAGGTTCGCCCTTCGGTTGGGCTAACCTGGGATCGCTACCCGCAGGAAGTTGTCTACCCAGGTTAACGTCCAAAACACGGACGTGAACCTGGGGCACACGTCTATCGCGTTCTGTACATCTGGCCCACTCACTTCGGTGCCGGCGCCTGTGCTGGTTTTGCGAACTTCGCTCCGTCAATCGGCACGTTCTGCTCCACCTGATCGATCTGGATGGTGAACGCCCCGCTGGGCCGGGCGATGGTCCAGCGATACGGCGTCTTCACCCCGCCGGCGTCGCGATAGTCGGCAAAATCCACCTGCGTCGGATTGAGTCCCAGCGGGGTGTCGGCATAATGCACCATGCGAACCAGCAAGCCCGAAGTCCGGTCGAAATAGAACTTCACGGGCGGCTGGCCCTTTGTCAGGCCAAGCACGACACTCGCCTCCTGCCCGCCAACCTTCTCGGGCGGCTCCTGCAGCTTCAACTCGGTGAACTCGTGCTCCAACTGCACGGGGTAAAACGCCTCGGCGTCGAGTTTCGCGGCTTCCTGGTCGGGAACTGACATCTCCCGCAGCGGACGACCGGGAAACGCAATCCACCCCGCTTGACCGTTGTAGGCAGTGACGCTATCGCCTTTGGGCATATGCATCACCGAAACCCGCTGGTCCGGAGCTTTGGTGTAGATGTCGATAGAAATAGGCTTTCCCTCAGGTATCAGGGCGTTGCCCTTTTCCACCCGATCGGAAATCTTGTCGAGAGCAGCTTGCCCTCCCAGCGCCTGGATATATTTCTCGACAACCGGCGCGCCGGACGGCAGCTTAGCGGGATCCATGTCATGCGTATGCATCGCTTCCATCGCTTCCGGCTTGGGCGCTTCGGCCAGGATCGCGGGAATTGCCTGGGGATGAGGAGATCCACGATGGCAGGTGTTGCAGGTAACTCCACGTTTGCCGTCAAAATTGTTCTTGTTGATGGCAAACATCATCTGCATCATCTCGCGCGCCGTTTTTTTCTCATCCTTATCGTCCTTGTCGAATTCAAGCTTCCCCGCCGGGCTGGCGACGTGACAGAACTCGCATTCCACTCCCAGCGCGGCCGTAATGAATTGCATGGAAGGAATTAATTGATCGGCCGGAATGTCCTTCAAAACCTGAATATTCTTATATTTCTGCGCCGCGGTCGGAGTTGCTGTTTCAGTATTTGCCGGCTGCGATTGGGCCGGACGCGCCTCGGCACTGATGATCGCTCCCGTAATGAAAAACGCGAGAATTCCGACGGATAGAAAGGCGAGATTCTTTTCCGCATAGCCCGATCCCTTGACTTGTTTTTTCACGTGTCCTCATCCCTCGACAAATTGGGTATTGGAAGTCTAACAAACAGAAGCCGCCAAATTTTGGGCAAGCCCCGGCCGCCGGTGGCGTCACCCGCCTCTGTGACGTTTCCCCTCGCTCCCGGTGACCTATGCAGTACAATCCAATCGTCTGTGGATGTGTGCGTTAGCTGCCCGCCTGCCGCCCTCTGCCTCCGCAGAACATCTCTCGAGCTGCGTTGTGCCGCAAAAGCCGG
The DNA here is from genome assembly GCA_049695855.1 of Candidatus Korobacteraceae bacterium. GTDB lineage: Bacteria > Acidobacteriota > Terriglobia > Terriglobales > Acidobacteriaceae > Bog-257. Next base: position 53,174 of record JBAVSY010000042.1, on the reverse strand, counting down.
GCAGACGCCTCAGAGGCACAAGTCATGTTCAAACGAGTGCTGATCGCCAATCGTGGCGAAATTGCCGTGCGCATCATCCGGGCCTGTCGCGAGATGGGCATCGAGTCGGTGGCCGTCTTCTCCGATGTGGATCGCAAAGCGCTGCACGTCCGCAAAGCCGACTACGCCTATCACATCGGCCCGGCCACGGCGAGCGAGTCCTACCTCAACGTCGACAAGATTCTCGAAGTAGCCCGGCGCAGCCAGGCTGAGGCCATCCATCCCGGCTACGGATTTCTCTCCGAGCATGCGCGTTTCGCGCGCGCCTGTGCCGACGCTGGAGTGAAGTTTATCGGACCATCGCCGGAATCGATGGAGATGATGGGTTCCAAGACGCGGGCCCGCCAGAATATGAAGCGCGCCGGCGTGCCATTCGTTCCCGGTTCCGAACACGGTCTGGATCTGGACGCAGCCGAGAGGCTGGCTGAGCAAATCGGCTATCCGGTGATGCTGAAGGCCGCGGCCGGCGGCGGCGGTAAAGGCATGCGCATGGTATCCTCGGCGGCGGAATTGCGTTCGGCCTATGAGAATGCCCGCAGCGAAGCCCAACGCTCCTTTGGCGACAACGAGGTTTACCTGGAGAAGTTCATCGTCAATCCGCGCCACGTCGAAATGCAGATTTTCGGCGACGAGCACGGCAACCTTGTCTACCTGGGTGAGCGCGAGTGCTCGGTGCAGCGGCGTCATCAGAAGGTGATGGAAGAGTCGCCCTCACCGATCGTCGACGAAGACATGCGCCGGCGTATGGGCGAGATCGCAGTTCGAGTCGCCAAGGCCGCCAACTATTACAACGCCGGCACCATAGAATTCCTGGTCGACGAGCAACGCAACTTCTATTTCCTCGAAATGAACACCCGTTTGCAGGTGGAGCATCCCGTCACCGAGTTCGTCACGGGACTCGATCTGGTGCACCTGCAAATGCACGTTGCCTCAGGCGAGAAGCTGCCGTTCAAGCAGGAAGACATCCAACTGCGCGGACATGCCATCGAGTGCCGCATCTACGCCGAGGATCCGGACAACAACTATTTTCCTTCTCCAGGGCAGATCACGCGACTGATTTCCCCCTCAGGGCCGGGCATTCGCCGCGACAGTGGCATGTATGAAGGCTGGAATGTGCCGATCGAGTACGATCCGCTGCTGGCTAAACTGGTCGGCTACGGCGAAGACCGCGAGCAAGCTATCAACCGTTTACTGCGAGCGCTGTACGAATATTTCGTGGGCGGCATCAAGACCAATGTGTCGCTGTTCCGCCGAATTCTGAAAGATCCGGATTTCCGCGCGGGTAATCTTGATACCGGCTTCCTTGATCGTCTGCTGACCAAACCGAGCAATGAAACCGACGTGCGACGTCCAATCATGGCAACCGTTGGCGCGGCGATTTTTGCGGCCATAGATCCGAAGGCAACCTTGCCCAGCGTGAACGGCGGCTTGCCGGTAAATGGCAACGCAGTTTCGTCTCCTTCGCCTTCGAACTGGCGACGAGCTGCGCGGACCGAGGCAGTGGGTGAGAGGTAAGCGCTACGTTATAACTAGAAGCTATCTCATAAATCGTAAGAGTGGCGATTTGTGTCAGGGCACGGCTTCAGAGGCTGCTGAAAAAGTCGGGTTCGATGTAGTTTGAAGCGGCGCACCTTCAGGTGCGCCGTCACAAGTCCTTTATATTTGTCATCCCGAACCGGCTTCAGCCGATGAGGGATCTGCTTTTCCGACTTTTTCAGCAGCTTCAGACGTGCCGCAAAACGGCGCACAATGACTTGGGCTTTAGCCCCTGAGGTCCGTTTTTGAAGGGATTAAAGCCCGGACGAACAGGGTGCCTGTCGGCCCGGCTAAAGCCAGGCCCTGACACAAATCAATTTTATGGGACAGGTTGTAGTCAAACCAGCGCTAACGGGGCATCAGGCGTTCGCCCCGGTATCCTGCGAACGGCAAGTTTGTTCAGAAAAGTTCGATTGGTTAGAGCTAAAGGGTAAGAGCGAAAGGCTCAGAGCCGAGGGCGAACTGCGAAGAGCGAAGATCGGAACTTTCATGACCTACGACGTTGTGGTAGACGGCAAAACTCATCAAGTGGACCTGACGCGAGGCGATAAGACCTGGCTGTGCAAGATCGATGGCCAGGAGATGGAAGTCGACGCTGCCCTGACGGCGCGGGACGTGCTCTCGGTTCTGGTGGAAGGCAAAGCTTACGAGATCAAACGCGAGCGCTCGCTACAGGGCGAGCTGCACATGGTCATCGGGAGTGCTCGCTATGCCGTGGACGTGCAAGATCCGCGGTCGCTGCGAACTCGTCGCTCGGTCGCCGGGTCCGAGGCTGGTCCGCAAAAGGTGAAGGCCCCCATGCCGGGCAAGATCGTTCGCGTTCTGGTCAACGAACAGGACGAAGTCACAGCCGGACAGGGCATCATCGTGATGGAAGCCATGAAGATGCAGAATGAGATGAAGTCGCCCAAGGACGGCAAGGTGCAGAAGATCCTCACCGCCGAAGGTTCAACCGTCAACGCCGGCGACACGCTGGCCATTGTGGAGTAGCTGTCAGCCATCAGCCATCGTCTCATTGATTGCGAGATGGCGCCTCAGGTACCGAGATTCAGCCATCATTCGAGTAGCACTCTGCTCAGCGGTACCCCCATTTTCGTTAGTCGTATTTACTTTCGTCAGTCGAAGATTCGTTCCTCACTTGCAATCTGCGATGCCTCGACCGCATAGCCGCCGAATTGGCTGACAGCCGACAGCTGACGGCTTCCTATGCCTCCTATAATGTTGCGATGGCAAAGCACTGGAAGACCAAGCTGATTCATTCAGACGTAGAGGTTCCGCCAGGGTTTCGTTCGCTCGCGCCGCCGGTCTATCGCGGTTCGACCACACTCTTTTCCGACGCCGACGCGGTTACGGACCGCTGGGACCAGTACGATGCCGGCTATACCTACGGTCTCTACGTAACCCCTACGACCCTGGAGTTGGCCGGTCGCATCTGCGAGCTGGAGCAAGGTTATCGCACCATCATCACGCCGGGTGGCCAAGGGGCGATCTCGCTGATTAACCTCGCTCTTCTTGGAGCCGGCGATCACATCCTGGTTCCCGAGAGCATTTACGGCCCTAACCGAAAGTTCGCCAACGATGTGCTGCGCCGCTTTGGAGTGGAAGCTACGTTCTACCCGCCGGCCATTGGAAGCGGAATCGCGAGCATGATCCAGCCGAATACCCGTCTCATCTGGTGTGAAAGTCCGGGATCGATCACCATGGAAGTACAGGATGTTCCCGCCATCGCCGCAGCAGCGCACGCGGCCGGCGTGTTGCTGATAATCGATAATACCTGGTCAGCCGGCGTCTACTTCGACGCCTTCGCTCACGGTGCCGACGTGACGATGCAGGCGCTTACCAAGTATGTCGGCGGCCATAGTGACGTGCTGTTGGGCTCGGTCACCACCAGGGACAAAACAATTTATGAGCCCTTGGGTGCAACCCATCAATTATTGGGCTGCGCGGCCTCGCCCGATGATTGCAGCCTGGCTCTGCGCGGGATGAAAACGCTGGCGGTGCGGCTGGAGAGAATTGAAGCATCAGCCTTGTCGATTGCGCGCTGGCTGGCCGAACGTGAAGAGATCGAGTGTGTTCTTCATCCCGCTTTGCCCTCCTGTCCTGGTCACGAATTGTGGAAGCGTGACTTCGCCGGCTCGGCTGGAGTGTTCTCGATAATTCTTAAGTCCGCCTTTACGAAGCAGCAGGTCCAGGCTTTGGTGAATTCACTTGCGCTATTCAAGATTGGCTACAGTTGGGGAGGTGTAACTAGCCTGGCCGTAGCCTACGACTTCACTGACTACAAAGGCCGACCCCAGTACCAGCATCGCATCATCCGACTAAACATTGGTCTGGAAGAAGTAGAAGATCTAATCGAGGATCTTAAGCGAGCTTTTGATCTAATCAAGCGGGCATGATTCCTGCCTCCCTTCCTAAGGTGAAACAGACAGGAAGTGCTATTGCCTGGGGAAGTGCTATTGCCTAGAGAAGCTCTGATTAAGTTCCGGTTTTGAAAGGGCACGGCTTCAGCCGTGGATCGCAAAATCAACGCGGCTTTAGCCCCTGCGGCAAGTTCGGCAAGTTATTCAGAGCTTCCCTAGCATCAACTCAGCACAACGCCTGGACTCCTAAACCTAGCTTGGTTATTCCTATTTCGGGAATATTCCAACTTAAATAAACAAATAACATAGGTTGATTTGTTTCCCATTATAGGAATTACCCTGCGGCGCGGGAAAATGCTGCGAACTTTGTTGCAAGCTCTTGCAGCTAGAGCATGACCTGAGACCATATTTTCATCGGTTTGTGGCGGCAAGCAAATTGCAATCTAGGTTCACGTAGTTGAAGTAGCAAAAGCTTCAGGGCACTTCCGAATTGAAGTCTGCAGATCGTCCGCGGCCCAACGGAAGTAGATAGAGATTATCCCCTGTGGTAGTCATTCAGCGTCGGTCTCCTGGTCCTTGACTCCTAGCGGCGCTGCAATTTTGTTCATCTTTCCTTTCTTGAGTCGAGGCATGATTCCCCATCGCACAGCCTTTTGGACTTGTTGCCAGCATTGTGACCCAAAGGGTCAGTTTCTCCGTTGGCCGCTCAAGCGGGGAAAAAAACAACACCAGGGCGATGGGCAGGCTTACTTCTTCGAAGTTTTATTAACCTGAACCTAAAGGAGGGTTCTGCCTTGAAACTGCGTATAACCTTGCTCACCATCGTATGCCTGACATTGGCCGCTGTTCCCGCCATGGCGCAGGGTACGGTTTATGACAACGGTCCGGTCAACGGACAGGTCGATGCCTGGACCATCAACTTCGGCTTCTCCGTTAGCGACACGTTCCATCTCTCCGCCGCCACGACGGTGAACGATATTTCGTTCTGGGCGTGGGTAGAGCCGGGCGACACGGCCACCAGCGTCGAACTGCAGCTTAGCTCGGTTGGCTACTTTGGCAACCAGCTGTTTGACGGAACCGTTAGCTTAGTCCAGTCGAACTGCTTCACCAACAACTTCGGCTTCGACATCTGCGCCGAGTCCGGCAACTTCGCTGGCCCGCAGCTGAACGCTGGCAACTACTACCTGACCCTGACCAACGCCGCCACAGTTGATGGCAATCCGCTGTACTGGGATGAAAACTCCGGCGTAGGTTGCACCTCGCCTGGCTGCCCGTCTTCCGCCCAGGAAAACACTCTGGGAACGATTCCTTCGGAAGCGTTCACGCTGAGTGGCGGCACCAGCAGCACCGGCACGACTCCTGAGCCCAGCACCATCATGCTGTTCGGTTCTGGCATCCTCGGCCTGGCTGGCGTTCTGCGCCGCAAGCTGTTCTAACTCAACTTCGAACCCTTTTTTCAGTTAGCGATAGACCCTAGAAGCCGGAGCTCCCAGAGTTCCGGCTTCAAGTTTTCAGGGTCCAAAACCTGGGGGAATCATCGCGAACATCCGCCGCGTGTCTGGAAAAGCTGATGCTCCCAGCTGGCGCTCGGACTGAGCGTGAGAAATCAGCCGTTTGCCAGCCGATCCACATTCAAAAGTGCCCCGTCCGAAACAGGTTTTCCCAGGAGTTCTAGTCTAGAGATTTGTGTAGGCCCACCGGCATTTGCGGTTTCGCAGCTGCAAGAAGCTATGGCTTACTCGCCAGCGGAAGGGTGCTCTACTTCATGGTGCCGGCTTGCTTCAGGATGTCTTCGGCAAAATAGTTTTCCACCGTGGCCTTATCGCGGATGGATTCGTAATAGGCAGCCTTTAAGAGCTGTTCACGGCGGTCGCGAAGTTGTTCGCGAATCGCCTGTTGTACACGAGGATCCTGGAGTTCACGCTGGCCTGCAACTTCCTTGCTGATGAGCTTTACGATCCGAAAACCGAAAGGCTGATGAGTATTCGGATCGAACACCGGCAGGATCGCGGTGTACTGTCCGGGTTTCAGCTTTTGAATCGCGTCGTAAGCCGCTTTGTCGCCTTTCAGGGAGGATTCCGGGACGAACCCAAGATCGCCCCCGTTTTGTGCGGTCTCGGGCTGCTCTGAATAACTCATGGCGACAGTAGCAAAGTCCTCTCCACTATCGAGACGGTTGTCAATCATCTGAATCTTCTTGCGCGCGTCCGCCTCGTTTTGTGCCTTCATATTCTTGACTTGTGGATTGGGCTGCGAGGTTACCAGGATCTGGGCCAGATGGTATTGCGGCTCGATGAGATTGAACTCGGCCTTGTGCTGATTGTAGTAGTTGGTAATGTCGTCGTCGGTAATATTGATCTTCGACGTGACTTCCTTGTTCAGTACTTTGTCGATGGTGAGGGAGCGGCGCAGATCCCGCTTAAAGTCGTCGAGCGTCAACCCCCGGTCCTTTAGACGCTTGTCGAATTCCTCCTGAGTATAGGGAGCCTTGATCTCCGCCAGCTTCGTGCTGACTTCCTCGTCGGTAGCCAGCAGCCCCAGTTTTTCCGCGCGCTGCATCAGGATCTCGTTGTCGATCAGTTCCCGGAGAATATTCAGCCGTAGGGTATCGGCTTGTTCCAGACTTGGTTTTTGCGGCGAATCGGCGGTGGTATTGTCGTAGTATTTTTGGACTTCAGTGCGCGTGATCTTGCGGCCATTGACGCTCGCCATCACGTCGGCGCCTTCTTGTTTGCCGGAACAGCCAAGGCTGAGGAGCAGACCGAAGGCCACCGCCATCATGGCCGCGATGGCTAGACCAGATATTCTGGTGCGTTTCATTTCCAAACTCAGCCCCTCCTGAGAGGCAATCTGTGTGCCGGCTTTAACCGGGCAATGGTCAGGGATGGCGACGCTGCCGGGGCCCGATCAATCGCGCTACGACCTGCTGCTCCGGTTATTTGCTGGGCGTCGCCGGATGTGCCGGAGGACTGGCCGGAACAGGTGGAGGTGGCGAAGGAGGAGGTTGGACTCCCGCAGCCAGCAGCTCCCGGTTCAAGGCGGCCCTCACCTCGTTAGCATCCAAAGCTCCCTCCAGGCGTTCCCCATTAACAAATACCGTGGGGGTAGCAGTAACGTTCACCGTGTCACCCTCGGCCATCGACGCCTTGACGATGGTATCGGACTGCGCCTTGATACACGCCTGCAACTGCGTTAAGTCGGTTCCATTCTTTTTTCCGAAGTCCAAGGTGACCCGGTCTAACTCGTTGAACGACGCTTGGACATTTTGTTGAGACCCGCTGATCGTGCGTTGATTCGCGTGCAGGTAGTCTGCGAGTTGCCAATACCCCTGGGGACTTTCCTTGGCTAGACAATTGGCATCGTTGGCAGCATGCTGCGCCCAGGGGTGTATCGAAACCAGCGGATAATCCTTGTAGATAATTCTTATCTTGTCCTGGTATTGCGGCAGGATTTCGGTCATCAGGGTACTATGCATGCGAGCGCAGAACGGGCATTCGAAGTCGTCAAAGTTGACGATCGTGACCTTGGCGTCGGGATTACCTCGTATCGGCCGGTCTGCCAACTTGATCTTGTTCATGGTCTCGGCATAGACATCCTTGGTCAAATCCAGCTTCATCATCCGGATCAGAGTCTTACCATCCGTGGAGATCAGGAAGTCCAGGGTCTGAGTCTTTTCCTTCAGGCTCATGGTGACGGGTAAGGTTTCGTAGTTGGGAAACTCACTCGACCCCGGCTTGCCGATCGTGATGATCACCTCGGGAGGCATATTGAAGTAGGCTCGGACCTGCCGCTGAACACGTTGGGCAACCTCAGGAGAGAGCGGCGCTACAGTGGATTGCGCCACGGCCACGGCGCACAAGAATAGATACAAGACAGCCGATCGTCTCAAGAGCAAAGTCAAAACCGCCTTTTAGGGAAAAACATTAAGCTTGATTATCTCACGGAGGGGTGATTTTTCTGCCCGCGGTCAGCGGGTCGAACCGGGGCCTTTCAGCAGAGTGTTAATCGGCAGAATCGCATTCATCGAACCCGAGCGAAATCCCTCCAGATCCAGGGTGACATATAAGAATCCGAGCGCCTTGAAGATCCGGGAGAACTCCGCGGCCATTTCTAACGTCAGAGCGCGAGCCAGTTCTTCGCGAGCGATTTCAAGGCGAACGATCTGCCCATGGTGACGGACCCGGAACTGCCGAAACCCCAGTTGACGGATTGCTTCTTCACCTAGTTCCACGGCGGAAAGTGCTTCGCGCGTTACCGGCCGGCCATATTCGATCCTGGACGAGAGGCAGGCAGCCGCCGGTTTATCCCAAATACGCAATCCCGCCTGCTGGGCAAGTTTCCGGATGTCCTGCTTGCTCAAGCCCGCATCAAGCAGCGGAGCCGCCACCCGGTGTAGTTGGGCCGCCTGCTGACCGGGACGATAGTCTCCCTGATCGTCGACATTCACTCCGTAGGCAATGGCATCAAACCCTAGGCGCTGACGATGCTTCTCCATCACCGTAAAGAGTTCGTCCTTGCAGTGGAAGCAGCGCGCGGCATCGTTGCGCAGGTATTCGGGACGCGCCATCTCCTCGGTACTTAGAACCGTCAACGGAATGCTTTGCTCCTCGGCGAAGGCAACCGCATCTTGCATCTGCGATCTTGCCAGGCTGGGCGAATCCGCCAGTACCGCCATCATGCCGTTGCCGAGCTCATGAAAGGCAGCCCAGGCCAGGAAGCCCGAATCCACTCCCCCGGAATAGGCGATCAGCAAGCGTCCCAGCGAAGCCAGGCGGTCGCGCAGATGAACCATCTTGCCCTGCAGATCGTCTACTTCGGACGGGAGGTTGGAAGGTGAAGCCGACATGCTCCAATTGTAAGACACAATGCCGGAGGGAAGCGTTTGTGCTAGTACAACCTTTGCAAGCGCTTAAGCGTACCGAAGCTGCCCACATTGGTGAGACTGAAAGTGAAACGATAGGCGTTTTCGGAGCTGACCACGGAGAGATCATAGCGCTGATACTGAAAGACAACTCCACAGCAGTCCCAGTTGTAATTCGCCTGAATGGTGGAAGCTTGAATATAGGAGAGGCGCGCGTCGGCCGACACACTTACGCCTCCGCTAAAACCCTGCTTGTTCATGTTGCCGTAGATCATGCCGAGGCGGTATTGGTTGTAAACGTCAGGCACAGTGACACCATTGACGATCGAGACTTCACCCGGGGCATTCAGATAGGCTTGTCCGCCATTCAAGTACCACTTTCCCCAATGATGTCCAGCAAAGATGGTGCTGGCGTTTACTTGATGCAGCACCGGGTCGTAATCCAGCGCCCACTGAAAGTCGGTAGCTCCGGTCTGGGCTTGCAGCCGCGAAACGAGAGGCGAAAATATCCGGGGTTGAGTGAGGAAGGCGATGCCCGTGAAATCGACGGTGCTGTCGAACACGTTGCGTTGACCCGGTACCAGCGCGCCGCCGAACGTTGGGTTGGCGAAATATTTTTGCGCGATCTCCCAGCTCACGACTTCCTTGGCAGGACCTGAGCTATCGTCGCAGCTTTCCTCGTTCTTTGCGGCACTGCTTGCGGCCGCTCTTTCCTCGGTCGTCGACAGGAACTCGGATTTCAGATGCTGAAAGCACTGCGCGCTGGATCGCGTTTTCTTGGCGTAGAGCCGGTTGATGACGCCGTATTCCACTTCGTTGGTATCGGCCAAAATGTCGCGTTCGTCGAAGCGGATAATCTGGCTGAAATTGTCGATTCCGGTCTGATAGCGGTAGATGGCAAAGGGTTCAATCGTATGCTTGAGCACCCGGCCAAAGGGTTTGCGGTCAAAAATTCTGGAGAGGGTAGGCGGCCGCACCTCCATCGACGCATTGACGACATTGCGGTTAATGGCATCGCTGACAGCCACGCCGAGAGGCTGCGTCGGACTCGACTCCAGCCGCTGGCTGTATAAGGTTTCACGAGCGCCGACCTCGGGGCGGAACGTCCAGCCATTCAGGAACTTTGGCAACGCAATGTAGGGATTGGCGTCGATTCGGCCTACTACTGGAGCGGTCGAAAATCCAGGCTCATTTCTTGCAACGCCCGCGGCGGCAACATCATAGGCATACACAAAACCGGTGCGGCTGAACGACCGCTCCACCGTCGAGAACTCAAGGCTGGGCACATGGTTGATCTCGATGAATTGACCGGGGCCTATGCCCTGAAAGTCCTGATAGCGGGCACCCAGAAAGCCGAAGCCATAGCCATTCCAGTCCTTCGTCACGAATCCAAACGTGCGCACTTCTGAATTGATGGCCTCGGTAAAACCCTGGGCAAAAGCCAGACGGAAGAGGTATGAACTAAGATAGTCCACCGAGATTACGCCCCGAAAGCCATCCGGGAAATCCTTCCAGCCGTTGACCCGGAGATCCTCACCGCCCTGGTTCTGCCCGCTGTTGGGCGCGCCTTTCTGATCGATAACGCCGTAATACGCAGCTTGCATACCGTAGGTGTAGCCGATGGTGCGAAAATCCCCGACCTGAGCCCACCCGCGTGATGAATAGAGCGAAGCCCCGAGGGTGAGGTCGGCGTTGCGGCTCAGCACCCAGTAGAACGCATCACCCAGGATAAAGCCTTTGGTGTTGGACTCTCCGATTTCCGGAATCAGAAAGCCGCTCTTGCGCCCGAAATCCGTCGGATGCTCTGCATACGGAGCGTAGAAGACGGGAATGCCGCCCAGCTTCAAAGTGGCGTGATGCATTTGAACTTCGTTGCCCATTTCAATGTCAGCCACCTCGGAATCCCACTTCCACTTGGGATTGGGTAACCGGCACGAAGTTACAAAGCCGTAGTGAACTCGATAGCGGTCTGGTCCCAGTTTATCGACTACCTTTCCCGTGAAGAAAAACGGCGTCGATGAGGTCAGAAACATGACCTTGTTGTGTACTCGAACGCCGCTGGAACCGGTCACATCATAAAACGTTCCGGTATCGCGGCTGATGTCATACGTGGCATGGGTTCCGACCAGGTGCTCATTGTGACGCCCGCCATCGAAAACCACGTGGCCCGATGCGGTCAATTGACCGGTGGAGGCGTCATAGATAACCTCGTCGGCGTGCAAGGTGCTGGTGCCGAAGCGAATTATCACGTGCCCACGCCCGGTGTAGATGTCCTGGTTTTTATCCTGTTGATCGGCCCGGATGAGCACTTCGTTGCTGCCGAGGGGAACATTGATAGACGGCCGCGGGGGACCCAGTTCCTGATCGTTGCTGGATTGGAGTTCCTGTTCAATGATTTTCTCAGTCTGGGTGTCTTCTTGACCGGCGTCGGTTTGGGCGCTGATTCCAGACTTCGGAGCCGGTTGCTGAGCGGGGACAACCGGCGGAAGGTCGTCGATCCAGTCATCGATGTCATCGTCGTCGTCCGCAGTCGAGGAATTTGGATTCGGTGAAGCCGGCGGTGAGGCAGTCGTTGGGCTGGGATTTTGCTCTGGCGCTGAGGGACGCAACTGGCTGGTTAACAGACCAGGCAGCAGAAACAGGTGACACATCAACAGCGCCGTGATAATCAATCGAATGCGAGGAATCATCGAAAGGCGTATGCCCCTTCGCCAGTCAGATCGAATCGAGGGGAACCTTGCAACTTAGCACGTTGCATGAAGACAGGCAAAACGCGAATCGCCTCCGTTGATTACACGCCGCTCTGGACGTTCTCTTAAACCCGCTTGTCGCTTACTGGTTGCGCAGTCGACATGTTTGACTGCGAAGCAGGGGCTCGTATCCAATAGCCCGAGCGGATGACCTCTTTTTCTCATTCCACTTGATTACCGTGCCACATTTTCAATGCGCGATTCGTTTGCGCACTACCAGAATAGGAATAGTCGCGCCACGACCATGACTGAACAACAAACGCTTTCTGTCGATCAGCCTACCGATCCCTCGCAAGCAACCAACGATGTCTGGCGAAAGGAAATCCACGCCCGCGTGGCAGGCTATCGCAATCGCCGTGGCCGCCGCATTGAAGGAGCGTTTACCATGCGCTTCCCATTTCCTCCAGCCGAGGACATGGAAACCGACCCGGCGCTGGAGAATGCCGGCGAACCCGCAATCCTGGAGACTGCCCGTGACGAAACCGTGAACACTGCTCCGCCTCGCCCTCCGTCTGCCCTGGCCGCAGACGCTGACAAAACAATAATGGAGCCGCCCGCCATGGTAAGCGAAGAGCCCGAAGCACTGGTAGTGGTGCCCGCGGTCGAGCCCGAACCGGATCCTGAAGCGCGCCCAGATCCTCCGCCGCGGCCAAGGTCGAGGCGAAAAGTCATCGCGTTTCCCCGACAGGCATTAGAGGCTCCAATCGTCCTACATCGGTTGGCCGATCCCGTGGTCCCGGAACAGCCGCGCATTCTCGACGTACCAGAAGAGTTGGAGGCGTTTCCGGGTACGCCATTGCTGGATGGATTGCAGTTTCCCGCGAGTCCACAGCAAGCACCTGCGGCGCATGCCGATCACGTCGAGTTGCCATTCCGGGCGGTCAGCATAGCGCAGCGCCTGTATGCAGGCTTGATCGATTGTGCATTGGTAGCTGCATCCGCCGTCCTCTTCGGCGCGGTTGGCTACAAAATGCTGCCCCAATTGGTCCTCAGCAAGCCGGTGATGCTCACCGCAGCGGCGGTGCCGGTACTTCTGTGGGCGATCTACCAATACCTGCTTACCGTTTACGGTGGCACGACCGCCGGGATGCGAGCGGCCGGAATCTGTCTAAGCACCTTCAAGGGAACCCGTCCCAATGTGCGTCACCGGCGCAGCCGGGTCATCGGGCTTTATTTCTCCACGGCGTCGCTGCTTATGGGATTGCTTTGGGCGTTGGTTGACGTGGACCTGCTCTGCTGGCACGATCGCATCAGCCGGACCTACCTCACCAACCGGGATTAGCGGACCCCCAGACCGGCGCTCTCGCGTCCGGACTGGTCCTGAAAAATTCTTGTAACAGTGCGAACATCGAACTCGCCGCTCCCACCTTCTCGCCATCACCGGCTGCTGACAACTCGTTCGCAAACAGGTACATTCAAGCGAGCTATTGCCCACGCCCAAGGCTGATGGTCGAACGGCAAAAGCAGTACACTGATGTACTACTGACCTGTGCTCGAGCAGCCGGAGAGCTGCCCCGGAATTCCGGGAACAACTATGTCGACATCGACCGAGAATCTGCAGCGCCCCGCCATCAAAGTTTTTGTCGCCACGACGGTGATGCTGACGTTCATCTCCTACTGGCGGGCTGCAGCCATCATTCTGTCCGACCTTGCTTCCTCGGCGTACTACGTCGGGGGCGATGCGGAAAAGGTCATCGGTCGAAGCGCTCCCTGGTTCGTGCTGGCGGTGATGCTGTTCAGCTATGCGGTCCGGGCGCTGTATATCGAATCCAGTTCCATGTTCGTCCGCGGCGGCGTGTACCGCGTGGTCAAGGAGGCCATGGGCGGCAAGCTGGCCAAACTCTCGGTTTCGGCCTTGCTCTTCGATTACGTTCTCACCGGTCCGATCAGCGCCGTCTCCGCCGGCCTGTATATGTCAGGATTTCTGACTGACACCTTTCACCATCTCGGTTACAACATTAACATTCCCGACAATTTTTTCGCGGCCTGCTTCGCCATCGTTATCACCCTTTATTTCTGGTGGAAGAACATTCAGGGCATTCACGAGTCGAGCGAGCGGGCTTTGCAGATTATGAAAATCACCACCGTCATGGTGGTGATGCTGATCATCTGGTGCCTGATCACGATCGCCAAGACCGGCGCCCATTTGCCGCCGCTGCCTTCGGCCTCGACCATGCACCACAACAAGGAATCGCTGGGCTGGCTCTTCGGCACCTGGGCCGCGCGCATTCCACTCATCATGATGCTGGTGGGCTTCGGCCACTCGGTGCTGGCCATGAGCGGCGAAGAGTCGCTGGCCCAGGTCAACCGCGAGATCGAACATCCCAAGCTGAAGAACCTGGAGAAAACCGGGCTGGTGATCTTCCTCTACAGCCTGTTCTTCACCTCCCTGGTCTCGTTCTTCGCCGTAATGATCATTCCCGACAAGGTGCGGCCCGACTATTTCGCCAACCTTATTGGCGGCCTGGCGATGAACGTCGTTGGTCCCTACACCTTGCGCCTTTTATTTCAGGGATTCGTGGTGCTGGTGGGTGCGCTGATTCTGTCGGGCGCGGTGAACACGGCCATCGTCGGAGCCAATGGCGTGCTCAATCGCATGAGCGAAGATGGCGTACTGACACCCTGGTTCCGCAAGCCGCAGAGGAAGTTTGGCACCAGCTTTCGCATCATCAATCTGATTGTCGGACTGCAGATCTTTACTATCATCGCCAGCCGCGGCAACGTGTACCTGCTGGCTTCGCTCTACGCTTTCGGCGTGATCTGGAGCTTCGCATTCAAGTCGCTTGCCGTGGTGGTGCTGCGCTATACCGAGCCGGAGAACCGGCAGTGGAAAGTGCCTGGCAACTTCTACATTGGCAAGACCGAAGTTCCCGTTGGGCTGTTCCTCATTTGCCTGGTGCTGTTCGCGACAGCTTGCGTCAACCTGTTCACCAAGCCGCTGGCCACCGTCTCGGGAGTCGCGTTCAGTGTCGCCTTCTTTGCCATCTTCTCCATATCGGAGAACATCACGGCCAGGCAACATTCGCACGAGGACTCCGGGCTCGACCAGTTCAACGTCAATCAGAATGCCGAGTTGAGCGCGGAGGCAATGGAGGTAAGGCCAGGCAACATTCTGGTCGCGGTGCGCGATCCTCGCAACTTGTATTACCTGCGTAAGGTGCTGGCTAAGACCGACACCACGAAAACCGACGTGGTGGTGATGACTTCGCGGGTTTACCACCGCGAACATACGTTTAGCGGCAGCATCGAGATGGACTCCTCCGATGTATTTGAAAAATACGAGCAGGAGTTGTTCACCGCCGTGGTGGCGGCCGCCGAAAAAGAAGGGAAGCATGTTTCGCTGCTGGTCGTGCCCACCAACGATGTCTTCGAGAGCATCGTGGCAACGGCCCAACGGCTACACACCTCGGTGGTCGTCTGCGGTGTGTCGAACAAGCTTACCGCCGACGAGCAGGGCAAGCTCACCGGCGACGCTTGGGAGCGGTTAACGGAGCCCCGTCCGCGCTTGCGGCTGGTGGTCTTCGAGCCCGATGGTACCCGGCACGAGTACATGCTGGGACCGCATACTCCACGCATGCGGCAGGAAGATGTAGACCTGCTGCACGGTTTGTGGAAAGAAGTGACCAGCGATCCCCGCTATCGCGAGCTGCATCACTTCCACGTTCTCAATGTCGCTCTGCAGGAGATGGCCTCGCGCATGCACGATGGCGCACGGCGCGATGACGTGATGAAAGACATCTACGACGAAATGCGGCGCAAGAGCGGCGATCCCATCGCCGAGGACGATGCTCCCTCGACCCCGCCAACCTAGACCCGGCGATTTACCGGCTCCGCGAAACCAGCCTCTGCGATCGAGGCATGGCCGAGAGCCATTACTTCGGATCAGCGGCCGCCAGTTCGACCCTCGGTAGCTTCTCCTCGCGGTTGAGGCTGGCGAGGAGTTGTCGCGCCCGCTCTGCATTCTCGCCTTTGGGTTGACGCGCCAGAAACGTCTGTAGCTCGGTTCGGGCCTCGCGATAAAACTTGAGTGGAACCAAAGCGTAGGCTCGTACCAGATGGATCTCGGGATAGTTGAATCCGCCTAATCGCTCCGCCGTATCCATCAGTTGAAGGCCTTGACTGTAGAGCCGTTTACCGATCGAGGCTTTCGCCATCTCAAAATACATTTGCCAGGACTGCGGAGATACGGCTACACCTTCGTCCAGCGTACGCAAAGCGTCATCGTACCTTCCCTGCAAGTTATAAACCGAGGCCAGTGTGGAATAGGCAGGACCATGATAGGGATCGATCTGCATGGCTGCTTCGCAATCGCGGGCCGCGGCTTCGATCTCATGCGCATTACGTTCCAGAAAGGCGCGTGAGGTAAGCGCCTCGGGGAAGGAAGCCTGGCGCTGCAGAGCCTGATCGACCCATTGGCGGGCTTTGGGATAGTCTTTCTTGCCCACGGAGTAGCTGGCCTTCTCATACAGTTTGCGGGCACTTTCCGTAACCGTCATCTGGGCGACAGAAATCATGGCATTGCCCGGCATTGGTGGCTGCCCCGAGCTTAGAAAGCTGAGTTCCACGGTCGACCTGCCGGTGCTCAAGTCCACGAATCGCCGCGCCTCCGCGCCCCCCGCCAGCGATGTCACTTCGTAGTAACCCGGCGGAACGTCGTAGAGCGCGAATGTCCCGCTGGGCGCTGTCTCAGCCCGGGCAACAACCGTTGAGTTGGCGTCGTACAGTTCAACTGGAACTCCGGACAAGGGATGTCCGTCGAAGCTGAGAACCGCGCCGGTTACCACCCCTGAGTTGTTGTTGCTGCGCGCTGGAGTTGCGGTTAGAAAATCTTGTGCGTTGACGAAGGTGCCGAGGAAAACGCTGATGAGCAGTCCCAGGAATCGACCCTGAAAAGACATGGCATCGCCCAACCTTGCTGATTGCGCTTGGCCCCAGGCCGGGTCACCGCGCAGGGACGCTACAACTCGGGAAAGGGAACCAGCTCAATGCGTCGATTTTTTGTTCGAACGCACTGTGGATTGAGATGCAAAAAATGTTCAGAGGTTGGCCGCTTAGGTACCAACGCGCGATGAGCGACGGAAAAACGGCTCGTGCGCGGAAGATAAGTTTGAATGGTCGGTTACATTGCTCGATCGCTACCGGCGCCAGCTTTTCCCGGACACAGTCTTCTGACGTAGGATGGAGTGCCCCCGAGGGAAGTGAGTCCTCGGTTATGGCCCCTGCATCAGAAGCTGGGTTGTCCTATCGCCCTCGGGCTTTCGGGGCGGAGAAAGGTGCTTGGACTATGAACCACGTTCTGCTGCTTACGCTGGTCATCGGAATTGTTGCCGGATTGCGATCGCTCACGGCCCCTGCTCTGGTGAGCTGGGCTACTCACCTGGGCTGGCTGAATCTGCAGGGCACACCGCTGGCATTTATGGGAACGACAGCGGCGGTCGGGATCTTCACCCTGCTGGCAATCGTCGAATTTGTGGGAGATGTGATGCCAAAGACACCGGCCCGAACCACGCCTGTGCCTCTGATCGCGCGCATCGTCCTGGGAGGCCTGTCCGGTGCTAGTCTCTACGCTGCAGCTAGCCAGTCGCTGGCCGTGGGAGCCATCCTGGGTGCCATCGGTGCCTTAATCGGCACTTACGCCGGTTACCACATCCGCAAAGCGCTGGTTAGCGGCCTTAAGGTGAAAGACATCATGATCGCCATCCCCGAAGACATCGTGGCTATCGCCATTGCGTATTTTGTAGTGCGATAAAAGGGTCTTTGGTCCACGCCAGAACAAATCCAGCAGGGGCTGAAAGAGACTGTGTCGCAACCCCTTTCGCGGCTCGGAAATATTTCCCACCTTCCCGGGGTGCCCCGGGTTAAGCACGAAATGAATCTGAGCCGCGCCGGCGGCGGCACGCTCCCTTTAGCTTGCAGCGGTGCCCAATGCAAACCAATTTGTGAGATGAGTTGGCTCTGTTGAGGTCCTCTTGTTCTGCCCCCGAAGCAGCTCCGTTACAAAAAACCAGCGTTGAACGCGCTGGGCTAGTTTCCTCCCGTCCCGCAAGGCGGGACGGGATTCGTCGTCCTTCCTATTTCTCGCCAACGGCAACCCTTCCGCAGGGATGTCAACAGCGCCAGATGAGTTTGTAGCTTCCGCCGATGACCCCACCGGCGGAAACCGTCGTTACTCTTGTTGTGGTGCGCCGAATACCTGCATGCCTGCTACCCCGTTATTGACAGCCGTTGAACTTGAACGACACCAGGCGCGTCTGCCAGTTGTCGCCCGCGGCGGGAACGATGTAGTACTCCTGGGCATACCAGAACGTACACTGGTCGGACCCATCGATCTGCATGCTGGAGTAGTCGCCCCAGCGATCGCCGCTGCTCTGCGAACCGGTGCCCGCGACCAGCGAGGTTTCGGTTTCCATCTGTCCGATCGGATCGGTAATCACCCGGCCGGTCGCGTTGATGGAGTCATACACTGTGGTACTCGACAAGCTGTAGCCGAGTGCGATGTCGCCCATCTTGTCCTGCGCGATCGACGCCATCCAGCGATAGTTCGAGTCGGGAGCGAACGTTCCTGACTGAAACAGCCTTACGCCGCCGATATTCACGGTCTGCACGTTGGCCCGGAACTCGTACCAGCGGACGCCCGCCTGGCCACCCGAAGCCGTGGTCACGTGGTTCACATACCAGTGCTGCTGGTGCAGTGGACCGGCGTTAGGTTTGACGTTGGCCAGCGGCCCATCATCCCAGTAGGAGAAGCGATACATCACGCGATCGCCCAGGGCATCGACTTTGGTTGAGGTACCTTGCTGCGGAACGCAAAATTCGCTGTTGTCGCAGAACGGAGTATAGGTAGGCACGGTAACCGGATTAGCCAGGCCGCTGCCCACGAATGTCGACTGCGTCGGGTTGGAGAACACCGGGTGCATGGAATAAAGATAGAGATGGTCGTTCTGGCCATCCGAATCGTAGGCCCCGATGAAAAACTCATCCTGGTTGGCCGGAGGAGGAGTATTGGAATCGAGGTCGCCGGGCAACAAGCTGGAGTCGCCGGGTGTCAACTGGAAGCAGATCTGCTCGGCCGTGTGGTCGCCCACCAGCAGCTTCGCGCTGTTATAGCCGCACACATAGGCGCCGTCGAAGTTCACGTTGCCGAAGTTATTGTTGGTCTGAAAATATCCAGTGGGCCAGATGCCCCACTTGGGGTAATCGGGAAAATCCTGGGCCAGAGGAAATTGATATTCATAGTAGGAGCCGGTCGCATCGGCACTGGTCGAGACTGCGACGCAAGCATAGTACGGCGGCCCGTTGAATACGTTCTGCGCCAGCAGCCAGCGATGGTTGGTCCTATCCCACGACACAATGATGTCGCCATCGTTGTTATCGAAGCAGGCGCCGCCCAGGCTTTGCCAGAGCTGATTGCCGAAGATAGGGCCGGCCTCGACCGCGCCGGTCGTCTTGTTGAAGATTTCATAGGCGACGTTGACCCACTCGACGACTTGGGTATCGCCCACCGCGGCGTTGGTGTCGGGCGGCTGACAGCCGCAGGCCTGAGCGTTGTCCAGGCCTAACAAGTTAAGTCCGGGGGTGATGTTGGCCGGTGCGCCCGGAGAGCTCTGCTCAACCGGATCGAATTCGTAAGGATGATTGGGATGGGCACCAGTGCGCCGCACCGAGTGCGCCTGGTGAAAACTGTAATAAGGTTGCACCGGCATCTTCGCCAGTTCGCGCAGCGGCGGCGTAACGGCAAAGGCGATAGCCTGGCTCGATGTCATTTGCGGTGAAGACTCGTCGGCCGCCCACAGCGGCAGGTTGCTCAGCAGCAAACATCCCACGGCGAGTGCAAAAATGCTCAGGATTGCTTTGCGAAATTTCACGATAGTTCCCCTCCTCAAGTACTCCGCGGCGCGGCCCAAATCATAGTCCAAAATATCTACTATCACCAGCGTAATAGCGAAAATTGCGTCGTTTCTATGGGTCCATCTCAGGTGGATCAACTCTGCGTGGAACCTGGCTTCCTCAGCTCGGCAAAAATTACTTGGCCTGAGCCGGTTTCTGAAGGGACGTAGCGTGGACGGCAATTGAAGATTCGGGCGCTGCCTGTCGTATACTTCTGCAACGAAGAGTGCCGACAGTCAGCGGCGCGATTCAATTGGGTTAGCCACAAGAAGAGATGCGCAATGAAAAAAACGGATCATACGAAACAACCCGTCGGCCGGCGCTGGCTCGAAGTGGAGGAAGTCAGGCTGGTGAGCGACCTGCGGATCATGCACGCCAAGGTCGACGAGCTTTATCATATCGTTGTCAATCTAAAGCGCCGGCATAGTGGATCCGACATTCAGAAATACGCCGACCAACCCGTGCTCAACGAAGACATTGCCCGGGTAGACGATATCTATGGCTGGTTCGTCACCCTCAAAGAGGGGTTGAACCTGAGAGCCACGCGGATCCGTTAGGGAAAGCCTGATCAAGTCTAATCTTTGGAGGGGACGGCTTTCAGGCCGTCCGTGCGTAGCGCAAAATCATCTCGGCTCTAGCCGCTGAGGGACTTCGCCTTGACTTAATCAGACATTCCTTAGCGGTTCTCCATCTTCTGCATCATCTGCT
The DNA here is from genome assembly GCA_049695855.1 of Candidatus Korobacteraceae bacterium. Lineage (GTDB taxonomy): Bacteria > Acidobacteriota > Terriglobia > Terriglobales > Acidobacteriaceae > Bog-257. The sequence continues at coordinate 33,033 of JBAVSY010000042.1, read as the reverse complement.
GCCGTTCCTGGGCCTGCATCTGCTGTAACTTTTCGTATTGCTCGGGATTGAGGATGGGCTTCAACTGGGCGTCGGTCGACTCGGTGATTTGCCGCAGCTTCATGGCTTTTTGCAGCGGCGGCATCGAGGTGTCGGCTTTCAGCGCTTTCAGTTTGGGCGCTTCCTGGGCCAGGATGGGCAGGATCTGCTGTTTCTGGGCAGGCGTCAGTTGCAGTGCGGCCGACATCTTCTCCAGCTTGGCCGCGGCATCGCTCGTGTTGCCCTGGCCGCCCATGGCCCCTTGACCACCCATGTTGTCCTGGGCCGAAACCAGGGGTGCGCACAACGTCGCCGCAATCAGGAGTACGAATAACGCAAAAGTGGATCTTACGAAGGTTTTCTGCATGGTTCTCCTCGGATGATTTAGCTTCCTCTGTCCATAGCGGATGAAAGAGCCGACCCCAGCCGATGCCGGCAAATGAACTGCACGCGCTGCGGGCTACGTCCGGTGAAATTTGCACAGCTGTCAGCGGGGGCTTGAGATATACGTCAGGCGGCAGCTACCGGTCAAGCAGAATTTTCCCGGAAGCCAGGATCATTTCCCCCGCCTTTCGGTATATCACAATGTGGGACAACGGCCGGTGCTCGCCTAATCTAGGGTGTGATCTCGAACGCCGGACATTATATACAACCTATCTCATAAATCGATACCGCATTGATTTGTGTCAGGGCCTGGCTTTAGCCGGGCCGACAAGCACCCTGTTCGTCCGGGCTTTAGTCCCGGCTAGATGCAATACTTTTGCAATACCGGCAAAATTCGGGCCGGTTACGCCCCCCCAGCCCAGCCTGCTTTAACTGACTTGAAACCCTTTTTCCCGCCCGATGCGACGCTCGGCAGGAACTCGGGTTAAACTTCCCCTATATTCCGCGCAGCCACCCGCCCTGCCAGGGGGAACAGCGGCCACACACCCGCCTGTTCGCCCGAAGACGTATTCTTAACTGCCGCCGCCGCTCGTCAGCCAGGAGGATTCATGTCTCTGAGAGCGCAGTCCGCTCTTCGGGTCGAGGCGGACAGAAGTCGTGGGATCCGCTACTCCCCACTACCGGCCGATGACCGCATCCGCAGAGTTCTGCAAGCCATCGAATCCGGCCCGGACCACAGCATCCAAGACCTCGCGAGAATGGTGAACCTCAGCGTCTCCCGGCTCTCCCATCTCTTCAAAGCGGCAACCGGCCTTAGCCTGCAAAACTTTCTTACCACTTGCCGGCTGCAGATCGCGCTGGAACTCCTGCACTCCACGGAAATGCCGATCAAGGAGATTTCCTATCGCGCCGGTTATCGTCACCCGCCCAGCTTCGTGCGCGCCTTCCGCAACCAGTTTGGCGCCAGCCCCAGCGGATATCGCAGCCGGCAGCAATATCGGCCAGGAAATAGCCGATTTGACTAACCGGTTTTGATTGACGCCGGCATCCTGCCTGGTGCATCTTGTCTCAACGCCACAACCGGCATAAACCCTAGCGGAGGAGATTTACCTCTCCCCTGCACGGAGAGCTGTGGGCAGCAATCCAAGCTTTCTTATTGCCGCTGCCCCGGTGGTAGTTTGCGCCCTTCCCTGCCCGCGCCACTGCTCGTTCGTCTGACCACTTTCTCGTCTGCGTTGTTCTGACTTCGTCGGATCGCACTCGCTCGCCGCAATCAAAAGTAAGCATCCGCTCAACCTGCGCCGAAGGTCGGCGCCCTAACGACTCGTCCGCGCGAGTCCCAGGAGGAACCATGTCTGTGAAGTCCAAAGCACGATTGTCCGCCAGCAAAACGCTGTTGTCTCGAGGCAAGAACTTCGGCAGGCCTCTGCTTCTTGCCGGAGCGATGTTTACCATGGTCGTGGCCCTGCAAGCGGCGCCCGGCAGAAACGGCGCCAGCGATCCTGGCGTCCGCAGTGGCCCGCCCGGAGCCGGTTCCCCGATTGCTGGGCTGACGCAAAATCAGCTGGCCTTCTTCAGCGCCGGCCAGACAAACTTTGTGCAGACCGATTCGGTGACAGGCTCCATCCAGAATACGGGCAACGGTCTGGGACCGAGATTCAATGCCGAGAGCTGTGCCCAATGTCATGCTCAGCCCGCGATGGGCGGCACCAGCCCGTCCGTCAACCCGCAAGTGGCCGATGCCACGGACCAGGGCGCGACCAACCAGGTGCCGTCGTTTATTACGGCTAATGGACCGGTGCGGGAAGCGCGCTTCCCCTACACCCTGGATCTGCAGCACGTGGACGGGGGCGTCCATAACCTGTTTACCATCACCGGCCGCACCGACGCGCCGGGCTGCAACATCAGTCAGGACAACTTCACGCTGGCGGCGCAAAGAAACGATCTGATCTTCCGCATTCCCACCCCCCTCTTCGGCGGCGGGTTGATCGAAGCTATCTCCGATGCCGCGATTCTGGCCAACATGAATGCCAACCTGAACCAGAAGCACAGTCTGGGAATCGCCGGCCGTCCCAACACCAGCGCCAACGATGGCACCATCACCCGCTTTGGCTGGAAGGCGCAGAACAAATCGCTGGAAGTGTTTTCCGGCGAGGCCTACAACGTGGAAGTGGGCGTCACCAACGAAATGTTCACCACCGAACGCGACCAGACGCCTGGCTGCCAGTTCAATGCCACGCCGGAGGACTACACGAATTACGATCTGTCGGGAACGGAGATGCCCAGTGATGTTATCCGGTTCGAGGTGTTCATGCGCTTCCTCGATCAGCCGCAGCCGGGACCGAGTTCGCCCTCGACCCAGCACGGAGCTGTGCTGTTCTCACAGATCGGCTGCATCTATTGCCACACCGCCTCGTTTACTACCGGGCAATCGTCGGTAGCGGCGCTCAGCAATATCCAGGCGAACGTCTACTCCGATATTCTGCTGCATCACATGGGACCGAACCTGGCCGACAATGTGGGACAAGGCATAGCCGGAGGCGACGAGTTCCGCACCGCGCCGCTGTGGGGATTGGGACAGCGCATCTTCTTTCTCCACGACGGCCGGACCTCGGACTTGGTGCAGGCGATCCAGCAGCACTCCAGCAACGGCAACCACACCTATCAGGCCTCCGAAGCCAACGGAGCGGTCAACAACTACAACCATCTGTCGTCTTCCGATCAGCAGGACCTGCTGAATTTCCTGCGGTCGTTGTAAAGCACCAGGACAGAAATGATGCTCAAATTCTGAAGCGGTGCGCAAGCGCCGCTTCGGGAGAATCTGGGAGGGCGGCCTTTCTGAATTGCGCGATGAGCAGAAAATTCTATAGGGAATGCTCAAAGCTGACTTGCTAAGCACCAGCGCCGAAGGCGCGAAAGAGTTTAGCCCAGCGCTTCAGCGCTGGGTGGGTTAAAGAGTGATGGAGTCCCGTAGGGACGGCAGAAATTCTTCCCGGCACCGACCGGAGGTGCGAGAATGGAGAAACGAGAATCCCATGAATGGAATCCAGTTCGTCACTGACGACAAGGGCCGCAAGATCGCGGTGCAAATCGACCTCAAGAAATATGGCGCCATTTGGGAGGATTTCTGGGACGGTCTGGTTTCTGAATCGCGACGCAAAGAGAAGGGCATCCCGTTTGAAAAAGTCAAAGCTGACTTAGTAAAACGCGGCCGCCTCCGGTGAGAAACTACTCTGTCGAGATTGAGCCCTCCGCCCGGAAAGAACTCTTGGCTCTGCCAACTCCGTACTCGCGCGTGCGGTGAATAAGATTGAGGGCTTGGCTTGCGATCCAAGGCCGCCCGGCTGCAAGAAACTTCAGGGTTATAGAAACCAATGGCGAGTCCGTGTCGGGGACTGGCGTGTCGTTTACGTAATAAACGACGATAGTACGCTGGTCAGCGTAACTCGCATCGCTCACCGTAGAGACGTTTACGAGTGAGGAAATCGGCCGCGCGCTACCGAATCCCAAAATCGACACTTACCTGACAATCTCCCTGTCAAATCCTTCCCCCGGTTGGTCTGGCGTGCGACAATAGTCTTTCCTCCCTGATCGCCATGAATCCTGTAGAAGACGCTCCCAGCCTCGCCAACGACTCCACCATCACTCCCGAAGTGCTTCGCGACCACGGCATCTCGTCCGAAGAATATGACCGCATCCTGAAGTCGCTGGGCCGTGAGCCCACTCTGACCGAGCTGGGCATCTTCAGCGTGATGTGGAGCGAGCACTGCTCCTACAAATCGTCGCGCGTGCATCTGAAGCGCCTGCCCACGCACAGCCGCCGGGTGGTCCAAGGTCCGGGCGAAAACGCCGGCATCATCGACATCGGAGACGGTTGGGCCTGTGCCTTCAAGATCGAGTCGCACAACCACCCGTCATTCATCGAGCCGTTTCAGGGCGCAGCCACCGGCGTAGGCGGTATTCTGCGCGACATCTTTACTATGGGCGCACGCCCGGTCGCCATCATGGACTCGCTGCGCTTCGGACCCATCACGTCGCAGCCCGGCCTCGATCAGGCCACGCTGCACAAGAATCATTCCGTGATGGAGGGCGTGGTCAGCGGCGTTGCGTCGTACGGTAATTGTTTCGGAGTGCCCAACGTCGGCGGCGAGGTGAAGTTCGAGAGCTGCTACTCCGGCAATCCGCTGGTGAATGCTTTCGCGCTGGGCCTGGTGCGGCGCGATCAGATTTTCTACGCCAAGGCCGCGGGCGAGGGTAATCCCGTGATCTACGTCGGCTCCAAGACTGGCCGCGACGGCATTCACGGCGCGACCATGGCCAGCGAGGAGTTCAGCGAAGAATCCGAAGCCAAGCGGCCCAACGTGCAAGTGGGCGATCCTTTCATGGAGAAGCTGTTGCTCGAGGCCTGTCTGGAAGCCATGCAGACCGGCGCGGTCATCGGCATTCAGGACATGGGTGCGGCTGGCCTGACGTGCTCGACTTGCGAGATGGGTGGGCGCGGTGGCGTAGGCCTGGAGATCGAACTGGATCTGGTGCCGCAGCGCGAAACCGGCATGACCCCTTACGAGATCATGCTGAGCGAGTCGCAGGAGCGCATGCTGCTGGTCGCCGAAAAGGGCCGCGAGGACGAAGTCTTCCGGGTCTTCCAGAAGTGGGGACTCGATGCCGTCACCATTGGCCGCGTCATCGGCGAATCAACGATGCGCGTTCTGGAGCACGGTAAAGTTGTCGCGGAAATCCCCAATGCCGCGCTGACCGATGACGCTCCGCTTTATCACCGTCCGCTGGAACGCTGGGAGCCGCCGGTTCCGCGCGAAGTCCCGGACAACATTTCGCTGGGCCAGAAGAACGAGTTCAGCGACGAGCTGAAGCGGCTGTTGGCCAGCCCGAATATTTGCTCCAAGCGCTGGGTCTTCCAGCAGTACGACTCGATGGTGCAGACCAACACGGTCGAAGGCCCGGGCAGTGAAGGTGGCGTGATTCGCGTGAAAGGCACGCCGCGAGGCCTGGCGATGGCGCTCGACGGCAATGGTCGCTGGTGCTATCTCGATCCCAAACTCGGAGCTATGCACGCTGTCGCCGAGTCCGCGCGCAACGTAGCTTGCACCGGGGCGACGCCCATCGCGGCAACGAATTGCCTGAACTTTGGCAATCCCGAGAAGCCGCACATCATGTGGCAGTTTTCCCAGACCATCGATGGCATCACCAAAGCCTGTGAAGAGTTGGAGACGCCGATTACCGGGGGCAACGTCAGCTTCTATAACGAGACCCTGGGCGAAGGCATTTTTCCGACGCCGGTGATGGGAGTGGTGGGCATTCTGGAAGACGTGCACACGGCTGTCGGCCCGCATTTCCGCCAGGCTGGACGCGCGGTCGTTGTTCTGCGTGGTTCGGAGCCGGGAGACGAGTCGGATGTCGAGGCCGAATTCGGCTCCTCGGAATATGCCAAGGAAATTCTGGGCGAGGTCTGGGGCTTTCCGCCGTCGCTTGAGTTGCAGCAGGAAGCCGCGCTGCAGAAGGCGATTGTGCAGATCATCGCTGCCGGCCTCGTCGATTCGGCGAAAGACTGCTCTGAAGGTGGTTTGGCGGTGACCCTGGCCGAGTGCGGCTTCGCCCGTGGCATCGGCGCCAAAGTCGACCTTAGCTCCTACGGGTTAGTCCCGGAGTTCGTCCTCTTCGGCGAGGATGCCAGCCGCATTCTTATTTCCTGCGACCCGGAAAATGTCGAGCGAATCCAACAAATAGCGGGACAATTTGGCCTCTCGGCGGATCGGGTTGGCAACACGGTCTCGGATCGAGTGGAGATACAGATCGACGGAACCACCGTTGCCGCCGCAGCCGTTTCCGAATTGTGGGAAGCCTGGGCCAGCGCGTTGGAGCAGGCTTTGCACGTTGACACCGAAGAGCGGTTAGTACCGGCGACGCTGCAAAAGAGCTAGTGGGGAACATTTCGCTTTTCGAGAATTGTCATTACGAGCGAAGCGAGGAATCTGCTTTCCTGGGACCTGTGGCGGACGGCGAACCGCAGATCCCTCGGCTCGGACTAAAGTCCTCGCTCGGGATGACAAGGTAAGGCGCAATTGACGCGAGTCGAAATGGGGTAGAGCTGGCCTTCAGGGACTGTGTCACGGCCGAGTGTGCACTTTTTCAGTGAGACAAAACTCGTGCCCAAACGTTCATACTAGCCGCGCAGCGGCGGCTATGACGTTAGCCCGGCGCGTGAGCGCCGGGTAAAGCGGAAAGCAATTCCGAGCCGCAGAGCGGCGACACCGCTCGCGACACAGTTTCTTCACGCCGGCGTTGGCGAAAATGGGTAGAGCTAGCCTTCAGGCTAGCGTCCCAGCGATTCTTAATTCTCCAGCCGGCTTTAGCCGGCATCAGGTGAGCGATGCTGATTGAATCCGATAAGCTACGCGAAGAATGTGGCGTGGTGGCCATCTACGGCCATCCCGAAGCCTCCAAGCTCGCCTACCTGAGCCTCTACGCTCTGCAACATCGCGGCCAGGAGTCAGCCGGCATCGCTGCGTCCAATGGCGAGGGGCTGCAACTGCACAAAGCCATGGGGCTGGTCTCCGACATCTTTAATGCCGACGCCCTGGCTCGCCTGCCCGGCTCGCTCGCCATCGGACACACGCGCTACTCCACCACCGGTGATTCGGCGTTGCTCAACGCCCAGCCCATCATGGTGGAGTGCAACAAGGGCAAGATCGCGCTGGCGCACAACGGCAACATCACCAATGCGCTGGAAGTGCGCGCGCAACTGGATCAGCAAGGTTCCATCTTCCAGACTACCAGTGACACTGAGGTCATCGTCCACCTCATCGCCCGTTCGCGCGAGCAGACGCTGGGCGATGCCATGGCCGATTCGTTGCGCCGCCTGGAGGGCGCATATTCGCTGGTGATGTTGACGCCCGATCGGATATTCGCAGCGCGTGATCCGCGGGGATTTCGTCCTCTGGTCATGGGCCGCATTTCCGGACAGGCCGCGCATCGCGCCGACACCATCGTCTTCGCCTCCGAAACCTGCGCTTTCGATCTGATCGGCGCTACCTATGAGCGCGAAGTCAAGCCGGGTGAACTGGTCATCGTCGGTCCCGAGGGAGTGCATTCGCGCTTCTACTCGGCGCAGCAGCCGCAGTCCAGTTGCATCTTCGAGCATGTGTATTTTTCCCGGCCTGACAGCATGGTGTTCGGACGCCCGGTGCAGGCCTCGCGCGACGCCATGGGCCGGCAACTGGCGCTGGAGTCGCCGGTCGATGCCGACATTGTGGTACCTGTCCCCGATTCCGGCGTTACCGCGGCCATGGGCTTCTCGCATGCCAGCGGCATTCCCTTGCAGTTTGGACTGATTCGCAATCACTACGTTGGCCGCACTTTCATCGAGCCCGAGCAGCGAGTCCGCGACTTTGGCGTCAAGCTCAAGCTGAATCCCGTGCGGCACGTGCTGGCCGGCAAACGTGTGGTGCTGATTGACGATTCCATCGTACGCGGCACCACCAGCAAAAAGATCGTTCGCATGGTACGCGACGCCGGCGCCAAGGAAGTGCACTTCCGCATCTCCTGTCCTCCGACTATCTCGCCGTGCTATTACGGCGTGGACACGCCTTCCAAGAACCAGTTGATCGGAGCTAACAAGTCGGTCGACGAGATTCGCGAATACATCGGCGCCGACTCGCTGGCCTATCTGTCGCTGGAGGGCTTGCGCAAAGCCGCCGGCGAAGGCGAGGAGCGCGTCTATTGCACCGGCTGCTATACCGGCAAGTATCCGACCAACATTGTGGATGTGGACGAGATTGCATCAGCCCCCGCCATGGCTGCGGGCGACTAGTCGACCACCCACTCCTGACCTAACCACCTGCTGCTCAGCGGGCGCAGTTCAGAAATTTGGGCTTCTTCTGGCTTCTGGAAGGGCGACAAACTCATGTCAATCACACCCGTAGATCGCCCAGCAGGCTGCTCCGTGAAGTCCCTAGACATCACGTTCATGGCCGCCAACGCGGTCGGGATCACACTTTACCTTGTGCTTGCATCTCGCGGCTGGAGAATACCGCAGGAGCATGGAATGGTTCCTGTCACTGGCGAGCCATTCGTGTGGGCTCTAGCGGTGCCCGTGTTGGGAGTCTTTGTCTTGGCGGATATCGTATGGGGAGGCCTGCTCTTACGCGATAGGGACTCCAAAAGAAGGCTGTGGTGGTTTGTCACCGCGGCGGTGTGGGTACCTGCAATCGGTATAGATTTTTCCCGCCACTGATTCCGGTCGCCGCTGCTACACTGCGCTTATGCTCGCCCCTTACGCCGTCCATGTCGAGGATTCTCGCGGACGCCGCTATCCCGAGCCGCCCCACCCTTACCGCAACCCGTTCCAGCGGGATCGTGATCGCGTCATCCATGCCCGTGCCTTTCGCCGCCTGGAGAATAAAACCCAGGTCTTCACCCGCCGCTACTCCGACCACTTTCGCACTCGCCTGACCCACACCATGGAAGTCGCGCAGATCTCGCGTACGATAGCCGCCGCGCTGAATCTGAATGTTGATCTGGTCGAAGCGCTGGCCCTGGTGCACGACATCGGGCATCCCCCGTTTGGCCATGCCGGAGAACGCGTGCTCGATCTGCTGATGCGCGAGCGTGGCGAGTTCTTCGATCACAACCTGCAAGCCCTGCGCACGGTGGAAGATCTGGAGCTGCGTTATGCCAAGTTTCGCGGCCTGAATCTCACCTTCGAGGTGCGCGAGGGAATCATCAAGCACTCGCACGACTACAGCGCGGCCCAACATCCGGAGCTGGCCGAGTATCTTCTCGATCTGCGGCCGCCGCTGGAGGCGCAACTGATCGACCTCACCGATGAAATTGCCTACAGCACGGCCGACCTCGACGACGGCTTCGAGGCCAGACTGTTGCGCCTGCCGCAAATCCGCAAACAGGTGCGCGTGTTCGAGCGTTATTACGTGGAGGCGGAGGCGAAATATCCAGACGCTCCCGATAAGTTGAAGTTCAATGAAGCGCTGAAGCGAGTGCTGAATCGGTTCGTGACCGACCTGATCGAGACTACGGGCCGCCGGGTTCAAGCCGCCGGAGTCACGACTCTGGATGAGTTGCGCCATTACCCCGAGCGGCTGGCGGGTTTCAGTCCGGAGGTGGAAGCGGAACGTCGCGAAGCCAAGAGCTTCCTGTATCAGGCACTCTATAACTCCAAACCGCTGGAGCCGGAAAAGCGTAAGGCCGAAAATGTGGTGACTGAAGTCTTCCACTATTTTCTGTCGCATCCCGAGGCTCTGCCCCATGGCTTCCAGGACAGAGTAGAAAGCGGCAAGCTGGAACGAGTGGTGTGCGACTACATCGCGGGCATGACCGATCACTATGCCGAAGATCTGCGCAAGAAACTGATGACCGGCAAGAAAGCTGAAAGGTGATATGCGGCGAGCGAAGAAGAACAATTAGAACCTATCTCATAAATTGCAGACGATGGGTTTGTGTCAGGGCACGCCTTCAGACGTGCCGTAAAGTGGCCCACCGTGGCTTGGGCTTTAGCCCCTGAGGGCCATTTTTGCAGGGGCTGAAGCCCGAATCTACAAAGTGTCTCGTTCGGCCCCACCAAAAGTCGTACCAAACCGAAATCATTTATCAGCGCGCTTCTATTTACCGTATTCGTGAGTTTTGGCCATAACAGTGCTTCGCAAATCACTCGCAGTCTCGAAGACGATTTTCCTTCTAGGCTATGATTACTTGGCGATTACCTTCAGCCGCGCTCCAAGCGTCATTGGCAAAGTTGCTCGGCGACGCGCAACCACCACTGGCGAAATCTCTTTCGATCCAAATGAGCGAGACCGCCAGCCTGGTTCGTATTGCCCATCCACCAGCAGCAGTTCGGCTGAATCGCCGATCCGCCAAACCTCGTCATCAATTTGTTCCACCGCTGTCCCACAATGCCAGAACTGTTCCACCAGATGTTCGCCCGGCGGTCCATCCAGTTCGTCGGTGATCTGGAGTTCGCCATCGTTTCCCAACTCCACCGTCCGCTTGTGGGTGAAACCGCGATAGCGGCAGACCGCCACTGCACGGTCGTGCTGGGCCGTGCTGGAAAAGTCGATGAGGGACACGTCAGGTTTATCCAGCCAGCGGAATGGACCGGCCGGTGTGGCTTGGTCCTTGCCATCGATACGAATCGTGTTATGGGCAGCCGTGCCGCGAAACCTTTCTCGCCATTCCGGCTCGAGGTAGGTATAAGTGCCGGGATCGATCAGTATTTCTTTTCCGCCAGACGACACAATCACAGACAGCGTGTCGGCATGACTGTGCCCGGCACTCCACGGTCCAAACGGGCCGGCGTCAAACAGAACTGATACACTGCCGCGCTTCATCGCGATCAGTCCACAATCAGCGAACACCCGGGACTGCTGCGCAACATTCGCTGGCTTACCACCCTCGCATTTCTCCGGACCCAGCCACCACAGCGCAACTTCCTCAACATCCCGCGCCGAATAGGCAAACACCGGACGATCCAGCAGCAGAGAAGCCGTTGCCAAGGTGCCGCGAGCAAATTGCGAGCGCTTTCCATAAGGATGAAACAGCCGTCCTCCGTCATCGTCTCCCACCAGCGGGAGGTCCCCGTTGGCCTGAACCAGCGCCGCCAGGAAGTCAGTCATCCTCGCCAGACCGTCGCGATATTCGCCGGCAACCTCTTCCAGCACCGCATGCAGTAAGAAGAAATCCAGCGCGTAAACGTGATAGTAGGTTGACTGCTCGAAGTGGCTGCCGTCGTTCTTGACCTGGGCCGTCATTTGAGCGTTAACCATCTCGCGGCCGAGGGTTCGCCACTGCCCCGCCTGAGGAAACTGCGGAAATAAGCGGCCGAGAGCGTGCAACGCCACCGCCTCTCCCAAAAGATGAGTGTTGGGCGAAAAATAAATCGACAAGTTGTATTGCAAATGTAAGCCGTGCCGATAAAGTCCAGTCAGAAAGAGATGTCCCTCATCGTGGGACATGCTGTCGCCCAGCAGATGCCAGATCCAGATCCACGACAGAGCTCGAAATCCCACCTCGAGCGCGCTGGTCCAGTTAATGCCTCGTTGAAAGGGGTTGTCCCGCCTCCACGACGCCAGTTGACGGATGACCTCATCACGATAGGCCGCTCTTCCGGTTACAACATAAGCCTGCGCCAGCAAAACCAGATGCTGATGGCGATTGATTTCCCAAACCCACTTATGATCGCCTGCCTGCGCCAGGTCAAGGTAAGCGATCCGCCGGAAATATTTGGCAGCAGTTTCCTTGCCTCGCAACGGATCGCGTCGCCACGCTACCGCCGTCCCATAATCAATTTCGCTATCGAAGATGGGTATCCTGCCCAGCAGGATTTGGTCGGCCAGCTTCACCAGTTCGGCAGTATAGGAAGTATCGCGAACCGCATCGCCGATGGTTTTAGGCGGAGGCAGAACCTCGAGCGGCGAACGGGCCTGCAGCTCGTGATGCGGCTGCGCAAACAAGAGAACAGCGTTGACGATCTCCTGCTTCAGGCGAAATGAAATTTCCTTGGAGCTTCGCATTTCGGGTAATGGTAGAGCTGGTCTTCCCAGCCTGTACAAACCGCACAAGAAAACGGGTTCGCTCTAGCTCCCTGGACTCTGCGGCAGATACCGCCCCGAATAGGTTGCCACATCAAGGGAGGAACTTGAGTCGCGTCAACGATTAAAGATTGCGGGCAAGCATCACCGGTCCAAGGGCCGCTCGCCAGCCGGCAGGGAGGTCCCGCCAGCTTCCGGCCGGGAATTGCCGGCGCCAGACACCGCCCGCTCATGCTTACGCTGCGGTTGGAAGGCATAGAAATACCACTTCAAATAATGCGGCAACCACTCCAGAACCCGAAATCTTGAAGTACCGGCGGTGCGGTCCCGCCAGGTACTGGGAATTTCCGCGATGCGATATCCTTGGAGAAACGCCTTTACCGTCAACTCCAGGCCGAGTTCGAATCCCGCCACGCTTTCAACCCCGAGAGTTCGCACCATGACCGCATCGTAGAGCTTGAAGCTATTGGTCGCATCGTGCGTAGGAATTCCGCGCAGATAATGCAGGCTTAGCCCGCTCATTCGGGAAAGCAACTGCTTGAAAAATGGACCGCCGATCAGCTGCCCTCCCTTCATATAACGGCTCCCGCAAACCAGGTCGTATCCTTCGCGATACAGACCATACATCTCATCGACTTGCGTCAGATCGTCGGACAGATCGGCCATCGTCACCAACACGGGTCCCGACTCCACGGCTCCCAGTCCGGTCTTGATCGCGCCCGTGACCCCGCGGCCATAACTGTTCTTGTGGAGCGCGATCCGGCTCTCGCCCGCAGTGGCAATTTCCGCGATAACCGGCAGAGTGTCATCCTGATCGAAGTCATAAACTACGATGGCGGTAAACGGTGTACGAATGCTCGAGGCAATGACCGACCACAGCGCCTTGAAGTTTGCGCCCTCGTTGTAGACGGGAATAACAATCGTGAGTGAGGGACAGGATGACATTCAGGTTTCAGGCTTAAATCTGACCCAGGGAAATCTGCTCTTCGATCCAGGGCAGCACTTCGTCCAGGATCTCCCCCAATGTGGTAGTAGCTTCGAATCCCAGGACTTTTCTGGCCTTGGTGACATCCGGCGAACGTTCCTGCACGTCGTACTCGAAGGGCGGATCGGAAACGTAGCGAAAGGGCTTGCCGTCGCGGTGGATCTTCTTCCAGATCAACTCGGCGAGTTCCAGCGCGGTGGTGCGCGTCGGGGTCGAGAGATTAAAGTCGTCATGGGTCGCGGCCGGATGTTCGATGCACAGGCGAATGCCCTTGGCCAGGTCGCCGCCGTAGGTGTAGTGCCGGACCTGATTGCCATTGCCCAGAATGTGCAGGGGATCCTGGCCTTTCAGTACTTTCTGCGCCAGATCGGGGACCACATGCGACATCGCCAGCTTCACGTTCCCGCTCATGATGTCGCGATCCATGAGGGCCCGCTTTTCGCCCACGCCAACACAGTTGAACGGCCGCGCGATGGTAAAGGGAAGCTTGTACTGCTCCCATGCGCCTTTCGCGAAATATTCCGTCGCCAGCTTTTGGAAGCCATAAGTCGAGCTGGGCGGCGGAGAGTTGCGTTGCGCTCCTTCTGGAGTAGGAAACTGCTGGGTGTTCTCGAACACCATGCTGGACGAAACCACGGTTATCTTCTGCAGCCGGGCATGCTTGTGGGCCCGAATGGCGGCATCGAAGGCCGCAGCGGTGATTCTCTCGTTTTCCGCCAGCAGGTCATAGGCAAACTCGTGAAAATAACTGATGCCGCCGATCATGGCCGCGGAAGCGACGAAGTGGTCGCAATCTTCCAGCAGCTCGTTCAGCAGCTCTTTGTCCTTGGCGTTGCCTTCAACAAAATGATAGCCGGGATGTTTGTCGTAGCTCTTCTCGACTCTTCCGTACTTGCTGAAGTTATCCAAGCCGACCACGGAGTGACCAGCGTCCAGAAGCTCCTGGATGAGATAACCATTGATGAAGCCGGCCGAGCCGGTGACGAGTATTTTCATGTGGCTTGCTATGTGTCCTCTCAGGCAGTGGTTGACGCCAGTACTTTGGAAGGCAAAAAGTTCCAGGGATCGACCACGATCTTGTCGCTCGAAATTTCCAGCTCACGGTAAGCGGCATGTGGCGCACCTACGAACAGGATGTCGGCTTTCGCCACCGCCGTCTCCAGGGAAACGAAACCGGGCTCGGAAATATAAGGATCGGTGCAAAGCACTTCTAGCGCTTCTACCTCCAGCAGCTTCTTCAATTTGTACGAGAGGCTGTCGCGCTTGTCGTCCGACTCGGCCTTGAAAGCCATTCCCAGGATCGCTACGCGTTTGCTGGACAAGTCGTGACCGCGAATCTGCTCTACCAGGAACATAGGCAGGCCTTCGTTGATCAACATGGCAGCGTGGCCAAGAAAGAAATTGTTCTGCGAAAACGCCGCCAGTTGCAGCGTATCTTTCAGCAGGCAGGGACCGGCGGCAAAACCGGCTTTGGCAAAGCTGCGCATGCGCGGATAATCGCGGGTCACCGCATCGTGAATCCGGTAGAAGTCCAACCCGCGGCTTTCCGCCAGAATATAAAACTGATTGGAGATGGCGAAGTTGGCGTATCGCCAGGCATTGGTGAAGAGCTTGGCCAGTTCCGCTTCCTGGGGTGTCAGTTCAATCAGCGATGGCGCGATCAGCCCGAACAACTGGCTGGCGGCTGCAATCGCTTCCGCATCGAATCCGGAAACGATCTGCGGCAGCTTAATCAATTCTTCAATGGCATTGCCTTCGGCGATACGTTCCGGACAGAAGGCCAGTAGCACGTTTCTCTTCAATCTATGTAGCCGGTCGTGCACCAGCTTGGTTACGCCGGGATACACCGTGCTCCGCAGCACCAGCAAGGCACCGTCCCGCATGTGATCGAGCAGAGCATCAATGCTGCGGTAGACTTCACCCACCGTCGGATTCAGATGCCGGTCCACCGGCGTTCCCACTACCGTAATCACCGCATCCGCCTGATTCATGCAGGCGGGATCGAGGGTAGCGTTGAGCGACTTCTTCGCCACCTTGCGCAACAGTTCATCCGCTCCGCGCTCCATGAACGGCATGGTTCCGGAGTTGACCAGGCCGACCTTGGCTGCGTCGACATCCAGCAACTCGACCTGCAACCCAGCGTGGCTGGCTAAGACAATTCCCAGCGGCAGCCCAACATGCCCGCATCCGCCAACAATCACGACTTTCTGCAACTTTTCCATTTAGACTCCAAACCCGAGTGGGTAGATCAGCCTGGTAGTTCTCAGAATCTGACGGTCATCGCGCGAAACTGAGTTTTGTATCAGGGCAGAGCTTCAGCCCTGCCGGCAAATTTCTTTTCATTCGGGCTTTAGCCTTGGCCTCAGCGGCTAAAGCGGTTTCTGGTGAGGCAGCAACGGCGCGACTAAAGTCGTGCCCTGATACAAAACACGACCTCTAGCCATTTTATGATGGCTTTAACTGGGGGCCGCAGGAACCACGGAAGCTGCCTGCTGGAACGAACGGTTTCGCGCGGCCAGCAGCAAGCGCTCAAACTCCGCCATGACCACGTCCCAGGAAAAGTGCGCCGTCACCAGCCTCCGGGCTTCCGCCGCCAGGCGCTCACGCTCGGGCGCATTCTCCAGCAGTTCCACACACTGGTCCGCGAACGCTGCCGGTGTGTCCGCCAGCCGGATGTTGGCGGGATGACTCACATCCAAACCTTCCGCTCCGATGCTGGTCGAGACCGTGGGCGTGCCGGCTGCCATCGACTCGTAAATCTTTAGCCGAGTCCCGCCGCCGATGCGCAGAGGCACAATGGATACCTTCGAACCCCAGAGCCAGGGCCGCACATCTGCCACCGTGCCCGTGACCTGGATTCCCGGATCGCGTTCCCCCAAGGCTCGGGTGGACGCGGAGGGCGCTCGCCCGACGATCGCCAGCGTACATGCCGGCAGTCGCTGGCGAATCAGCGGTAATATTTCCCGAACAAAGTATTCTATCCCATCGATGTTCGCCAGCCAGTCCATCGACCCCAGAAAAACCAGGTCCGCCTTGGGCTGCACCTCGGCCGGCCGGCGAAAGAAATCGATATCCACGCCGGTGGGTATTGCCGTGACCCGCGCTACGCCGAACATCTCGCGCATCAAGGCCGCGTCCTGCGGAGACACCGCAATGATCTCCGCCGCCTTCCGGCACATGCTCTGCTCCCAGCGAAACATGCGGTCGGCCTGGACCTTGAAATAGAACTTCCGCAATGGATCGCGCGCATTCTCGGCATGACGTCGCCAGATCATGGTCTCCACGTTGTGCTGGAAGAGCACACAATTTTCCAGATGCGCGAAATTCGGGGCGGGAGATAGAAAGTCGCAAACCACGCTATCGAACTGCGACGCTTTCAAGACTGCGGCGATCCGCTCCCCCATGGCCGCCGAGTGGTAGCGGCTGAGCGACAGCGGCATCGCCGAGAACAGATTTCCCGCCAGTTGTACCGCGAAGGCCAATGATCGCCGGTGCGGAATCTCGTGCGGAACGCAATATACTCGCGTGCAATATTCCGTCGCTCGCTGCAGACCCTCGGGATTGCCCGGCGACTCATAGGTCAGGTAGTGAACCTCGTGCCGGGCGTGCAGCCGCTTCACAATCTCCAGCGTCCGGATTTGACCACCGCGGGTCGTGGGATGAAGGAAGTCGCACTTGACCCACAGGATTCTCATGCGGTTTGCGCGGCGCCGGCGGGTACATGCATCAAGCCATCCCAAAATTGCTCACGGCGGCCAGTCAGATACATGTCTCCCCACACTTGCAGATTCAGAAGACGCCAGATTCGGTCCGTCGCGTCATACTTCCCGCTGAAATGTTTCGCCAGCAAGTCCTCGAGAAATTCAGAATTCACATACGTAGCCAGAATGCCATCGGGATCGCGCAGGTAGTTGACCAGAACCTTGGCGCGGTCGTGCCGCAGCCAGTCGCGAATCGGCGTGGGAAAGCCCAGCTTTTGCCGGTAGATGATGCTCTCCGGCAGCAGATCGCCAACAGCTTTCTTCAGGATGTACTTCGCCTCTTTTCCCCTGAGCTTCATGTGCGGCGGCACCGAGGCGGCGAACTCCACAAACACGTGGTCGAGGAACGGCACCCGGCTCTCGATCGAGCAGGCCATGCTCATCTGGTCCTGCTTCATCAATAGTTCGACCAGATACGTTTTCTGATCGGCATACAGCAGCCGGCTAAGGGTGGGCGAGCGCTTGACCGCTTCCCAATACCTCAGGAAAAACGCGTATGGATTCGTCGCGTAACGCTCGGCCAAAAGTTGGTTCAATTCGCCGGCATCAAAAGCGCAGTAGAAGTTGTCCAGGTACAGCGATTCGATATTCGCATCCCTGCCCAGCACAGTATGTCCCAGCTTTCGCCGCAGAGAAGCCGACAGCAGGGGACGATTCGAAACCAGATCGCGAATCCCGCCGCGAACGCTACTGGGAACGCTGCGATAGGCATTCATCCACCGCTGATTGAGCTGGTAGAACCGATATCGCCCGTAGCCGCCAAATAGTTCGTCGCTGCCTTCGCCGGTCAAAACAACTTTCACCCGCTCGGCTGCTAACTTGGCCACGAAAAACAGCGATACGCTCGACGGCCAGCTGATCGGCTCATCCTCATGCCAGACCAGCTTAGGCAGCGCATTGAAGAAATCGTCCATTGAGATCACGACATCGTGGTGATCGGTCCCGATGCGTTCCGCCACCTGGCGCGCATAGGCCAGCTCGCTGAAGTCCGCTTCGCAGTAGCCCACGGCGAAGGTCTTCACCGGTCCAGAGGTCGATCGCTTGATAATCGCCGCAATGGCGCTGGAGTCGACTCCGCCGCTGAGGAACATCCCGATGGGCACATCGCTCATCAGCCGCGTTCGGACAGCGTCTTCCAGTCGCGACCGGCATTCCGCAATCCACTCGTCGTCGCTGCGTTCTTCGAACTCCGTCGGACATGGCGGGTCCCAGAACTGCTTGATCTCCAGAGACGGATTGGTGCCGCAGCATAGGGTAAGGGTATGTCCCGGCATGAGCTTTCGAACGCCGGCAAACATCGTCTCTTCGCCGCTGCTGTAGCCGAATGCCAGATATTCAGGAAGAAGCTTTTCGTTGAGGGCCGGCGAAATTTCCGGATGTTCCAGCAGCGCCTTAATCTCCGAGGCGAAGGCAAATAGTCGCCCGTTCCAGAAGTAATAGAAAGGCTTAATTCCCAGGCGGTCACGGGCGCAGAACAGACGGCGGTTCGTCTGGTCCCAGACCGCGAAAGCGAACATTCCGCGGAAGCGACGAACGCATTCATCGCCATACTGCTCGTAGGCATGAAGCACGGTCTCTGTGTCGCAGCGGCTGTGATAGCGATGACCGGCGCGCTCCAGTTCCGGGCGCAGGTCGGCATGATTGAAGATCTCGCCGTTGTAGGTGATCCACAGCGAGCCGTCCTCGTTGGTCATCGGCTGGGAGCCGGTCGCGAGGTCGATAATGCTCAGGCGACGGTGACCGAACGCCACTCCGTCATTTTCGTAAAAACCATCACCATCCGGCCCGCGGTAGGCAATCACGTCCGTCATGCTGCGGATCGCTCGCGATTCCGCGCCGCTTCCGTCCGCGACTACCGTTCCCGCGATGCCACACATGTCAGTAGAGACGCCCGCTCCAGGCCGGCTCGTACTCCGGCTCGGGTAGCTGCGTGGGAGGCTCCTCGATGCTCTGCGCCTTCGGACGAGGACGCTGCCGCTCCGCAATAAAGCTCAGCGCGGTAATCAGCCCGGCCACAATCGGTATGTTCGCGTCGTAGCCAAAGCTCTCGAAGATCGCTACCGTGATCATCACCAGGAATGCGGCTTGCAGGGTTTTGGCCATCGCCCGCACATCTTTGCTTACATACTTCTTGCGAATGATGGACGACAACACTCTCCAGCACTGAAAAAGAAACGCCAGGTAGATCAGCAGACCGGTAACGCCCATCTCGCTGGACAGTTCCGTGTAAGTATTGTGAGTAACGTGCCACAGTCCGTAAGGCTCGCCACGGGCGAGTGCCAGGTTAGCCTGTCCAACCTGGAAATTGCCTGGGCCGACGCCGAAAAATGGGTGGTTCAGAGTCAGGGTAATGCTGTCCTCGAGCAACTCAAGCCGGGCCTCGCTGGAATTAGCCGCATCCTTTTCCGCATACGTCAATTGCGATGGGTCGCGCTTGTCGAACAATGTGGTGTAGCGATCACGAAGCTGCTTAGGCATCATGATGATCAGACAGGTGAACAGGATGGGCACCGCAACGATGAGTTTCGCCTTGGTCGCTCCCGAAGCTTGAAAGAAGACGTAGAGGAACAGGACGGCGGTGCCGAACAGGATGGCTCGCGATCCCGTTCTCGATATGGCCAGCAGCACGGGAGCGGCGAGGAGCACGGCCACAACCTTCCGCGCCCCTCTGCTCTGCATGAAGAGATAGGCTATAAAGATCAATCCCACCAGCAAGGTCCAGGCCAGATCGTTCGAGTTCTGGTAGCGGCCGCCGGGTGTACCCAAACGTCCGTCTACGGTGTAGGAATGCATGGCCAGCGCTAGAATCGCCAGGAAGCCGACGCCATAAGCAATCGTATGTAAAATCTTTTTGCTCTCCGCGGCGGTGGAAATCAAACCTGCCGTGAGCACAAATGCCAGGAACGACTTGGACCAGTAATCTTCAAAAACCACGATGCTGCCGCCACGCCAGATGGCCAGCGGGATGCAGATAATAAACCAAATCGTAAACGCCGTGATTGCCTTGCCGATGGGGCTCTTTAACACCATCCCGAACCGTCCGGTCACGCCCACAGCAATCAATCCCAGTCCCCCGATAACGAAAAGCGGACGGATTTCGCGGAGACCCGGAGTGAACTCAATAAAGCCGGTGTAAACGGCGAACAGAAACACCACCAGGATGGGGAAGACGGCACTAAGGAGGGTATCCGGACGCCGCTGCTCAATGGAATCGGATCGCCGCTGCTCGTTAGACTTCACAGGCTTCACTCCAGGGAATTGATGTTGTAACGCTGGCCCTCAAGGGGCGTCATTCGCGGCGGGGGGAAACCGCTACCCTACGGTCAAGTTGGTGTAGTTTATCATGATTATTCTCCAGGGCGCTGGGTGAACGCGAGTCCTTCCGGGATTCTCGCAAGCTGCAAGCCCAAATCGGCAAACGGCCCATTGGTGGCCGTTCCCCAATTATGCAAATCGCTTACCTTTTGAGCGAATACCCAACCCTGGGCCACACCTATCTCCTCCGGGAAGTGCGCGGACTCCGTGACCTGGGATGGAATATTCAAACCGTTTCCATCCGTCAGCCCGCCCCGCGTTCTTCTCCACTATCGCCCCTCGAGCAGGAAGAGCGGAATTCCACCTGGTACATCCTGGGAAGCAGCCTGCTCGAATTCCTGCGAGCCCATCTTGTAACCTTCGCCAGCCGGCCGGCGCGCTACCTTCGAGGTTTGCTGACTGCATGGAAAATCGGACGCTTCCACCCGCACAATACGGCCCGCGCCCTGGCGTATTTCATGGAAGCGGTCCTGGCCGGCTATCGCCTGCGCCGGGCCGGCATCCAGCATGTTCATTCCGTTTACACCACCACCGTCGCCCTCATCATGAGCCGGGTTTTCGATATCAGGCTATCGATGACCATTCACGGCCCCTCGGAATTCTTCGATCCCGAAGGTTTCCGCATTCGCGACAAGGTTGCGGCGGCGGAGCTGGTGTCGGGCATCAGCTATTTTTGCCGCAGCCAGATCATGCTCTGGTCCTCGCCACTGGATTGGCACAAGCTTGAAGTCGTGCCCCTCGGAATCGATGTCAGCGGCTGGCAATCGGCGACCTTCCGCGAACAGCCCGCCCCCTTTGAGTTGATTTCGGTTGGCCGCCTCGCCGACGTCAAGGGATATCCTCTTCTTCTGGAGGCGGTCGCGCTGCTCGTCGCCGAGGGAAGAGATGTTCGTTTGCGGCTGGTTGGTGACGGACCGGACAGCCGTCAACTGCAAGAGCGCGCCCGCAAACTCGGAATCGCCGGCCGCGTCCTCTTTGACGGCTGGAAAAATCAGGACGAACTGCGTCAACTTTACGCCGCCAGCGATCTGTGCGTGCTTTCCAGCTTTGCCGAAGGGGTTCCGGTTATACTGATGGAAGCGATGGCTACCGGCGTACCCTGTGTTGCGCCTCGTATTACCGGCATCCCCGAGCTGATTCGCGATGGCGTTGAGGGACGGCTGGTCACCCCGGCCAACGTAGCTGACCTGGCTTCCGCTATCGGTTCGCTCATGGATAATCCTGAACTACGCCGTCAAATGGCCACCCGATCACGCCAGCGCATTGCCGACCAGTACGAGCTCGGCAAGAATGTTCGCCGCCTGTCGAATCTGTTCAGCCGGATGCGACAGGATGGCGCGGCTTCCGCCGGCTCGAATTGAGCACCGAAGCGTAAATTTCCTGCATGGTGTCAGCCGCCTTGGCAAATGTAAATCGACTCGTGATTTTCGCTGAGGCAGCCATCGCCAGTCTTCGTCGCTGCGGCTCATCGCTCAACAACTCTTGCAGATGATCGGCCAATTCATCGACCGCATCAACCTGAAACAACCGGCCGTTCTCTCCGGATTCGATCAGTTCCGGATTGCCCCCAACCCGCGATGCCACCGGACAGCAGCCGCAGGCCATCGCCTCCATGAGTGCGTTGGAGAGCGCCTCCGAACGCGAAGGCAGCACGAAGATATCGATGCGGCTCAGCCATTCAGCCACTTCGTTGGTCGCCGGCTCGAAATGACAGTTCTCCACTCCGAGTTCCGCGCACAACGCCCGCAACCTCGCTTCTTCCGGACCGCTTCCCACGATCACCAGGGCCGCATCCGGACGCCGAATCGCCCCAAACGCTCGTATCAGCGTGTCCACAGACTTTTCCGAGCGAAGCGCACAGACAGTCCCAATCACCACTAGCCCGGCATACGGTGAAGTTCCAGGTCGACGCCGATATTGATCGGTGTCGATACCGTTGTAGCAGAGACGTACCTTGTGCTCAGCCACCCGCTCTTCGTCGATCAGGTAGTTCCGCATGTATTCGCAATTCACCACCACCGCGTCGGCCAGCCGGTCCGTAATTCGCAGCAACCGCTTGAGGCGTTGCGTGGTCAGATTCCGATCGCCTCGCTGACTGGAAATCACCGCGGGCGTTCCGGCCCAGCGGGCCACGGGTACTGCAAATACATTGAGCGGAGCGTCAAAAGAATGGACAATCTGGATGCGATGCCGGTGGATATACCGAATCAGCTGGGCCGCCGCTGTCAGCACTGCCGGCGACTTGAACGAATAAACCGGCAAGTGCAAAATCGGCACGCCCGCCTGCTCCAGGTCTTTCCGCCGTAACCCATCCGGGCGAAAACAACCTACGTGGGGAACGAACCGCTCGCCCTGCAGGAACCGCGCCGTTTCCACCAGTTGGCGCTCTGTCCCACCTATCCCTAGTTCCCGCACCATCAGCAGGATAGGAATTCGTTCTAATGTTTCGCCATTCATTCTAGATAAGGTTCAGCCGACACTGAAATCCCTTCGACACTGAAATCCCTTCATCGATAAGGACAAGCCGTGTTGAGTCACGGTGAGAATAATGGTGGCGGTTTGCCGAATGCCCCACCGACGCCGGTAACTACTACAGGATATATTCCTACCTTGACGGTGGCAGGAGACCTATACAATAGCAGCTTCACCGTCTTCGCTTACCGTCCCTCAAGGCGATCAAGGAAACTCTACTATCATTACCACAATCTTGAATGGCTTCAACAGCGCTGCTATCTCGTAAACCACTGTGGGTTCGATTTGTATCAGGGCACGACTTCGTGTCGTGCCGTAATCGTACTTCGAGAAGACGATTTCAGAGGCTGCTGAAAAAGTCGGGTTCGATGTAGTTTGAAGGGGCGCACCTTCAGCTGCGCCTTTCACAAGTCCTTTCTATTTGTCATCACGAACCGGCGAACCGGGGCCCCCGACGAGCGCCTCTTTTGCGCTTGTTGGGGTGAAGTTCAGCCGGTGAGGGATCTGCTTTTCCGACTTTTTCAGCAGCCTCTTCAGCCGCTGAGGGCACGGGTGAAAAGGCTGGCCGGGAAGAAGTCGTCGCCGCGGCGGAAAAATCGCCTTGAGCCCCTCACACAGATCCCAATACAAATCACAACTTCGTGCGATTTCTGAAACGACTTCTAGTAAACTGAACGCCGACGACCTTCCCATGAATATTTCGATAAATAGACCATTCATCCTCGGCGTTCTATTTTTCTTGATTCCAGCAGCGCAATTTGCGACAGCCCAGGCTGCTCAACCTCCGGTTCCGGAACCGCCCAAGACGTTGCTGGATACCACGTACCACCGCCCTGGCGGACGTGAAGTCAAGGTTCATGGAGGGGATGACCTGCAAGCCGCCATCGACAAGGCTCGCGCTGGAGACATCATCGTTTTGGACGCCGGCGCGACCTTTACCGGCAACTTCTGGCTGCCTCCCAAGACCGGCGAAGGCTGGATCTATATCGAGACGGACGGCATCGAAAGCGTGGTGCAGCCTGGCCAGCGAATTTCGCCGGCCGCCGCCAGTCACATGGCGAAGATCCAGAGTAAGAACAGCGATTCCCCGATTTCTGCTCAACCGGGCGCGGGACAATATCGCCTGGTAGGTCTTGAAATTACTCCAGCAACCGGTGCGCCGCGGATTTATAGCTTGGTCGGCATCGATTCCTCCACCTCGCGGGTCGAGGCCAAAATTCGCGCCCTTGCTACCAGCGTGGCGCCCGCTCTAACGCCCGCAGACCAGTTTCCCAAAGACATTACCATTGATCGTTGCTATTTACATGGCTCAGATACTCAGGACGTAAGAAGGGCTGTAGCCGCGAACGGAATCGCTATTGCGGTTATCGACAGTTATATTTCCGATATTCACGACTCGACTATGGATTCCCAGGGAATTATCGTTTATCGCGCGCCTGGACCTATCAAAATTGTTAATAATTTCATCTCCGCAAGCACGGAAAATATCCTCTTCGGTGGCGCTGGAGGCCCGGCGAACCCTTACGTTCCATCCGATATTGAGATTCGCGGTAACTGGCTCTATAAGCCGCTTTCCTGGATTCCGCTGACCACTGGCGGCAGAGGTAAATGGGCGGTCAAGAATCACCTCGAGTTCAAGAATGCGCAACGAGCTATCGTCTCGGGCAATATCATGGAGAATGACTGGCAGAGCGCGCAGACTGGAACCTCGGTTCTGCTTACTCCCCGGGTCGGACAAGATCAGGGAGGACCGGTCACGGTAGTCGACGACATTAATATCGAGAATAATGTCATTAAGAATGTTAATTCAGGTTTTGCGGTTACCGAGTTCGATGAAAATGTAAAGGATGGTACTTGGCACGGCGAGACCAGGCGGATAAGAATTGCCAACAACCTTGTCCTGTTGCGGGAGGAGAGCGAGCCGGCCGGATATCGTCCTACAGGTTTCGCCCTCGGCCCAACCTTGCAGGATGTAATCTTCCAACACAATACCGTGCAAATGACCCGTAAATCAGTCTGTTGGATATCGTTTTGGTTTAATACCGATCAAGCATGGAAGTGGCCGCCGCCAAGATCCTATACGCACAACATTTGGATTCTCGACAACGTACTCTGCCGGCAACCTAGCGGAGATTGGGGTGGTCAGGGCACGGATGGCCTGACGAACTATATGGGCAGCCCTCGCCCGCTGGCCCCGCGCTTCAGTGGAAATGTAATACTGGTTGGCTCGGGCGATGCCGCGCAGTCTTTTCCACCTAAGAACGATGTCACTTCGAAAATCAACTATGTAGATCCCGCTGCCGGCAACTTCCAGTTGGCCTCGCCGAAATGGTTGCAAACCAGCGACGGGAAGATTGCGGGAGTCGATTACGCCAGTCTGGTAGAAGCAACCAAGTCCGATGCCGCAGGCAAAATCGTTTCACGGACCAACGGCGTGCCGAATGCGCCTGCTCCCTCTTCCGACCAGCCTCTAGCCGATAGTCAATGCGATCCGTGTACGCCCAGCAGACTGTCGAACGGAGCGGACCGGCAAAGCGCTTCGTCCAAGTGAGCGACGAAAACAAGATGCCGGTCATCCTCCGGAACACCAGGATCAACCGGCGAGCAACATTTTGTTCGATGGCGTCTTCGATACGCCGCGCGATACTTGCCACCCGAAGGACGCAAGAACTAAGTTTCTGGCAACATTAAGGTGCGGCGGTCGCGCAAGGAGCTCTCTCGTTCTCTGCCGTGAGCGGCTCTTCCAGGTTCTTAAACCATAGCTCCAGCATGAGTAGCGCGTAAATCTGGTGATGATTGCTGCGGCGTCCGCTGTCGTGCTCCTGCAACAAATAGCGCACGAAATCGGGAGAGACGATTCCGCGATCGAGGAAGCTCTTACCCAACAAACTGTCGTGCACCAACTCGCGCAGCGGTCCGCGAAACCAGTGATCGATAGGGACGCCAAAGCCCATCTTTGGCCGCGTCAATAGTTCGGGAGGCAGCCGATCGCCGAGCGCTTCCAGCAAAATGCGCTTACCCTTACCGTTTTGCCACTTCCATTTCGTCGGAATGCGAGTCGCGAACTCGGCGAAGCGATGATCCAGCAGCGGGCAGCGAACCTCCAGCGACGCTGCCATGGAAGCGCGATCCACCTTCGCCAGAAAATCTCCGGTAAGCAGGTTCGTCGCCTCAAAGTACATCAGCTGCGATCGGATGTCACTGCCGTCAGGCAGAAAATTGTCGGGCAACATTTGCTGCAGAAACGCGACATCGGCCGGCAACATGTACTTCGGGGTCAACATTTGCTTGCGCAGAAAATAAGGAACGTAGTTCTGATTGACATACCGCTCCAGCGCGGTGGGAGAGCCAAGCGCATGCAGAAAATTCTTGCCATACGCGGAGTAGGGTATTGCGTTGGCCGTCAACCGCATCAACTTGCGCAGCGGTCGCGGCACGCGATCCATGAAGGCATACTTTTCCACCAGGTCCATGATGGGATAGCCGGCAAAGAATTCATCGCCGCCATCGCCGCTGAGAGCCACCTTCACATATCGCGCTGTAAATTCTGAAACGATGTAAGTAGGAATCGCCGACGAATCCGAAAAGGGCTCGTCGTAATGCCGCACCAGCTTGTGGATCAGCGACAACGAATCCGGACGCACCACAATTTCGTGATGGTCGGTCTTATATTTCTTCGCCACCAGCGCCGCATATTTCAGCTCGTTATAAGCAGCCTCTTCGAAGCCGATGGAAAATGTCTTGACCGGCTCGCGTGACTGCATTGCCATCGAGGCCACGACCAGGCTCGAATCGATGCCGCCGCTGAGAAACGCGCCCAAAGGCACGTCGGCAATCATGCGGATACGTACCGATTCGTCGAACAGCTCGCGTATCTGTTCGCAAGTCTGAGCTTCGGTGAGCCCGTTCTGGTTTTCTTCCGAGAACGGAGGCAGTCTCCAGTAGCGACCTTGCTTGATGGTCCCATCGACCGAGCACTCGATCCAGCATCCCGGCATCAGTTTGCGAATTGCCTTGAAGGGACTGTAGGGCTCGGCGATGTAGGTAAATTGGAAATAGAGACGGAGTGCATCGGTATCGAGATCGAGCGGGACACCGGCCATGCGCAGGCATTTCAATTCGCTGGCAAAATAAAAACCGTTCGGCGTTTGCGCGTAATAGAGCGGCTTCTTGCCGAAACGATCACGAACCAGCAGCACCTTGCCTTTCCGGGAGTCCCAGATGCAATAGGCAAACATGCCTCGTAGCCGATGCAGCCCGTCGGTGCCTTCTTCTTCGTAAAGGTGAATCAGGGTTTCGGTGTCGCTGTTGGTGCGGAAGCGATGGCCCTTGCCGATCAATTCCTGGCGAAGTTCCTGGTAGTTATAAATCTCTCCGTTGAAGACCACCCAGACCGTGCCATCCTCGTTCGAGATCGGCTGATGACCGGTGTTAAGGTCGATGATGCTGAGCCGCCGCATCCCGATGCCGCACGGGCCATCGGTGTAGATGCCTTCGTCGTCCGGGCCGCGGTGCCGGATGAGGTCGCACATGGCTCGAACGTCGGAAATTTGCGCGCTTTGGTCCCGGAGGAGAAACCCTGCGATCCCACACATAGTATCTGGAAATGCTATCACTCCTGCCGCATCGGAGCGAACCCAAACCGGGCGTCGCCCGGAGGCCCGGACATGAGTCCGATCCGTCGTCCCCGCGTCATGTTTACCTGCTCGTACCTCCGTTCCAATTCCGTGAAACGGTATGCGACAATCAGAACCACGCCTGGGCCATTGACGTCCCGGTACGGGCGAGCATATGGGGGCCCCCTTGGGCATGACGCAACACGCAACTGAGGTTGCTGCCGGCGAGCGCTTCGAATTCGGCAAGAACTGGGCATGGTTTCTGCAGACCCTCGACGACGAAAAGATTGTCGAGGCGACCACTTCGCTCAAGAATATGCTGGAGACGGAAAGCCTTGCTGGGCACAGCTTTCTGGACATCGGGTCGGGCAGCGGACTGTTCAGCCTGGCGGCGCGCCGCCTGGGCGCCCGGGTTCATTCGTTCGACTACGATCCCAATTCCGTGAACTGCACAGCCGAATTGAAGCGGCGCTATTATCCCGAGGACTCGTCATGGACGGTCGAGGCCGGCTCCGCACTCGATGCCGATTATCTGGAATCGCTGGGGCAATTCGACGTGGTTTACTCGTGGGGCGTGCTGCATCACACCGGCCAGATGTGGAATGCGCTGGCTAACGCGGCGCCTCGGGTAGCGCCCGGCGGAAAGCTGTTCATCGCTCTTTATAATGATCAGGGCCCGGCCAGCCGGCGCTGGACTAAAGTCAAGAAGTTCTACAACGAAGCACCGCGGGGTTTGCGTTTTCTGGCGGTCTGGCCTTCGTTCTGGGTAATCTACTGGCGCAGGCTGCTCAGGGACACTCTTCGCGGCAAGCCGTTTCAAACCTTTCGCGACTACGGCAAGAACCAACGCGGCATGTCGCTCTGGCAGGATTTGATTGACTGGGTGGGAGGCTATCCTTTCGAGGTGTCTACGCCGGAGCAGATTTTTGACTTCTACCGCGAACGTGGCTTTGTTCTGACCCGCCTGGTGACCTGTGGCGGAACATTTGGCTGTAACCAGTTCGTGTTTGAAAAGTCAGCGCAGCCGCGGAGCTGACCCAAACGATAGGCATCGTGATTCGAAAACTGCTGAAGAAATGCTGGTACGGCGTATTTCTCATGGCCGCCTGGCCTCTAGCCGCGCTGTCCGGCTTCGGCCGCCTCAAGCCCGTCTACACCTTCTTTGCCCACTCCTGCGCCACCGTTCCCGGCGGCATCGGCGACTACTTTCGCGTGGCCTATTACCACTTGACCCTGGCTGAGTGCCACATGTCGAGCCGGATTTCGTTTGGGACTTTCTTTGCCCATCCGGAAGCGCGCGTCGGCGCCAGAGTTTATATCGGCAGTTATTGCATCATGGGAAAGGCCACCATCGGCGAAGGTACGCAGGTCGCTTCTGCCGTGCAGGTTTTGAGCGGTCAACACCAGCACATACGCGATGCCTCGGGCGCATTCCACGAAGCCGGCGATTTCAAGAACGTGACGGTCGGGGCGGATTGTTGGCTGGGAGCGGGAGCCATCGTTATGGCCGACGTGGGTGCGCGAACGACGATTGGCGCCGCCTCGGTCGTGACTCGCCCCATCCCCGCGGATTCAGTTGCGGTAGGCAGCCCGGCTCGCGTCATTCGCGGAGCGGAAGAGTCGCTTCCGGACCGGGCTTAAGCATCTCCGACGATCTGGTAGAGTCGCGCTTCAGCGCCACGTCCACCGCTGAGGAATAAACCGCTTGAGCCACCGTCATTCTTGATGACTGCGGTGGCTCAAGCAAAAGTTTAGCGATCATGTTCCTGTAGGGAATATTCAGCGTTTCCGTCGGCTGCTGCGCCGCGAGCGATGTAGCGGCTCTCGGCATCCAGCACTACCATCCGCGAAACGTCCTGAGGATAAGACAGGTTCAGCGCCTGACTGACGACATAGAGCGGCCGGCATTTCGACTCTTCGTAAATTCGCGCCACATAATCCCCGATCAGGCCGACACAGATCAGCGTCATGCCGAAGAAGAAGCATTGCAGGAAGACCAACGAAGTCCAGCCCCACACGGTGTGTTTCAAAACCATGGCCTCTACGGCGGCGTAGGCCAGATAGATGAAGGCGAAGGCCACCGCGATCAGTCCCATTCCCATGGTCAATCGTAGCGGCATCGCCGAGAACGAGGTGATCGCCGTCCAAGCGAAGCGCATCATCTTCCAAGTGGGATATTTTGTGGTTCCCGCGGCTCGCGGTTGGCGTTCAAAAGGCACTAAGGCTTCCCTTAGTCCGAGCCAGGCAATCATGCCGCGCATAAAGCGGTGCTGCTCGCGCAGCTGCCGGATGGCCAGCACGGCGCGCCGGCTCAGCAGACGAAAGTCACCAACTTCCGGCGGAATATCTACGTCAGCGAGATAGCGCAGCAGCGAATAAAAAATCTGTGCGGTCTTTCGCTTGAACCAGGTATCGCTTTCCCGAAGAATTCGCTGGGGTGAAACAATGTCGTAACCTTGATCCCGGTATAAGGCCACGATTTTGGGCAGCAACTCGGGAGGATCCTGAAGGTCGGCATCCATTACTACGACGGCGTCTCCGGAGGCGAAGTCCAGCCCGGCCGTTACCGCTACCTGGTGTCCAAAATTGCGGGAAAAACTGAGGACTTTGATACGGGAATCCTGCGACGCTTCGGCCGTCAGCTTGGCCAGCGAGCCATCGCGGCTGCCGTCATTCACAAATATGATCTCGTAATCGCAGCCGATTGCCTGCAGAGCACCGCGCAATTGCGGGATGGTTACCGGTAGCACCTCTTCTTCGTTAAATACCGGAATCACCAGCGACAACTTCATTCTGAGCAGTATAAACCACTGCACCATCCATGCTAAGATTCAATGCCCATGTCCCTGATCGGTAGTGAAATTCGAGGCGCAAGCCGTACCGCAATTCTAGGAGTTTTCGCTCTTTGCTTTTTGATGACCATCGCCATCCGGATTCGCACCGACGTCCTTTACCCCGGCGGTCCGCACTGGAACGAGCCCTTCGATCATCATAAGTATCTCTACATTGCCGAGCATCCGTTGGGCAGCTTTCACATCCAGCCTACTTGCTGGCGCATCGGCGTACCTTTACTGGCGCGGGCTTTGCCTTTCTCCACTTATCGAAACTTCGATCTATTGAGCATCGTTTTTGTCGCCCTGACCGGCGGCATGGTCTATATGTGGTTGCTGGCAATTCCCCGTCCGCCGGCGGAAGCCTTCCTGGGAGTATTACTTTTTTATTCTTTGGGAGGGGCCTCGAAGTTGCTGTTACAGGGGGTAACCTCCCCTGATCCGGAAAGCTATTTTTTTATTCTTCTTGCTATATATGCTATTTATTCGGAAAACGACTGGCTGTGCGCGCTGGCTCTAGCTATAGGTGTAACCACCAAGGAGACCGTCTTACTTGTTGGTCCACTTCACTATACCCTCAAAGTTGCCAGACTATGGGATTGGCAGCGAGTTAAGCGGACTTTCCTGGTATGCCTGCCTTGCGTCTGCGTTTTAGTAGCTATCCGGATACTGATCCCTGCATGGAATGACCGGCCGGATTATGTCGCTTCTTTACCCTTCATTTACACTCAAGTTTCCGCCGGCCAGGTTAAGTATGATCTGAAAACCGCCTTCCTGGGCAACCTGCGAGTCTATCGCGAGATGACCATCATTAATCTGTTGCGGCTGTTTACTTACGGTTCGCTAGGCATACAACTGTTTCTTCCTTTCTTTGCGCCGCGTGCCAATAAGGAAGTCATGATTCGTTGGTTCCCTTATTGGCTTCCTATCCTGGGCAGTCTGTTAATTGCCTTGAATCCGGACCGCCGGCTGTGCTCTCTTTTTCCGGTGTTGATCTTGATGGGGCTGAACGGTATCAAGGCATTGGCGGAACGTCTGGATGTCGAGTTGACCCGCTTCACGGCGATCTTCGCGGTGCTCACCGCTTTGTTACTGCTGAAGAAGGATGCGCCCATCGTGCCGTTTGACCTTCTGGCAGCCGTGTTTCTCCTCGGTCTGTGCTGGCTCGTGGTCCAGAAACCGCGGGCCATCCTGTCCCCGGCGGGCAATGCGACTGCGGACCCGCGTCGGAAGGGATTGCTTAACCGGCCCGATCCGACAATGTCCAGCAAGACCCGGTAGTATTGCTTTGACGCTCCCAACTCCAGCTCAGAGCTGCGTGTCCTGCGAGTGTAGATCGACAGATCCAGCGCGTATGCTTGCCGAAGAACGCACGCTGGTCGCCCCGCGTGGGCAGGCGGACAGACCATAACCGGTATGACTACGGCCCCTCGTTCACTGACGCAAGAAACCGCCAGCGGCGTGGCCTGGATCACCTCCTTCCAAATTGCCCGGCAGGTGCTTCAGGTCATCTCCGTATCCGTCTTGGCTCGCCGGATTCCACCGTCGGCCTACGGTTTGGTCGGCATGGCCGTCCTGGTAACCAATTTGTTGGAATCGATCCGCGATATGGGGACCGGGACCGCCCTGGTGCGAGAACGCGAAATGCCGGATGAGCTGGCCTCGACCGGATTCTGGCTGAATTGCGCGACTGGGTCACTGGTGACTCTGCTCCTGCTCCTGGCCTCGTGGCCGGCGGCTCGCTTTTTTCATGAACCAATGGTCGCCACCATCCTCCAATTCCTTTCCATCTCATTTTTCATGACCGCGCTTGGCATTGTGCCCATGGCGCTGCTGAGCCGGGCGATGCAGTTCCGCAAGCTGGCCCTGGCTCAGACGCTGGGCGCAATCTGCGGAACGCTGACGGCGATTGCCATTGCTCTGGCAGGCGGAAAGGTATCTGCCCTGGTTGCCGCCAACCTGGTTATCAACTTCACCACCACGGTCGCGGTGTGGATCTTTGCTCCCATCCATTTGCGCGCGGTGTTCCGCTTGGCCGATGCGCGTCGCATTATTGCCTTCGGCTCGCACCTGACCGGATCGCAGGTTATGAATTACTTTTCCAGAAACGCCGACAATGTGTTGGTAGGACGATTCCTGGGCAGCACGCCTCTGGGCTATTACCAGATGGGCTACATGCTGATGGCTTACCCCCTGCTCAGTTTCGGCCTGATGCTGGCGCAGGTGGTGTATCCGGCGCTGGCTAACTTTCCCGACGATCATGCGCGCTTTCGCGAGGCCTACTTGCGCACCACCAGGTTGATTGGGCTAGTCACGGTTCCGGTCATGTTCGGGCTGGCAGTGACGGCACAACCTTTCGTGCGATTCTTTCTGGGCCCACGCTGGTTACCGGTGGCTGGTCTGTTGCTGGTTTTCGCTCCTCTGGGAGCCTTGCAGACGCTGTACGATCCCACTCTCCTGATCTACAACACGCAAGGGAAAACCGACCTGTTGTTCCGCTGGCAGATTTTCGCCAGCATTTCCTATGTGTTGTCGTTCATCGTCGGATTGCATTGGGGGATCATGGGAATCGCGACTTCGTATGCCATCGTGTGGACCGTTCTCATGTTCCCCGGACTGGCAATTCCATTTCGGCTGGTGGGATTGCCGCTGAAGACATTTTTTCGCAGTCTGTGGCCGATCCTGTGGCACGGCCTGGTGATGGCGGCGGCAGCCGGCAGCTGGCTCTACGGCTTGCGGCGCTTGGGAATCCAGAACTCCGCGATTCAGCTTTTTTCCACGGCCGCTTTGGGCGCGGCGGTGTATACCGGACTCTTGTTATGGCGAAAGCCACCGGTACTGCTGGAATTGTTGACTACGCTCGCGGGATCGGGGCGACCGGCGGTTAGAGCGGTCGGACAATATCTGTCGCGGGCCGCCAGGAAATTCCCCGGCGGTTCGAGTAAAATTGCTGGCTTGGGAGAAATCTAGCAGGCTGGGTCGAAAATCACTGCGCTGGTGCGGGTGCATTTGGAACAACACTCGAGCGTTCGACCCGATAGCCTAGTTTTTGCAGTTCCCGAATCATTTTCCGGGTACGCTGGCATCTCGACT
>JBAVSY010000041.1:0-21052 GCA_049695855.1 Candidatus Korobacteraceae bacterium | reverse complement strand
TTGGGCGTCGAACCCGATGTCTTTCGTTGTCATGTTCGGCGCATAAAACATCAAGTGCGGAGGGAAAATGCCAGTGCCGTGCTCAGGGATGGCTCTCAAGCGGTTCTGGCTGGACATCATGTAGAGGAATCCTGGTTTGCTGGGATACTGGTAACGGCCTTCCTTATATCCGCTGGCGGCGTCTGCCTTGATTTCGGCCTCGGACTTGCCGTTTGTGCGCAGCTCTTCACCGTGCAGGTAAACAGGCAAGAGAGTGCGGCTGCCTTCGGCGTCGAAGCACTGCGGCTCAATGGTTGTTTCTGCGGGCTTTACGAAATGCCGGCCAACAAAACAGCTGAAGCCGTTAGTGCCTTCGCGCGCTTTCTCGTAGCCTTTGGGGCCGAGAACATAAATTGTGGCTTTACTGGATACCTCAGGCGGGGCAGCGCTTTCAGCGAGTGTGATCTGCTGGTCACGTGGCATGGAGGCGTCGTAGACCCGGGGAAGTTCCTGGGCGGTTGCGGCAATGAGCGCAGTGCTTGAAAACAAGCCGATCGATAGAGTACCCACGACAAAGACCTTCATCGAATTCAGAGACTTCATGTTCGCTCCTTTTTTTCAAAAAGTTCACGTTTTCATAAACTTCATGTTCGCTCGTATTGAGCGGCCTCAACATACCGCATGAGGCGGGGTCGGTGTCGTCATCCTTTTGGCTGATTTTGGCGTTCAGAGAGAGAAATCATTCGTTTGGGGGAGCGGTTATTGGCGCGAACCGTGCTTGTGCACGAGTAAATCAGGGGAGAAGGCCGAATTCCTTGCCGAGTTGCACCGCTTGGGTTCTTCGTCTCGCCCCGAGTTTGTCGAAAACACGGCTGGAATGGGTCTTCACCGTGCTCTCGCTCACAAAAAGCTTCTCGGCGATTTCGCGGTTGCTCAGGCCCTGGGCGATCAGTTCAAGGATCTCAAGCTCACGGCGAGTGATATGGAGGTTCTCACGTTTGCTTTCGTCAGGGATGAACGGTCCCTCGGCAGGGACGGGGACCTCCCTCACAACAATTGTCTGGCGTTTTGCTGTCAGCTTGAGGCCAAGCCAGATGCCAAGAACGGCAAAGGTCGCGGCGATCAGTCCGCCGTAGATTTCGATGGAATGTTCGACGACCAGGAACTGATAGTCGGTCCACCGGAGCAGAGCAATCAAAATGCCGCCGATCAACCCGTACATGAGGACATGGCGCTTCATAAGTTGCAGCGGGACTCGTTACCGAAATTATCGCACCCAGAGTGGGGTAGGTCCTACTGCTTGCAGGGCAAGATCAACGCTTGACAGGCCTTGCCCGAGTCACGGGCAACCCTGAAATAATCCCAAGGTAAGGATTGCCGACAAACCTGGATTCGTCGGATTCGTCGACACTTGCCCGTTTCCCGTTACCTATTTAAATCGCCGAACGTGAACGCGAGCTCATTGTCCGGCATGTCCCGGACGGATGTACCCTATGAACGGCTATGTGAGGTTCTTTGAGCCGGATGTATTTGTGGAGGCCGAGGATGGATTGGCAAAACAGCTTGGCCTTGCCATCGGAGACCTTCAAGACTATGGCCATCCGCGGCTTCTCAATCTCGATGCGTTCTTCACAAAGCCGGGGCCGTATGACCCGGACGTTCCGTTCGGCACGAGCATTCTTGGCGTATACAAGGACCTTTATGAACGAGAGTTCAAGTTCGTCCCTAGGCACGAACGTCGCGTCGCACTGATGACCGGCGACGGCGCCGATGCGTTCGTCGAATGCTTCTTGGGAGGATTTCCGGCTGACGGACATCTTGCCGGATTGGCCGATGCTTATAAGGACGCCTTCGATCCCGTCGCCCTCGCGCCGACAGCGGAAACTTGGATGAAGATTGTACGGGAGGGATTTCTGTCTCCCCTTCAGGTCACGACAGAAGGTTTGAAACTCGACGGCAGCGGATGGGATGAACCGACGGTTTTCGTGGTGGACCCTTCGAGTCCGATCGACCTCACCGACCTCTGGAACGCTCGTCTCTTTCGTGGTCGTGTGCTGCCCGTCAATATTTCCTGGTTGAAAGAAACGAAAGATTTTCTGATCGAGATCCTTAAGGCAAATTATCGACCGCTGCCCGGAAACCCGAACGGAGTGATGATCCACACGACGGTCCAGTTTGGCAGGTCTATCTCCGAGGAGCGCGCCCAGGCAACGATGCAGGACGCCGGTATCGTGCTATCTTCTCCCTTTCAATGGGCCTATCAATTCTGGTACGACGATATTTGGACAGAGGTGCGGGATGATTTTGTTTCGCGTCCGGGGCGTCGGCTGGTCACGGCAAAATCGACCAACCTGGAACTGACAATATCCGACCACAACAGCGACCTTAGTTGCCGGTTCGCAAGCTTGTCGCCGGATTGTGTGGGTACCTATACGCGTGGAGCGGCGCGGTGGGTCAATGTCCTAAAGTTTCAGAATTATGTCACAAATGACACTCTTGCTTACACGTTACCGGCCTCCTTCACAGGCGATATTTCCCGACGAATGCGCATGGGGCCGGCGACGCCGGTTTCGCGGGAGGGCTTTGTTCTTCTGCAGGAATATAAGAATCACAGCGAGTACCTGCGCCTGTTTAATGGTCCGCCATCTTTCCGCTGCGCCCTGCCCCATAAAGCCAAGTCGGCCACGAGAAGTTTAGGGAAGGGTTGCCCGTCCTTCCAGTTTCGCGGGTTGTAAAAGGACATTGAGTCTGAGTGTCCGGAGTCAAACCAGCAGATCGAACCGGCACTTATCCCGGCCAGCACCGTTCCGTTCTCGTAGGCCGCCTTGAGGAGGTGATCCACTCCCAATCGTCGCCAAATACGCATCATTATGTGCCTCTCAGTGAGGCACATGACCCGCGGCGGTGTTGACGGGGGAAGGTGCAAACCCCAAGACACTGACGATGATGCTGCAGATGGCTATCCCAATGCAGAACCAGCGATCTATTGGGAGTCTGCGCACCACTCGGGCTGTTGCTACTGGAGCGCCCTGGTCTTGCATGCGCGGAGGATTAGTCCTACAACCCGAACATGGAAAGGCCGATTTGGAGGTTCTCTGCCGCCTGCGGCCGGATGACGGACAAACCGGTAGTAACTGTTGTAACCAGGGCATTGCACTCATGATCCGGCCAGCGGGATTACTTGTGCAATGGCGATTTTGCAACACGTTGCGCTGACGCCATCAAATGCCTTCGTCACGCGGGAAATCTTCGCAGCGATGGGCATCGAAAGCGGCTTGTCCTGCACTGATATCGCCGCCCTCGATCCGAAAAGTCCATGCGCAGCACCCGCACGTGTACATGATGATTCCTTTGGGCGTTCGAACAGGGCATAGAAAGCGCGGAGGTCATCATTCGGCATATGAATAGTTTACAAAACAGTTTCCAGTCTGGATGAAGACACTAATCCGACGAACTGCTCGCTTAGCGCTAGGTCGAGAGCTTTGAACAGAAATGGGCGACCCCGTTCCTTCCGAGGAACTCCTTGGAGCTGCCGATATTCAGTCATCTATTACGTCACAATTTATCAGTTCACTGGCACCCTTGACAGCTTATCCTTGGTCGGAAGACTTGGGCGATCGCAGGCAACGACCACAAGATCAATGGTGACGCGAAGGAACCAATATGTCAGCCCCGGCAATCGTTTCGTTCGGCAAGATCAGGCCTAGGTTTCTTGAAGGTCTGGCTCAGGCGGAGATCAATACCATAGTTTCCGCCGCAAAGCAGCACCGCTATCTCGCAAACTCTGTAATCGTAAATCAGGGACACCGAGCCGACTATTTGTTCCTCCTCACCAACGGCCGCGCGCGCTACTTCTATGTAACGCCCGACGGTCGCAAGACAATTCTTTTCTGGCTTCCGGCTGGTGAAATCTTCGGAGGAGCAGCGTTGTTGTCCCAGCCTGCCGAGTACCTTGTCAGTACCGAAGCCGTCAAGCCAAGCTCCATACTGGTATGGGACCGCGTCACCATTCGGGCTCTGGTTGCCCGGTACCCCCGCCTGGCCGACAACGCGCTGTGGACCATGTTCGACTACCTCGTGGCCTATCGAGCTATCCATGTCTCCATGACCTG
Organism: Candidatus Korobacteraceae bacterium; assembly: GCA_049695855.1. Lineage (GTDB taxonomy): Bacteria > Acidobacteriota > Terriglobia > Terriglobales > Acidobacteriaceae > Bog-257. The sequence goes on along the minus strand of JBAVSY010000041.1, from coordinate 16,961 downwards.
CGACTCAGCACGACAGCGGCTGGCCCGCGTGCTCGCTGACTTAGCCACAGGCATAGGCCAGAAAGTTCCTGGGGGTGTTGAACTCGATGTGCGCAACGAGGAGCTAGCCAACGAGGCCAATGTCACACCTTTCACCGCCAGCCGCATGCTGGGTGAATGGCAGCGCCAGGGCGTCTTGCGCAAGAGTCGCGGCAAGGTCTTGCTGCGCTCCCCGGAGCGGCTTTTCCTGCACGAAGTCTGAAGCAGTTTCGTCTTTCTCTTTACCCTGTCCGTCTCACTCGTTGCTCACGCGCACCGAGCAGGATGCCCTCGGACAACGACTGGCCGCGTCTTTTCCTTCATCCTAATTTAGTTGTGGTTCAGCACCTGCACCCAGTGGGGAAGCGGTCTGGCACTAACACTCGGGTGGAGGACATTCATTGGCTGCAGCATCAGTGCGCATTCTTGTCGTCGACGATTTCGAACCATGGCGGCGTTGTCTCTGTTCCTTCCTGCAAAAGAACCCGGCTTGGCAGATCATTTGCGAAGCTTCGGACGGATTGGAAGCAGTCGAGAAGAGTCGGGAACTGCAGCCGGACCTGATCTTGCTCGACGTCGGTTTGCCCACACTTAACGGCATCGAGGCCGCTAAGCAGATTCGCAAGGTCTCTCCACGTTCAAAAATCGTTTTTCTAAGCGAGAACACCTGTCTCGAGGTTGTCCGGGAAGCTCTGCGTGTCGGCGGGTACGGTTACGTGGTGAAAAGCGATGCCGCCGGTGATCTGGTCCTGGCTCTGGATGCGGCGATTGCGAACCAGCAGTTTGTCGGACGCAGGTTCCTGGCTTGCGGCCTCTTGGACGACGCCGCGGACTAGCGCTTGGGCCAGTTCGATTTCGCCTTGAGTTTCGGCAACAGCGCTACTGCTTTGCCCGCCAGGCGGGAGAGAATAATGCTATCAGTAGTGTTGTCGCCAAAAGCCGTCCGGCCGGCGCCAGCGAGACTAGCATGTCATCCGCAGCGGTTGGACTGAGCCGCGTTCCGATTGGCACGATCCTACGCGACGACCTGCGATCTACGCCTCGCCAGGGTTTTAGCGAGTAGTCCTCAACCCAGAAGTTAATCGCGTCTACATTCTCACTTGGCGCAAAATCGCCTTCGCGTGAACAGGAGATGAAGGGTCCCCTCGGGACGCTACGATTGCGAGTGAGAACAGGGTCAGCATGACGGTTCCCGTCACAATCAAGTATGAAAATGGGATCATGCCGGGCGCAGAATAGTAAACGCTGCTGCCAATCGAACTCGGAAAATGGCATTAGTGCGGTGGTTGGAGCCTGTCGAACAGGTTGAGCGGGACGCCGTAGGAACAATCAAGTGTCGCCTCCTTTGGGAGAGCGCGAAAGGGAGATTCTTAGAGCACTGGCGTCTTTGGCAGCGGCGAAGGAGAGCTGCCATGAAGGTGCATCGTAATTGCTGCGGGCTGGATGTTCATAAACAAACCATTGCGGCCTGTTTGATCCGCGAAGATAGCAGAGGAAACAGCGTTAAAGAGAAACGAATATTCGGCACTATGACTCAGCAACTGCGTGAGCTAGCGCAATGGCTGGCGCAGGCCAAGGTGAGCGCCGTAGCCATGGAAGCTACCGGAGTTTACTGGGTGCCGGTGTGGAACGTGCTGGAGAGCGCAGGGCTACAGTTGGTGCTAATCAATCCGGAGCACTACAAAGCGGTTCGCGGTAAGAAGACCGATCTAAAAGACGGAGAGCGGATCGCGGAACTGTTGCAGGATGGACGGCTGGAAGGCAGTTATGTTCCTCCCCGAGAACTTCGGGTGCTTCGAGACCTCACCCGCTACCGCATCAAACTGGTGGAGCATCAGTGCTCGATCGCGTGTCGCATTCAGAAGCTGCTGGAACAATGCAATATCAAGCTGGGCTCGGTGGCCAGCAATGTTCTGGGTGTCAGCGGCACCGCCATGTTGCATGCCCTGGCACAAGGAGAATCGAATCCGGAACGGTTGGCTGATATGGCGAAGATGCAACTGCGCCGGAAGCTGCCCGGGTTGCGACTAGCCTTAGACGGCTACCTACTGCCGCACCAACGATTCCTGCTGGGCGAGATGCTGGAGGAGTTGAGCTACAGCCAGAACAAGATTGCACGGCTGGAGGCCGAGATCGAGCTGCAGATGCAGCCTTTCCAGAAAGCGCTGCAGGCATGGATGAGCATGCCGGGCATCAAACAACGGGTTGCGTGGACGCTGGTGGCTGAGATCGGTCCCGACGTGCAGGCTTTTCCATCGGCGGCGCATCTAGCGAGTTGGGTGGGAGTTTGTCCAGGTAATCACGAGAGCGCCGGGAAACGCCAGAGCGGGAAGAGCCGTAAGGGAAACCGCTGGGCTCGTCATGCTCTCTGCGAGGCCGCTTGGGCGGCGACGAAAACCAAGAATACTTATCTCGCCGCACAGTTTCGTCGCCTGGCAGCCGCACGCGAAATGAAGCGAGCCGTCATCGCCGTGGCGCACACCATTCTCACTACTGGCTATCACCTGCTGCAGCGTGGAACTGTCTACGCAGACTTGGGTGCGAACTACTTCGATCAACGCCACAAGCTTCGCACCACCAAGAGGTTGGTCAAAAGACTCGAAGCTCTCGGACACAAAGTTGTACTCGACTCGCCCTTGCTTCAGCCCTGACTCCCGCAAGGGCCTGAAGCCTCGTCGAGAGGGATATTTTCAAGGGAGGTCATTACACTCACTATCCGAAGCCCCCCGCCCAAATCCCAAGTTACAATTCGCGCGCCGCTTGCCGTACTCCCGATTCTGCGGCACAGGAGGCCGTCGGCCATGCGCTGGAGGAAATGCAAACTGAGTTATTGTCGCACCGTGCTCCAGTTGCCAGATCTGGATCATTCCAAGGACACGTGCCCATAACGGCGGGAGCGATAAAGCTCTGCCCGCACAGGCGGTCTGGTCACGGTGACAGCGGCAATCCGATGCGGATAACTTGTGTAATGGCCTGTTTGCGCCCGTTGACCTACGCAGGATAATTAAAGCATGGGACTGGACAGGGTTGAGTTGGTCTGGCTATCGAGGAGAAGTTCGGAATCACCATTTCCGACGAAGAGGCCTGTTCCATTTTGATCGTGGGCGATATGCGCCGATGCGTTGTGAGCAAGCTGAACATGTCGGATAAATCTTCCTGCTGGAGCCCCGAGCTTTTCATCCCACGGGGTGTGGGATATGGTCGCGTGGAAAGGGATTGGAGTTGAGCGAAGCCGTACGCAAATGGATGAAGTCGTACCAGGGTCAAGCCACATTCAATGAAAAGGTTCGATTACCGTACACGTACCGAAAGAAAAATCAAATGCTCAAAAACAGCACAATGTTGTCGCCCAACCAAATTTAAGCGCACCTTGAATCTCAAACAGGGGATTTTACCATGTTGTGGGAGACGCAGCCTTTTCTTGTCGCCACGATGTAGCCGCCTTACTGGGTCCTAAGACCTTCGGTCAGTAACGACAAGTAGTAACCTCAGGTTTTTCCGCACGCCGTCCACTGTTATCTCGTCCTTGTTGTTCCTCAGCAGACGTCGGTAGAAATCGTTTCGCTTAATCCTCGTCGTCGTGGCGGTGGAAAGGTGTGAAGCAATAGGTCGCCTCGCGGTATTTGAGGAAATGGGCTGATGTCGTGGCTAGCCACCCGCCCATTCTTTCCTCATTATTCGGGTTTAGCGCGCGCCAACCGGTTCGAGCATCGTAAGCTTCTCGAATGCCGCAACGCCCGCCTCGGCAACGGTAACGTCCTCTACCTCGGAACCGGAGCTGACACCAATGGCGCCAACGATCTTGCCATTCTCCTTTAGAGGAATGCCGCCTGCGAAGATCATGATCTTGCCGATATTCGAGACGTGAATGCCGTAGAACTGTTGTCCGGGCTGGGAGTTGGCGCCGAGCTCCTTGGTGGTGCAGTTGAAAGCCCGGGCAGTGTAGGCCTTGTGCAGGGAGATGTCGACGGAGCCGAGGCAGCCGCCATCCATGCGCACATGCTGTACCATATTGCCGCCTTCATCCACAACAGCGATACACATGGGCTGTTTGATTGCTTCCGCCTTCTTGATGGCGGCTGCGATGATCTGGTTTGCTACTGCGAGTGTGATCATGATGAATCCTTTCTTGGTTTGCGATTAACGATCGGTGATTGGAATGACCGCAACTGAGGCCACAGAAACCTTCCTGCCATGCAACGAGCGTGCTCGTTGGCGACTCTGGCCCGGCGGGCGGCACTTCGGTTTCTTCCGCAAGGAAAACTGCCTTCCGCAGGTGAAGGGCACGCCTCAACCGGCGTGCCCCGCTGATCAGTGATGGACGAAAGCCGCTACTTCGGTTTCGCTGACGACTATGTCACTGAAGTACTGGTTGATTTCGTCGATGATCTGCGGACCTCGTCTGGTGCCAAGCCGCGAGGCTCCCGCAGCAATTGCTAGAAGGCAGCGCAGTTGCATTTAGTCGCCTCTTTGCAGCCTTCCCGCATATCTTTCGCCTGGGTATTCTTCGGTAGAACAGAATGATCAAACAGCTTCCCCAGTGCCCATTGGTCGAATTGCGAGAGATCCACCATAAAACCCACTGCCTTCCTGCAAACCCTGTGTCCGCAAGCTCGTTACATCACCACAATTTGTTTAAGATCAAGTATGCTTTCAACAATGAAATCGGGTTCGCAGGCATCCAGCTCTCGGCGCGTGCCGATTCCATATAAGACTGCGCAGGTAGAGATACCGGCATTCTTGCCCGTGCTGACGTCAGTCGGCGTATCCCCTATGAGGATGGCAGCATCACGACTTGAGTGCAGGTTGTTTAGGATACGGTTAATACATTCCGGATCGGGTTTTGGCCGCTGAACATCGTCGGCTGTGATAACCACTTCAAAGTATTTGAGGACATCCAACTGAGTGAGTATCTTCAGGGTTGCGGGCCGAATCTTGAAGGTAGCAAGTGCCAGACGCGTCTTGCCGGAGTAGAACTCCAAGATCTCCCGCACTCCCGGAAAAAGGGTAGTCTGATTCGTACAGTTTTCTTCATAGTAAGCCCTGAAGGTCTGCATTGCCTCGTCTATGCGTTCTTTCTTGTTCTCGTCCAGGCAGCGGAGCAAGATATTCCTCGCGCCTCCGCCGATACAGCTTCGGACAAATACAGGATCGCGATCGGAGCTTCCAACCTGGTGAAGGCTGTGGCGCAGCGCGGCAACCAGGTCGGGTATGGAATCGATGACGACTCCATCAAGATCAAAAATGATCACATCGTAAGTTCGGGCTGCAGAACTATTTCTGGCCGCTAGCAGCATTGAGAAACCGCCTCTGATAGGAAATGACCTGGTTACAAGTCGTGAATTGCGCCAGGTAATTCGGCTCGGCTGTCACGACGACGCGATCCATCACATCCTCGTACTGCTCGTCAGCCAGCAGCGCATCGATGTCGGGAAAATTGTTTTCTCCTTCCATGCTGCAAATAATCAGGCGGGTATCGGGAAGGTTGACATTGCGCAGGAGTCGGAGATTGTGCCTGACAGCATCCAGTCCGTCGGATCCCTCCGGCGATTCGAATTGCCGGTAGCGAAGGATGTATTCCGCGGTGTGCTTCACCTTGAGCAGATCCAGGTCTTTTTCGTCGGGCGCGAGATAATCCTTTTCAATGAGCATCGTCCGCAGATCCTCAAGATGCTTGGAATCTCCGGTAAGGGAAAACATCTCCAAGTGCCGCTTGATCGCTTCCGACTGGAAGGTACGGTGCCGAATGAAGCAATTGATGAAGTACGGTTGGGCCTGCAGGGCCAGGAGCGCCTGGTAAGGCTCGAACATCAGGGTGAAGTTGACCCGGAAGCCGTGCTCCCGCAGCAACAATGCCAGGTTGTGGCCGCGGAATGCATCTTTAGTCTCGACCTGGTTGTAGCGTTTCTTAAACTTCTTGTCGCCGCTCAGTAACTGACCCATGGTGTCGGCGTTGACTGGTCCCGTATGCGGAACCTTTATGACGATCCTGTACTCGGAGAGCAGTTCCCGGAAGTGGTAAACCTCGTCGAGGATTTCCTGCTCGGACGCGGCGAACGGGTTGTTCAGCTCCACGCTGATATCACTGCCCGGACCAAGGATTCTGCCCAACTCCTGCATCACCTCATCGCGAGTGTTAAAGAGATGGTCGACGTTTGCCTTGGGATTATTGATAAAGAGGTCGTAGATAATTCCGGGATTGCAGGTCAGATTGCAGACCAGATTCTTGATCGGCTTTACTTCGTAAGGGTTAGCAGTGTCGGCGGAGAAAAGTACGTTGGTCGGACGCCTGACGCCATTCTTGCCATACGCAATGTCGCGCACCAGGTCCAGGCGCAAGACGCTGTCGGCCTCGAGGCGGAGTTCCAAGCGAAAGCCCGCTGGCAACTCGCCTTCCGGTACATCGAAATAATCAATGATCCGCCGAAAATTCGGGGTAACGCCGATGTATGCGATTGAACGCAACAGGTCCTGATATGCCCCGAACGATAGCGGCGCTTGCGAGACCCGGTGCACATAGTCCTCATCGCCCTGAATCACGGCAATGATGCGGTTGCTGTTGTAGGCGCCAATCAGGGCCGATAGCGTGCACTTGATGTGCCCGTCGGTTCGAGATTGCCGGCTATTTGCGCCGCGAAGTTCCGGGACGCGGGAGCTGCCGAAATCAAGCCGAGGTTCTTTTTCTGAATAATTGCCGGTTGAGATATCCGCTGAATGCAAGTCGTGGGAGATGACTTCCGAAACGATAGACATGGAGGACTCCCTGTTTACGAAAGGGCGCAGGAGCAGATCGCAGAGGCACTGGGTCCGCTGCGCAAAAAACCGCCCTGTCAGATCGCACCTAATACGATCATGCAGGGCGGTTTTCTTTGAGGGCTCTACCGCTGCAAGCCTACAATCCACTTGTTTCGTACGCTGGTCAAGGTCGTCTAACCATGCGCCGTGTGACGACGGCCTACAATGGGTCTTCATGCCATGAAGCGGGGTCAGGAGAGCGGCGCAGGACGAATTCCCATTTTGGTAACAGCAGGAAACTTCTGTTTCTCCCGAATCTCGATCGCGGCGATGTCGGCGTGAAAGACCCACGCTCTCGACGTTAAGATATAAGCGAAGCTAAATACCTCGCTTCCAATTTTCGTTCGTCCCGGGTCCGGCATTTTATGATGAGGCACAACTCGAAGTTCAAATCCGCCGGCGGCGATGAGAGATTGGCAGGGATGGCTGAGTTCCCAAGCGTCAGTGAGAACTTCCGCGCCTGGTTGGAACAATCGCGAGTCATCCCTTCCGTCCGCACCTTAGAGAATCTTGCTGCCGCATGCGCCTCGCCTTCTAAGATCGTGTTTCTCTTATTCGGTACACCCTTGATGATTGGTGATCTGGTCGCCCATTTGAGGGAGGCTGGCAAGTTACCCATTGCCAACATGGATCTGCTGGCAGGCCTCGCGCGCGACAAAGCGGCCATCGAATTCCTGGTGAAATCGGGAGTCGGAGGCGTAATCTCCACCCACCAGGACGTCCTCCGCGCTGCCCGATCGCATGGTTTGGTGACGTTTCAAAGGACGTTTGCTCTTGATTCGGTGGCGATGGCCAACAGCCTGCGTACGCTAGAACATTTTCTTCCCGACGCCATCGAATTGCTTCCCGCAATTGCGGCTCCCCTGATTATTCCTATGCTCCACGCTGTGCGACCCCAGTTGCCGGTGATCGGCTGCGGCCTGATCCGCACGCTTTCGCAGATCGACGAACTCGTGCGACAAGGAGTCACCTCGATTTCGGTCAGTGATCCCACATTGTGGGTCCTCTGAACTAACCGCTCCTGACAGAAGGAGCACTAGCGCCGCTGGCCGAGTTGGTCATGGAATGAACTGCTGTCCACCGTTTCAGTAAGCACATCGTCCAGATGTCCGTCCCGAATTGGAACTTGAGTGCTTTTTTCGTATGTTCCTGACGAATATGTAGTGTTTCCTCGAATTGGCAGTGACTAGAATTTGTTAGCGGCACAAATATTGTAGATAAAGCCGCCCTCCGTTTCCTACGTGATTTCGGCGGGCGGCTTTTTGTCTGCAAGGAGGGTAGCACCGGTGCAAGCCGGCGATGATGAAAGGCACTCATCCGTCCCTTAATAAACCAGCAACGGTGTGCTGGCTATCCCAGAACATCGCGTGTGCCCGCTATTTTAGCGAAGTAGGAAGCCCGTGACTGAACCTGCAATGCAATCTATATCGAGGCAAATGCAATGCCCAACAGTGTGATTACGCAATCGGACGTCGAACGTGCTGTGCTGACCATGGCAGCCGTCGCCTTCGACAATGAGAAATACTTCGGCGATCTGGATGGTGAAATGGGCGATGCCGATTTCGGCAAATCCCTGGCTCAGGGTTTTCGTGCCATCCAGGCCGAGTTCGACAAAATCGATCATTCCGACATAGGGACCTTGTTGCTCAAGTGCGGAATGATCTTTGCAGCCAACGTAGGAGGGTGTTCCGGCCCGCTCTGGGGAACGGCCTTCATGCGCGCCGGCATGACCTCCAAGGGTAAGACTTCCCTGACGCTGGCTGATCTAGTGGCAATGGGAAGAAACGCAGTCAATGGAATGATGGCACGGGGAGGAGCTTCTGCAGGTGACAAAACTCTGCTCGATGCCGTGATTCCGGCCATCGACAAGCTCGAAGAGTTCTCGAACTCGAATCCCGAAGACATAGCAGGCGTGCTGCGTGCCGCCTCGGAAGCGGCCAATGCGGCCATCGAGGGAACCCGAAACTGGGTGGCAAAGCGTGGCCGTGCTTCGTATGCGGGAGAAAGGACCGTCGGAACTCTCGATCCGGGAGTTGTCGCTGTGGCAATGATGGCCACCGCGATCGTGAAACAATTTCAGTCGGTGGAAACAGCGGCAACCGTACATGCGTGAACCGCCCGCGTAGCATGTCCTAACTAACCGCACCAAAACTTTAGTAAGGAAGAGGAACAAGACATGAATAAATTCATGAATGATCCGGCGAATTTTGTGCCCGAGATGCTACAGGGCATCTACATGGCAAACCAGGACAAGCTGAAGTACCTGGCAAAATATAACTGTTTATACCGCGCAGATCGGCCTAATGACGATTATGTTTCTATCATTCAAGGATCGGGCAGCGGACATGAGCCGGCCCACGTGATGGCGGTCGGCCCTGGCATGCTCGATGCAGCCTGTCCCGGCAATGTTTTCTCGGCGCCCCCGTCCGATTTCCCCTTCGAGGTCACGAAACTGATGAACTCCAAGAAGGGCGTCCTGCACATCGTTAATAATTATTCAGGCGATCGCATGGTGTGGGATATGGCACGCGAGATGTGCGAAGCCGAAGGCATGAAAATCGGCGTGGTTCTGATGGACGACGATGTGGCTGTCATGAACAGCGCTTATACCGTGGGCCGGCGTGGCGTCGCGGGAAATTTCTTCTCGATCAAGTGCTGTGGTGCTGCCAATGCTGAAGGAGCTTCGCTGGAGGAACTGGTGGAGATCGGCAAAAAGGTAAACAGCCAGGTTCGCACCATGGGCGTCGCCATCAGCGGATGCACCCCTCCGGGCAAGGACGCCCCCATCTTCACCTGTGCCGACGGAGAAATGGAACTCGGGGTCGGTATTCACGGGGAGAAGGGACGCCGCCGCGCACCGTTGCCGAAGGCTGATGCCGTGGTCGATGAGTTGTTTGAGGCCGTCGCCGGCGATCTCCCGTTCGAGAAGGGTGATGAGGTCGGTCTTATGATTAACGGCCTGGGCGGAACTCCTCCCAGCGAATTGTTCCTGCTCTATCGACGTGCCGCCTGCCGGGCTCAGGACCGCGGGCTGAAGGTGGTGCATAACTATGTTGGCAACTACTGCACGTCGCTGGAAATGGCGGGCTTTTCGCTTACTCTCATCCGGCTGGATGCGGAATTAAAGCGTTTCGTCGAAGCGCCTGCTGATATTCCATGGCGGGTCTTCTAGTTTTAAAGAGACTGTTTATTACTGTGGAAGGCCTTTTGCAATCCGTTGCGTAAAGGCCTTCTTCTGGGAGAAAAAATCATGCCTATGGTTTCTATGCCTGACATTCTTCGGCCCGCGTTTGAGGAGCGTTACGGAGTGGGCGCGTTTAACATTGTGAACGATCTCAGTATGTCTGCGGTGCTCGACGCGGCTGCTCAGACCAACTCCCCCGTCATCATTCAGGTGTCGGTAAAAACGGTGAAGTTGTTTGGCGCAAAGCTGATCCAACGCATGTTCGAGGAAATGGCATCCCATGTTCCCATTCCGGCGACGCTTCACCTGGATCATTGTCCCGATGTGAAGATGATCCAGACATGTCTGGATGCGGGCTGGAATTCGGTTCTGTTCGATGCCTCCAAGTTGAGCTACGAAGACAATCTTCGGCAAACCAAGCAAGTAGTGGCAATGGCTCGCAAGGTTGGCGCCGCCGTGGAAGGGGAACTGGAGGCGGTTCACGGCGTGGAAGATGGCGTCGGCAGCGACCAGCAAGGGGAACTGGTTCCGCTGGATAAATGTGTGGAGTTCCTGGAACAGACTGGGATCGATGCCTTTGCTCCGGCTATCGGCACGGCCCACGGACTTTATAAGTCAGCGCCTAAGATTGATTTCGACCGCGTGCGGCAGATCGTCAAGGCTCATCCGACTCCGATCGTGCTGCATGGCGGTACGGGACTGACCGACGACGTATTCCAGCACCTCATCGCCGAGGGATGCGCGAAGGTGAATATCTCAACCATGCTGAAGATTACCTACTGCGACGGCTACCGTAACTATCTGGACGCCAAACCGCAGGAGCACGATCCTTTGAAGGTTATGGTCGCCGTTCGCGAACAAATGGTCACCATGGCGAAAGGGTTCATGGAGACTTTCGGCAGCGCGGGCAAGGCGAATCTGGCCGGCGCCGCGGTACAGACTCATGGATAGGGCGCTGATCTTCGATTGCGACGGAGTCTTGGCCGACACGGAAGCCCACGGTCATTTAGTCGCTTTTAACCGGATGTGGGAGAAGTTTGGCGTTCCGTGGCAGTGGTCGAAGGAACAATATGGCGTGAAGCTGAAAATCGGTGGAGGCAAAGAACGCATGGCCAGCCTCTTCCGGGATGCCGATTTTCGCGCGAAGGTCGAGGTGCCGGAAAGTGAGGAGGAACGTAAGGCACTGATTGCGAGATGGCACCAAGAAAAGACCACGATTTATCAAAACATTATCGATTCAGCAATGATTCCGCCACGGCCCGGCATCAAGCGGTTGTCCCAGGAGGCTCGAGATGCCGGATGGAAACTGGCGGTGGCTTCCACCTCAGCGCCTGGAGCGGTTAACGCTGTGCTTCGCTGCGCAGTGGGAGAGTTGGCGGATGAGTTCCTGGTATTGTCGGGAGACATTGTTCCAGCCAAGAAGCCGGCTCCCGACATCTACAATCTCGCGCTCGGGCGTTTGCAATTACCGCCGGAGACTTGCGTTGCGGTGGAGGATTCGCGCAACGGCATGTTAGCTGCTTGTGCGGCGCACATTCCAGTCATCGTCACCGTGAGCGAATACACCAAAGGAGAGGATTTCAGCGAAGCTGAATTCGTAATCGATTCCCTCGGGGAGCCGCAAGGACCGAAGTCGAAGCTACTGGCAAACCACGCGGGAGTACATATTCATGATTATGTAAGGCTGGAAAACTTAGCGGCGCTGATCGAAATTGAAGCATGAGCTGTCTAAGATTCTGGGAACGCCAAAATTGCAGTACGGCTCTGCGTGGCCAGACCGACTTTTTGTACCAGGTGGAATGTCAGCGTAACGCCTTTTTAAACAGATCGTTCGTAGTCGCCGCCGGGAATGTGGAGATGTGAGAAACGCGCAGCCTTCTCCATATCTCCACGCCCATCTCCTTCACAAGATGGTTGTGATGGTTGTCCTTACCCAAAAAGCCACCTGGTGTTAAGCGCCGTTTTGTATAAGGCGTAGTTTTCTTAGGTGCCTGCGGGTGGGTCTGCGGGCGCTTTCGATACCGCGACTTCAAGGACTCGCAGAGATGTCGGCAAAACTATCCTTCCGTTTGTTCTATTGAATGGGACATGACCTTATCCCAGTTGGGAGCATGAAAAATATGGCAAGGTATACGAGAATGCGAATAACATGATCTATCCATCATGCACTTTCTCTCACGCAAGGCAGTGCTGGCCCTGATTGGCATAACCCTTTTACTGCATACTACCGAAGAGTATTTGACCTTCCCGGCCTTCTTGTGGTCGCCGAGTCGATTGCAGCGCTGGCTGCCTCCACCTGTTTTTTTGCAGAACACGCATGATCTGGGTGTGTCCCTGGCCATGGCAACTGTACTGCCACTGGCCGTAATCGCATGGGCCATCCTACGTCCGAACAAAGGCCTGCTGATAGCGGCACTCTTGCTGGAATCCGTTCTGCTGGTGAACGCCGGTTGGCACATACTTGCCGCCTTGATCAGAGGCGGCTACTCTCCGGGATTGATCACGGCGGTGTTGATTAATCTGCCTTTCGGTGTTTACGTGTTACGAAGAGCAATCAAGGAGCAGTGGATTGGGACACGAACGGCGTGGCAACTGATCGGCGTAGCGGTCTTGCTGCATGTTGCTGGAGTGGGCAGCTTTCTAGCAGGATGAGCCTTATATGCGAATAAAATGCCAACGGCAGGGCGGACTGCCCTCTCTTCGCCATGGCTTGGCGTTGATCTGTAACTGAGGATAACGTTGCGCCAGGTCGGCCGGCGAATTTCCAGTGCGTTATGACCTTGCGACCGTAGAGCAGTCCCGTCGGCGCCACTCCGTAGATGTCAGTGCAGACTGAGGCAATGCGACGGATACGGTGGTGGTGCCGGGCAGGTCTTCCGAGTGCGCATGATTCTGACCGGAATCAGCCCATCCACCTTCCTGGGAGCCTGCTTCTCAGGTAGCTGCGCGGCTACTCGACGCGAAACGCCACCCCAGCCGCGGCGTTCGTGTGTCGGGTTCAGCAAGAGCTGTGGAGATGAACTACACCTCAGGCAATTCGTCACTTCGTGAAGGCTGCGCAGTTTACCCGCATCACCTCGCCCCCACCCATAAGCTGCGCTACTACTCTGACATTTCAAGCCCAAGCGCGATTCGCACAGTGATTGCGACGGCTGACTCAGGAGCCGATTGCGAGGATAATCGATAAGATCCAGGGATGCCTCTTCCCTCTTGGAGCTTACAAAAGGTTGAGCGAACGAGGCACGGTTCTTAAAGCAGCCTCGCCCATTTAGCGAATCGAAGAGGCAACAAAAACAGCCCATTGCCGCTTCTGTGTCGGTAGCTAGATCAATGCGCAAGAGCCAGCCAACACCTTCGTCCAGATTTCCCAAAGGTGCGCGTTGCAACATCTATTGGAGCGCGATTCTAGGAGTGCTTATTTCAGCCACCAGTTTGGCGCAGTCACGCTCTGGAAAACTTTACGGCGTCGTCACAGGCTCCGGCCAAGCTCTTGTGGGTGTCCGGGTTCGCCTGTCACATGAGGGTCATTCCCTTTCCGCAAAGGAAGTGGTGACTGACGACCACGGGTATTTCCGCTTTGCGGGGCTTACTTGGGGCCGTTACCGCCTTGACCTCGCGGCCGACGGCTGGAAAGATCGGCGAATCGTCGTGGACGTTCGGTCGGATAGCACTCTGTACGTTCGTACGACACTTTTGCCGCTGGCCAGCGATCAAGCTCCGGCGCCTTCCGAGGTCGTTGACGAAGATGTGTGGTTTGGCAGCCAGTTTGGCAATTTTGCGATTCAGAAACTTCCCAACGGGCGCAACCTATGGTCAATCCTGCAAAACCTCGAGCCTTCTACGGTCACCAATCGGTTCGAGATCGGCGGGCTGGAAACCGCGGTCCCCGCTCTGTTCTCCGCCCTCGGATCTTCCTGGACCGAAAACCAGTACCAGTTCAACGGCCTGAATGTAACCGATCCTTACGTCCCCGGTCTGCCGCTGATTAACCCCGGCATCGATGCGCTGTCGGAATTCCAAGTCGTAACGGCATCGAAACCTGCCGCCTGGCAAGGCTCGGGCGAAAACCTCGGATTAGCATCGCCGGAAGCGGGTGGTGCTTTGCACGGCGGAGCCTGGTTGTTTGGTTCAGGAGGTGGGCTGCAAAGCGACAATATGAACGCGCGCCTGCGCGATCTCGATTTTCCTGGCCCGGAGCGCCTTAATTCACTGACGGACGCCAGTGCGCAGCTCGGCGGCAACCTGCCGGCAGCACTGGCGGGACTGCCATTCTTTCTTTCTGCTTCTACCCAGCAAGTGTCACAAGAGCTTGGCGGATTCGCGGCTCCCATCGATAGCGGCGTCAATCGTGTCCTGGCAGACTTCACACCCTGGTCACGCGGATCGCAGCGACTCGATGTGCTGTACAGCGGGCAGCACGTGTTTGATTCCCGGCAAGGAGCGATGCCTACTGTCGCTCCCAGTGCCACGACCCGAGGGAATGACAACTTCAATCAATTTCAAGCCCTATGGAACCAGCAGCTACGTCCGGCAACGGTGCTCAGCGCCAGCTTCGGAGTGGTTAACGCAATTGTCTCCTCGGACTTTCAAAACCGTGCAACCAGCTTCAGTACAGTCGATCTCCCGCTGCTGATCTTCACCGGCCCCGCACCCCTGGCTACCTCTGGTTTACGAACCCGCTATGAGGCTCAGGGCATGCTGCAATCCATTGTGTATGGCTATCTGGGAAGCCATAGCCTGAGCATCGGCGTCGATTGGGACCGCAGCGATATGACGAATCGCTGGTATGCCATCGGCAATGCTCAACAGATTCTGGTGAACGGTAACGGCAGCGAAGTGATCGCCTGGAATACTCCGGCGCAAGCCAAACAGCACGTACAAAATGTAGCTGAGTACATAGAAGACTCATGGCGGCTAACCCGCTGGCTGATTCTGCCGATCGGCCTCCGCATCGATACCTCTACAGGGCAAGCCAACGGAGCCGCGAATGAGATCAACTGGACCACACTGGAGCCGCGGCTAGGGTTCGTGGTGCCGCTCTGGCCCCCGGGTCTCGTCCTGCAAGGCAGTTGGTCGCGCTATGGCCATCTTCTTCAGGGACGCTATCTCGATTTCGGAAATCCAGCCGCTTTGGGCGGTCAGGTGTTTCGCTGGCAGGATTCCAACGGAGATGGAGTTGCCCTGCCCTCCGAAGTTGGCCCGCTGCTGCGTGTGTTCGGCGGGCCGTACTCTGCCATCAATCCCAACCTCGCTCGCCCCTACACCGACGAGATCAGCTTTGGATTGCAGGAAAATCTGCGCCAGCACCTGACGGCTTCCGTGCGCTTCTTTCGACGGGACGACCATCGCCTGATAGGACTGGAAAATACCGGCGTTCCTTTTTCCGATTACACGCCGGTGTCATTCACCGATCCCGGAAATGATGGCATCTACGGCACGGTGGACGATCAGATTCTTACGCTTTACAACGAGAAGCACAGCGCGCTGGGACATGATTTTCTGCTGCTGACCAACCCCGGGCTGCGGGCCAGCTACAAGGGTTTCGAAGCTCAGGTGATGGCCAGGATGAGGCGGTCATGGGAGTTGTCTGCGAGTTTCACGGCTGGCCAGACCCTGGCACGCACCAGCCCCGGAAATTCTCCCTTTCAAAATGACACAGGATTTGTGGGCTCGCTGGGGATCGATCCCAACACGCTGGTTATGTCGCAAGGCAGAACGTACTTCGATCGTGCCTATACGGCCAAGACCACGGCATACTATGCTGCGCCTCACGGATTCTACCTGGCCGCGGTGGCAACCTACTTCGATGGCGTGCCGTTTGGGCGGCTGTTGTTCGTCAACGGATTTAATCAGGGTCCATTCTTCGTCAGAGCCACTCCAGTTGGACACCCCGGCGGTTTTCAAACCCAATTCAACCTGACCCTCGACGTGCGGGTTGCCCGTGATTTCCGGCTACCCCGGGGGACGCTCTCCGGTTATCTCGACGTATTCAACATCCTGAACCTGAACAACAGCACGCAAGAAGCCGATCTCACGGGAGCAGCGTTCAATCTACGCGTGCCACTAGCGATTGAAACTCCGCGTACTGCTCGCCTGGGTGTGGCCTGGAAATTCTAGAGCCGGAAAAATTGGAGAGGACGTGATCACCAAGAGCAAAATGAGACCCGGGGAGTCAGCCATGGGGAGGCATGTGAAAGTGTCCCCCGCAATGCTATTAAAGAGGATCTCCGGCTTTTTGTACCTCTTCTTTACGCTCTCTCCTCTAGGGTTTGCGCAGAACCTTGACGACGCACCTTCGAACGTTCTCCGTCATCCCAGTTGGAATTTTGGGTTTCAGATTGCCGGCGGCTCGACCATTGTGGATTCGAAGGCGCCCAGATTCCCGACCGCTAATCGCTCCATCAGCAACTTCACTGTCCTACTTCATGCCGGGGACGTGTTAACCGACGAACACGGACATGGTTGGACCCGCGGAACATTGGAATGGGATTTCAACGTCATTCCGGTGGAGAATTTCTGGGTTCTCGGAAGCCAATATACCGGCGGCTTTGAGGCCTTAGGCCCGCGCTGGAATTTCACCAGCAACTTTCGCAAGACAGTTCCCTTTATTGGATTCAGTGGAGGCTTGCTGTTCAGTCCCCAAAAATTTCCTCCAGGTAACACCTCGCAGTTCAATTTCAGCATAGCTGTCGATGCTGGAACTCACTTATTTCTTCGTTCCCGGCGCTCGCTTGATGTTGGCCTGCGTTTTCAACACGTCTCAAATGCATACTTGGGCGACCTGAACCCCGGAGTTCCGGTGTCGCTACAACTGATGCTGGGATATACCTGGTACTAGTGTGCCGTATCCGAAGTGTCTTTACTATTGCGACAGTCCGGGCCGCGTGATTATTTGCGCTGATCATCGAATGCCGCAGGTGCGAGGTTGCAGAATACTAAAGCAACTTGCGAGACAGGACACTAG